>DVHT01000131.1 GCA_018711885.1 Candidatus Choladousia intestinipullorum | reverse complement strand
GTCACAGGACCGGGCAACCGTGCTTTGATATCTCTGTCCGACATGCTGAAAGGCAAGTCCGGACGTTTCCGTCAGAACCTGCTCGGAAAGCGTGTAGACTATTCCGGACGTTCTGTTATCGTTGTAGGTCCGGAGCTGAAGATCTACCAGTGCGGACTTCCGAAAGAGATGGCGATCGAGCTGTTCAAGCCGTTTGTTATGAAGGAGCTTGTGGCGAACGGAACGTCTCATAATATCAAGAATGCAAAGAAAATGGTGGAACGTCTGCAGCCGGAGGTATGGGACGTGCTCGAGGATGTTATTAAAGAGCATCCGGTTATGTTAAACCGTGCTCCTACTCTGCACCGTCTCGGTATCCAGGCGTTTGAGCCGATCCTCGTAGAAGGTAAGGCGATCAAGCTGCATCCGCTCGTATGTACTGCATTTAACGCCGATTTCGACGGAGACCAGATGGCAGTCCATCTGCCGCTGTCGGTGGAAGCACAGGCAGAATGCCGTTTCCTGCTGCTCTCGCCGAACAACCTGTTAAAGCCGTCAGACGGAGGACCGGTAGCCGTACCGTCTCAGGATATGGTGCTCGGTATCTATTATCTGACGCAGGAAAGGCCGGGAGCGCTCGGAGAAGGCAAATTCTTCAAGAGTGTAAACGAAGCCATCCTTGCTTATGAAAACAAGGCGCTGACGCTTCAGTCCCGCATTAAAGTGCGTATGCAGAAGAAGATGGAAGACGGAAGTGTGCTGACGGATATCGTCGAATCGACGCTCGGCCGTTTCCTCTTTAACGAGATCCTTCCGCAGGATCTGGGATTTGTAGACCGTTCGATCCCGGGCAATGAGCTGAAGCTTGAGGTGGATTTCCTTGTAGGAAAGAAAGGGCTGAAGCAGATCCTGGAAAAGGTCATCAATACACACGGAGCGACAAAGACTGCCGAAGTACTTGACCTGATCAAGTCTACCGGATATAAATATTCTACGAGAGCGGCCATGACGGTATCGATTTCCGATATGACGGTGCCGCCTGAAAAGCCTGCGCTGATCGCAAAAGCACAGGATACCGTAGATAAGATCACGAGAAACTATAAGCGTGGTCTGATCACAGAAGAAGAACGTTATAAAGAAGTCGTTGAGACATGGAAAGAGACGGATGATATCCTGACGAAGGCTCTGCTTGACGGACTGGATAAATACAACAACATCTATATGATGGCCGACTCCGGTGCGCGTGGTTCGGATAAGCAGATCAAGCAGCTTGCCGGCATGCGCGGACTGATGGCTGATACGACCGGACATACGATCGAGCTCCCGATCAAGTCAAACTTCCGTGAAGGTCTTGACGTACTGGAGTACTTCATGTCCGCTCATGGAGCGCGTAAAGGTCTGTCCGATACGGCGCTGCGTACAGCCGACTCCGGTTACCTGACGAGACGTCTGGTAGACGTATCTCAGGAGCTGATCGTCCGTGAGATCGACTGCTGTGAAGGCAAGGATGAGATTCCGGGTATGTATGTGGAGTCCTTTGCCGATGGACGTGAAGAGATCGAGAATGTTCAGGAGAGGATCACAGGAAGAGTTTCCTGCGAGACGATCCGCGACAAAGACGGCGAGATCATCGTAAAGGCGAACCATATGATCACACCGAAGCGCGCGGCCCGCATTATGCAGGACGGCGTTCAGGAGAACGGAGAGCCGTATAAGAAGATCAAGATCCGTACGATCCTTACGTGCCGTTCGCACGTAGGCATCTGCGCGAAGTGCTACGGTGCAAACCTTGCGACGGGTGAATCCGTACAGGTTGGAGAGTCCGTAGGTATCATTGCCGCACAGTCGATCGGTGAGCCGGGTACACAGCTTACGATGCGTACCTTCCATACCGGCGGTGTGGCCGGCGGCGATATCACACAGGGTCTTCCGCGTGTCGAGGAGCTGTTTGAGGCAAGAAAGCCGAAAGGTCTTGCCATTATCACAGAGATCGCCGGTGTGGCGTCTATCCGCGATACGAAAAAGAAACGTGAGATCATCGTTACAAATAATGAGACCGGGGAATCCAAGACGTATCTGATTCCGTACGGTTCCAGGATCAAGGCCGTGGACGGCGTATACCTGGAAGCAGGAGATGCGCTGACAGAAGGAAGCGTAAATCCGCATGACATCCTGAAGATCAAGGGCGTAGAGGCCGTTCAGGATTACATGCTGCGAGAGGTACAGCGTGTATACCGCCTGCAGGGTGTTGAGATCAATGACAAGCACATTGAGATTATTGTCCGCCAGATGCTCAAGAAGATCCGTGTAGAGAACAACGGAGATACCGAGTTCCTGCCGGGAGCTCTCGTTGATATTCTCGACTTTGACGATGAGAATGAACGGATGCTGGCAGAAGGAAAAGAGCCGGCAGAAGGAAAACGCGTCATGCTCGGAATTACGAAGGCTGCACTGGCTACGAATTCCTTCCTCTCCGCCGCATCCTTCCAGGAGACGACAAAAGTCCTGACAGAGGCAGCGATCAAGGGTAAGGTCGATCCGCTGATCGGTCTGAAGGAAAACGTTATCATCGGTAAACTGATACCGGCCGGTACCGGTATGAGGCGCTACCGCGATGTCAAGATCGATATCTCAGGTACGGATGATTACCAGTATGACCTGGCGATGGAAGAAGAAAACGCCATGAATGAAGTGGATGAAGAGGAAGAGCTGATGTTCGACGAGATGGAAGAACTCCCGCAGGAACAGGAGGATCAGACATCCGAGGAAACAGAAGATGCCGCGAGTGAGGCTGAACTGGAACCGCAGCTTTAAAAAGATCATATATGCCCGGATGCCGGATTTTGGATTCGGTATCCGGGCATATTTTGATGGCGCAAAGCTGGCTTTTATGAGAGAATGGAGTGCAACGGTATGAAATGTGTGATTTTTGATATTGACGATACGATGTATGCGTACACAAAATACAACGAGATCGGAATGGAACGGCTGGAAGCGTACGTGACAGAGCATTTTTCTGTTTCAGCCGGAGAGTTCCGAAAAAGCTACGAAAGAATGCGCGAGGAGACAGAGGAGAGGCTCGGCGTCAATAATGCGGCTGCGCACAGCCGGCATATCTGGATCCAGAACCTTCTGGAGACGTGGGACGCACCGCTCTTTCCGCATATTTCGGAAATGTATAAGAGCTATTGGGGTACGGTTCTTGAGGTGTGCAGGCCGGAACCGGGGCTGCTGGACTGTCTGACCTGGCTGAAAGAGCGAGGCATCCGTATCGGTGTCGGCTCTGATATGACGACGATGATGCAGTATGAAAAACTGAAACGCCTCGGGGCGGCTCCGTTTATTGACTTTATTGTGACAAGCCAGGAAGCGGGGGTAGAAAAGCCGCATGCTGATTTTATGAAACGGTGCCTGTTCAAAGCGCGTGCAAGTGCCTCGCAATGCCTCTTTATCGGCGATAATTTTGTAAAAGACGTAGGAGGCGCAGTAAGCTGCGGCATGTACGGCGTATGGTACAATCCGGCAAAAAAACGGCAGCCGGACGGCTGCCGCATAAAGAACGGAGATTACAGCAAGATCAGGCATTTCAGAGAACTGCCGGATATCGTCTTATCTTTGGCGCGGGATTAATCCTGCGCTTTTTGTTTCCTGCTTTCTGCCTTCTGTTCCTTCAGGTCATGCACCAGCTTGCGCAGCGACATATCTTCAGAGAGACGGTCAGAGGTCGTGCGGTCTTCCTCCGGGCGGACCATCTGGCGCGGATCAGCACCGGCCGGCGGATATCCGTAGCCCTGAGGCGGGAACGGGCCGTTTGGCATGGTTCCGTGCGGCGGATAATACGACGGATGCTCCGCATAGCCGCGTCCTGACGGATCGGGTGTTCCGTACATCGGCTGACGGGGAGCATTCGGCTGTCCCTGATAAGGAGCCGGCCCTGTCTGGTATGGTCCCGGCCCTGTCTGGTACGGTCCGGGCCCCGCCTGATACGGAACAGCTCCCGCATAGGACTGCTCTTTTTTCTTTTTGCCGAACGGGCGGAAAATCGTCTTGCGCCCGGTCCATCCGATGATGCGGACGAGAACAATCCCCCAGAATACACCGAAAGAATCGATCAGGACATCCCGCTTTGACGGGCCGCGCCCGGCGACGTACGCCTGATGGTATTCGTCCCCGCAGGCAAAGGCGACGCAGAAGGCTCCCGCGACAAGCATCAGAAGAACCCCCCGCAGTCCATAGACGTAAAGCGGGAAAGAAACGGCGATCGCCAGAGCGAAATACTCTGTCATATGGGCGATTTTGCGTATCGCTCCGTGAAATCTGGTGGCAAGACTGTCAATTTCCCAGGGCTCAAAATCTGCTCCGAGGATTTCACCGCCGACTTCGACGACTTTATGGCTTACCTTGTAACTGAGCTGCGATGAAGTGACACCGTCCTGTGCCGAAAAGGTGAAGATCATATACATCAGGCAGATTGCCGGAAGGAAAGAAAGCGGTTTCAGCAATTTTATCATTTCTTATCACTCCCCTTATGTATTATGTAGATGTTTTGTAAGTGCGTGAAATCGGTTATTCCGAATCATTCGTTTTATTGTAACATCGCAGAAAAACCGTGTCCAGCATTTTAAGGGTTTTTTAAGAAGATCGTCCGGATTCCTGGTGTGAAAGCACTTGATGATATTTGCTTCAAGGCATATGGTGGAGAAGTGCTTGCGTTTCTCGGGGAGAACGGGGCCGGAAAATCCACGCTGCTGAAGGTCCTGAACGGGGATTACCAGCCGACCAGCGGAGAGTACCTGCTGGATGGGGTCCAGAAGCATTTCCATTCTCCTCATGAGGCGATTCAGGAAGGCATCAGCGTGATCTATCAGGAACGGCAGATCCTGCTGGAGCTTAGTGTTGCGGAAAACATCTATCTGGGACGTATGCCGGCAAATAAGTTCGGCGTGATCGACACGGCAAAGGCGAACCGGATGGCACAGCAGATTATTGAGGATTTCGGGCTTCCGATTTCCCCGACGACAAAGGTAAAAGATCTCAGCATCGCATATCAGCAGATGGTAGAGATCATGAAAGCCTACAGCCGCGAGAATCTGAAAGTAGTCTGTTTCGACGAGCCGACAGCCAGTCTGAGTGATGCGGAAATCGACAGTTTGTTCGGAGTGATCAAAAAACTGAAAGAACAGGGCAAGATCATTATCTATGTATCGCACCGTATGAAAGAGATCCAGCAGATCGCGGACAAGGTTGCCATTTTTAAGGATGGCCGGTACGTGGATACAGTCGTGACGAAAGAAGTGCCGGAACAGCAGATGGTAAAGATGATGGTAGGCCGTGATCTGGGAGATATCTATGCAAGTCTTGACCGTGATAAAGAGATCGGCGACGTTCTGCTGGAGGTAAAAAATCTTTCATCAGACTATGTAAAAGAAGTTTCTTTTACGTTACATAAAGGCGAGGTACTGGGATTCTCCGGCCTGGTCGGTGCAGGCAGGACAGAGGTCATGCGTGCGATCATCGGCGCCGATAAAATGAAGACCGGTGAAATCTATCTTGAGGGTAAGAAGTAGCAATAGAGGAGGTAATTCAGGATGACAAACAGAGAAAATTTTTTATCGCTGCTTCGCAGACAGGGATATGAACGGGTGCCGGTAGAATTCGTTCTGTGCCCGCACCTGCAGGAGGTATGCAAAGAGCAGCTCGGCGCGGAAGACTATGAGGAGTATTTCCAGTTCCCGTGGCGCAGGGTGGACGATCTGAAGCTGATCGGCCATGATGTGGAAAAGTACCGCAAATTCTATCAGAGACCGCTGGCGGAAGGTGCGGATATCGATCTGTGGGGCGTAGGACATGAAAAATCACCGAACAGTATGCACATGACGTATATGCGCCACCCGCTTGAGGATATGGAGACACTGGAAGAGATCATGGCTTATCCGTATCCGGATTTCGCACATGCGGACGGTTCCCATCAGGCGGAGCAGGTGCGCCGCATTAAGGAGCGCGACCTGATCGCGCTGGGGGACATGCAGATGACGATCTGGGAATGCGCATGGTATATGCGCAGCATGGAAGAGCTGTTCTGCGATATGATGGAAGAAAATGAGATCGCCGAATTTCTGTTCGACAAGGTGACAGAGCTGTCTGCGATCCGCGCGGAAGCGTATGCGCGCGCGGGCGTTGATGTCCTGTTCATCGGGGATGATATCGGAATGCAGCATACGATCATGATGAGCGAAGAGCTGTACTGCCGGTGGATCAAACCGCGTCTTAAAAAAATCATTGACGCTGTAAGGACCATCAATCCGGAGATTCTTATCTTTTACCATTCCTGCGGATTTATTGAGCCGATGATCCCGCATCTGATCGAGGCAGGCGTCGATGTGCTGAATCCGATCCAGAGCGAGTGTATGGACTTTGAAGAAATCTACCGCAAATACGGCGATAAGATTTCTTTCCACGGTACGATCGGAACGCAGACGGTTATGCCGAACGGGACGCCGCAGGAAGTGAAAGAGGCTGTCTGGAGGAATCTGGATATTGCAGGAGAAAAAGGAGGACTGTTTGTGGCGCCGACCCATATGCTGGAACCGGAGGTTCCGCTTGAGAACATCCTGGCCTATGTGGAAGCGTGCAGAACGTATCAGAAAAAGTAGAATATCAGAATCACAATTTATATAGAAGGAAAAAACAAGGTAAAAACTGCAAAAACCTTACGTAAAGCGGCAAGAAATTCCTTGACAACTGGATTTTGCGACCGTATAATGAGGAAGTGCGTGATTACGTATTTATTTTTGCGCATATTTTCAGCAACCACAAGTGAGAACGTCACGACTGCAGGACGGATTGCCCGGCTTGGATGCCGGCCGGACTGCGTGAATCAAATCAGGAGGTGAAGAAATGCCAACATTTAATCAGTTAGTAAGAAAGGGCAGACAGACATCAGTAAAGAAATCTACTGCACCGGCTCTCCAGAAAGGATTTAACTCCCTGAAGAAAAGAGCGACAAACACATCTTCTCCGCAGAAGAGAGGCGTTTGTACAGCAGTAAAGACAGCTACTCCGAAGAAGCCGAACTCAGCTCTTCGTAAGATTGCCAGAGTACGTCTGTCAAATGGTATTGAGGTTACAAGCTACATCCCGGGTGAAGGACATAACCTTCAGGAGCACAGTGTTGTGCTGATCCGTGGAGGAAGAGTAAAGGACCTTCCGGGTACCAGATATCATATCGTCAGAGGTACACTTGATACAGCAGGTGTTGCCAAGAGACGTCAGGCCCGTTCCAAATACGGCGCTAAGAGACCGAAAGACGCTAAGAAATAATCTGGCGTTTTCCAGAAGTATCACAAGAAGATCTGAATTTTGTTTCACCTTATGCGGAGTTCTTATTAGCAGGTGGTTGCGGGTTAATATAGAAGTCCTTGCATGAAACACAATCAGCAAGCCAGTTTGTGAGTACCTGTGAATTAATATTTATTAAGGAGGGAAGTAACCATGCCACGTAAAGGACATACTCAGAAGAGAGATGTTTTAGCAGATCCGTTATACAACAACAAAGTGGTTACAAAGCTTATCAACAACATTATGCTGGATGGTAAGAAGGGCGTAGCTCAGAAGATCGTATACGGAGCATTCGCAAGAATGGAAGAAAAGACCGGGAAACCGGCAGTTGAAGTATTTGAAGAAGCAATGAACAATATCATGCCGGTACTGGAAGTAAAGGCAAGACGTATCGGTGGTGCTACGTATCAGGTTCCGATCGAGGTAAGACCGGACAGACGTCAGGCACTGGCTCTTCGCTGGATCACCATGTTCTCCCGCAAGAGAGGCGAGAAGACAATGGAAGAGAGACTGGCAAACGAGCT
>DVHT01000130.1 GCA_018711885.1 Candidatus Choladousia intestinipullorum | reverse complement strand
AACAAGGAGGGAAATACCCGGCATATATGCCAGAAATCCCAGCATAATACTACAAAATATGAATTTTTCAAGGTACTATAGGTACAGGGCACAACTAATTATATAGTTTCGACCCCAACATCATTATTATTTTATTATTAAAGTAAGGATGTGATCAGGCTGTCTGTATTTTTTACAGACAGCCTCTTTTGTTTTACAGCAGCAAAAATGCGCCTGCTTTCTGCGGCAGGAAGACTTTGAGTAGACGCGCAGCTCACGGATCGGAAATTACCGGCAATTTTACAATCATATTTTAATCTAAGGAGGATGCATGATGAAAAAAAGATTGGCTGCACTGACACTTGCACTGGTAATGAGCCTGGGAATATCCGCTTTCTGCACGGCAGAAGAGACGGAGCAGACAGAGGCCGCGGAAACCATCACATTGACCGACAATGTGGGCAGAGAAGTAGAACTGCCGTATCCGGTAGAGACTGCCGTATCTGCGCTGCGCTACAACAATGAACTGATCCGCGCATGCGGCGCCATTGACAAAGTGATCGCAGTGGATCTCAATACGGCGCAGGACAGAGAATACTGGGGAATGTATGATCCGGAGAATGTGATCGGTAAGAGCCAGAGAGAACTGGATTATGAGAAGATCGTGGAGCTGGATCCGCAGGTGGTCATTCTGCCGGCCAACGGCGCGTATGAGGAGGCAATCGAGACGCTGGAGCCGTTTGGGATCCCGGTGTTTGTTATTTCCGGATATGACACGGCTGATTTCGAAAATCAGGTAAGCAATATCGGGAAAATGTTCGGGACAGAAGAGGAGGCGCAGGAGTTTTTCCAATATTTTAACGAGAAACTTGAGTACATTGATACACAGCTGGAAGGCGTGGAAAAGAGATCCGTTTATATGGAAGCCACGACTCCATACAGCACGATTTTACCGGGCGATCCGATGTATGACATGGTAGAGTACGCGTATGCGGACAATATTTTCTCCATTGACTATGAAAATATCAATGCCAGCGAGGTGGATCCGGAAGAGGTGATCACCAGAAACCCGGATGTGATCATCAAGCTTGTCACGCCGGCTGAAGCGCTGAGCGGAACGGGACTGTATGAACCGCCTACGCTGGAAGAATTTAGAACCGCGTATGAAGATATTGTTACAAGAGCAGGATGGGACGGAATCACAGCAGTACAGAATGACGACATCTATTTCATGACTCAGTTCAGTCATGGAGGCGCGGGAAAACTTGTGGGGACCTGCTATATTGCAAAGATGCTCTATCCGGATCTGCTGCCGGACCTCGATCCGGAAGAAGTATTTCGCGCATGGATGGAAGATTTTCAGGGATTTAAAAATGTAGACGGTCATTTCTACAGCGGGACGGAGCTGCACGGATGAAAGAACAGCAGGATAAAGGGGAGCTTCTGGCCCGGTACAAAAGAGACAAGTTAAAAAAATATTTGCTGATGCTGCTTGGCACCGCAGTACTGCTGTTTCTTTCTGTTTTCTTTGCCACGCTGGGAGCTTCTGATACAGGGATCAGCGATATTATGGGGGCGATTTACCGCTTTTTTGGAAACGGAGGCCGTGTGGCCGAGCAGCAGGATAAGATCATCTTGTTTCTAAGGCTTCCGAGAGTAGCTATGGCGATCTGCGGAGGATTTGGGCTGGCGATTGCCGGCACGGCCATGCAGGCAGTTACGAGGAACCCTCTGGTCAGTCCGTTTACGATCGGAATTTCCAATGCTGTGGCATTTGGCGCTTCTTTATCCATCGTATTCGGGATCGGATTATTCAGCGGAACGCAGTTCGGAACGGTGCTCAGTGCATTTGTATGGGCGGTCGCCTGCATGCTCCTGGTCTATCTGATCTCTGTAAAAGTGGGAATGAGTCCTTCTTCGATCGTCCTGACCGGCATTGCGCTGAATTACTTTTTCAGCGCGTGCACCTCGACGATTGAATTTTTCGCCAGTGAACACAAACTGGCGGAAGTCGTGCAATGGGCGTTTGGAAGCCTGAACGGAAGCAGCTGGAGTGAAGTGGCGACGGTGTTTGTCGTAGTAACGGTGTGCGGGATCCTCCTCTTTTTCTATACGCCTGCAATGAATATTATAGCGAGCGGAGATGATGAGGTGGCAAAGTCGCTTGGCGTACATCCGGAACGTGTCAGGATGCGTGTCTGCGTGCTGGCAGTCCTGGCTACCGCATCTGTCATCAGTTTTACCGGAGTGATCGGATTTGTGGGACTTGCGGGACCGCATATTGCCAGGATCCTCGTCGGAAGCGACCACAGATACCTCCTTGTTTTTTCCGGAATTACAGGAGCGTTGCTGATGATCGTGGCGGATACGATCGGAAGGCTGATCCTTTCACCTGTGATGATTCCGGTGGGGATCGTGATTTCGTTCCTTGGAGTTCCGATTTTCATCAATCTGATTTTATCGCAGAAAAAAGGGAGGATCTGAAATGGGTTTTGAAGCGGAAAACATCTCTTTTCGGTATGGGAAGCATCAGATCCTGGACAGGATTTCATTTCAGCTGGAAAATGGACAGATCCTCGCCCTGCTCGGCTCAAACGGGATCGGAAAGACGACTTTATTAAAAGTGGTCAGCGGGATCCTGCGGCCTTACGAGGGAAAAAGCAGGATGGACGGAAGAGAACTGCTGGAAATGAGCTATTCGGAAAAGGCGAAGGTAGTCGCATACGTTCCCCAGAATACCAACAGTACCTTTCCTATCCGCGTGATTGATGCCGTACTGATGGGGCGGAAGCCCTTCGTGAAATTTGCTCTGACGAAACGGGATGAGGAACTGGCGTTTTCTATCTTAGAACGGCTGGAACTGAGTTCTCATGCTTTCCAGTATATCAACGAGCTTTCCGGCGGAGAGCGGCAGAGAGTGTTCATCGCAAGAGCGCTTTGCCAGGAACCCTCCCTGCTGCTTTTGGATGAGCCGACCAGCAGCATGGATTTAAAGAACCAGCTGCGGACCATGGAAATGGTAAAGCGTCTGGCAAAGGAGAACAATCTTACGGTAATGGTGTCAATCCACGATATCAATCTGGCCGCAATGTACTGCGACAGATTCCTGCTGCTCCGCCAGAAGCAGATATATGCGATCGGCTCCGCAGAGGAAATTCTTACAGAAGAAAACATCCATCAGATCTATGATGTCCGGACGAAAATAGAGGTTGTGGATGACTGCCGGCATATGATCCTGCGAAAGCCGGAGAAAGAAGTGAGAGGAAAATAAAAACCCCGCAGATACGCACGACCGCGCACCTGCGGGGGAATTAAAGGGGAGGATAAGTATTTATTTATCTTTTGTAATTATCATCGGAGGGGGATCCAATGATAAGAGCATACGCTAATCCCAAAAGAAAACGTTCCGTTCGCCCGCTGGGCTGTTTCTTGTGAGATTAATGCTAGTATGGCCGTTTCTTTTGAAAATATACAGTTGATACAAAAATTTTTTTAAAAGTGAATGTTTCATGAACTGCGGCAGTTTTGCTTGTCACAATAGGGAAAGTGTTATATAATGAGGAAGAATTTTTTGAAATCAATATTTTAGTAAGAAACAAAGGATGGTAGTGTTATGGCATTATTACAGACATGGAGAGACGTTGCGTACTCACAGGAGACAGACAGAAAGCAGCTTCAGCAGTTCTGGTCAGATTACTTTCTGACAGAGAAGGGCGTATACGAGCAGCTTCTGGAGAACCCGGATGAAGCAGTTTCGGGAACAGTCAAAGAGCTCGCAGAAAAATATAATATCCCGCTTATGAAGATGGTCGGTTTCCTGGATGGAATCAACGACAGCTTAAAGACTCCGAACCCGATCGAGGAGATGGAGGAAGATACGGTTGTCAGCCTTGATTTTGACAATGAGCTGCTGTATAAAAATATGGTAGACGCGAAGGCTGACTGGCTTTACAATCTTCCGGCGTGGGACAGGATTTTTGACGCTGAGAAAAAGAAAGAGCTGTACCGCGAAGCGAAGAAGATGAATACGATCGTGAAAGGGCCGAAGGTGGGCAGAAACGATCCATGTCCGTGCGGAAGCGGAAAGAAATACAAGTTCTGCTGCGGACGGTAAGACACCGGAGGAATAAATGGGTGATTACGTACAGACAGGATGCCTGATTTTGGGCATCCTTTGTTTTTTCTATTATTTTATCATTGTCACGTATGCCGGGATCACTGCGGACTTTGCATGGATCTGGGCAGCGGCCGGCATTGTATTTCTGGGGATCCGGGGGCTGCTGGTTTCTCTGGCTTTCTATTCGGAGGAAACGCTTCTCTGGGCGGAAGCAGTCTGCGCCGTCTGTATGGCAGCCGGATTTGCAGCCGGTATTTTGATGGGGAGCCGTATTGTCCACGCGATGGCGGCAAAACCGCAGCGGGGGCTGGACTATGTCATTGTCCTCGGCGCCCAGGTAAGAGGAAGTGTGCCCTCGCGCGCCCTCAAAAAGCGGCTGGACTGCGCTGCCTGGTATGCGCTGGAAAACCCGGATACTATTCTGATCTTATCGGGCGGAAAAGGGAGCGGAGAAGACATTTCAGAGGCGCTGTGCATGCACCGGTATCTGACGGGAAAGGGAATACCGGCGGAATGCCTTGTGATGGAAGCGCGTTCTGCCAGTACCTGGGAGAATCTGAAATTCTCATCGGAACTGTTGGACCCTGCAGAGAAAAAAGTCGGGATCCTTTCGAATAACTTTCATATTTACAGGGCGCTGCGCATCGCGAAAAAAGCCGGATACAGGAACGCATCGGGGATACCGGCGCCTTCGGATCCTGTCATGCAGCTTCATTATGTAGTGCGCGAAATGTTCGCAGTAATGTCCGGGATCATACGCAGACAGATTTAGAATGTACGGATAAAAATACAAAATATTTTAGTTAAAAGTTTCACAAACTATTGACGCAAATAAGAAAATCTGCTATAATCACAAACAGTTAAAGGTTTTGATTGCTGACGGCTTAGTGGAGCACCACAAGGTAATCAAAATAATAGTTTTGTCGGCCGTCTGGACAGCATTTGAATATAGCCAAGTGTTGTCTTTTTTATTTCCCGGCTGACACCTTTGACGAACGGCAGGCTGGTGCCGCAGATCAGCCCGAAAAAATACAATTTAATAAAATCTATGAAAGTAGAGAAGATACAGTACGTTAAGTGTCACACGATGGGAAGGTCTTTATGTGAACGAAGGAAATTTTCCGCGTTACGGTATCGCTTCCGCTACTGCGTCAGACGGGATTCTTTTATTATCCCTTTGCGCAGTTTTGCTGTTGTCTGTCCGGACAGCAGCAGAAATCAGCAGCCGGCTGGGAAGAGGATATCGTCTGACAGCACTTAATGTATTTTTTTGTGCTAAAAACAGAAAGGGGATTTTAAACAATGGGATTCAAAACTGACATCGAAATCGCACAGGAAACAGTAATGTCTCCGATCACGGAGATCGCAGAAAAGGCCGGGATCGACGAGAAGTATCTGGAACAGTACGGAAAATATAAAGCAAAAATCGACTACAATCTCTTAAAAGAGACTGACAGACCGGACGGAAAGCTCGTCCTCGTGACAGCGATCAACCCGACGCCGGCAGGAGAAGGAAAGACGACGACGACGGTCGGCCTCGCAGACGGTCTGCAGAAGCTCGGCAAGAAGGTCATGGTAGCGCTCCGTGA
>DVHT01000129.1 GCA_018711885.1 Candidatus Choladousia intestinipullorum | reverse complement strand
GATCATCCAGAATTCAGCCGCATGGCGCGCCGTATTGGAATTCTCAGAACGGAACGTCGGACCAAAGGTATAGACATTGCGGAATGCCTGCGCAAATGCCTCAACGTCAAGCTGACCGCTGACCGTCAGCTTCGTGGCCTTTCCGAAGAAGTCCTGCGTAAAGTCCACTTCCCCTTTTTCATTTTTCGGTACATTGTTCAGATCCAGCGTCGTCACCTGGAACATCTCGCCCGCGCCTTCACAGTCGCTGGCCGTGATCAGCGGCGCATGCACGTACACGAAGTCGCGCTCCTGAAAAAATTTGTGGATCGCATATGCGATCAGCGAGCGCACGCGGAACACAGCCTGAAACGTATTCGTCCGCGGACGCAGATGCGGAACCGTCCGTAAAAACTCCATCGAATGGCGTTTTTTCTGCATCGGATAATCCGGTGTCGAAGCACCTTCTACCTCCACTGAATCTGCCTGGATCTCGAACGGCTGCTTTGCGTTCGGCGTAGCCACGAGCGTACCCTTTACAATAATAGCAGCGCCGCTGTTCAATTTCGATATCTCTGCGAAATTCTCCAGCTTATCAGAATATACAACCTGGAGCGTCTCAAAAAATGTGCCGTCATGCAGCACGATAAAACCAAATGTTTTGGAATCGCGGATACTTCTGACCCATCCGCCGACCGTCACCTCTTTGCCTGTATAGGCTTCGCTGTTGCGGTATAATTCTCTGACCGTAGTAAATTTCATAATAATCTCCTTTTCTGTCTCCAAAGACTCCGCTTTTGGGACATTATACCGTTTTTCTCCAATTCCTGCAAGCTCTGATCCGGAATAACTGCCGGGTATTCCATGGCACCCGCAAATGTGGTATACTCCGTATAATATATCCTTATCAGGCAAATACTCAAAATCGGAAACGGAGAAAAATGAAATGACGAAAAACCGGAAGCACAAAGAATTGTTTCTTGACATTTTATGCGACATTGCCGGCAGCATTCTGTACGCGGTCGGTATCTATACATTTGCAAAAACGGCGGACTTCGCCCCGGGCGGCATATCCGGCCTGGCCCTGATCATCAACCATCTGTGGGGACTGCCCATCGGTATTGTGTCACTTGTACTTAATATCCCGCTGATCCTGATCAGCTATAAAATCGTCGGAAAAGGGTTCCTTCTGAAATCACTGCGCACCATGCTCTTTTGTACCTTTTTCCTCGATGTCGTTTTTCCGTACACGCCTGCATATTCCGGATCGCCTTTTATGGCGGCCCTGTATTCCGGCATCTGTATCGGCGCGGCGCTGGCCATCTTCTACTCCCGCGGCACCTCATCCGGCGGTACGGACTTCCTGATCGTCACAATCAAGGTGATGCGCCCGCATCTGTCCATCGGCATTGTCACCATGGCGATCGATCTGCTTATCATCGCCCTTGGCGGCCCGGTGTTCCGCAATATTGACGCAATCCTGTACGGACTGATCACGAGCTTCGCCACTTCCATGGTGATCGACAAGATCATGTTCGGTATGGCGTCCGGCGCGCTCGCCATCATCATCACAGACCGGGGGCTTGCGATTGCCGATAAGATCGGAGAAATTACGGGAAGAGGCTCGACGGCGATCCGTGCGATGGGCACTTACACGAAACAGGACCGCGACGTTCTCCTTTGCGCCTGCTCCAACGTCCAGTCCCATATGGTCATCCGCGCCGTCCATGAAATTGATGAAAATGCCTTCATCATGATGACCAATACCAGCCAGGTCCTCGGCGAAGGCTTTATTGAAAACAAAGACAATACGATCCAGCTCTGAGTTGAAAAAAGGGGAGCTTTTTCCGGAAAGGAGGATTTTATGCACAAAAAACAGTTCGTGCGGCTGATCCGGTACGCCAGTGTCGCCGCCGTCCTTGCGTTTACGCTCACCGCCCTGCGGCCGTCCCGGCAGGTTGAACGGCACAGCATCCAGAACGCGCCGCCGGAAGTTCAAGAGCAGTCCGAATCAGAAATCGCGGACGCTGTTACAGATACGGAACCTTTTACTTATGCAAAGAGTCCGGAGCAGATTTACGAAATACTGTATGAGTCCCTCCTGAATGATGCGGATGCGGGCAGCGCTGCTGCTCCCTACAGCTCCGGCACCACCGTGATGCAAAACGAGATGACTGCCCGGATACAGGCTGCAGACAGCGCCGGAGCCGAATCCGGCTACCTTCCTCCGCAGGCTGCTGCCGGCACAGATTTTTCTGAGACGAATCTGCAGGAAGCGGAAGTGGACGAAGGCGATATCGTGAAGACCGACGGGAAGTATCTCTATATTCTTCGCCAGGATCTGACGTTTGCCATTATAGAAGCGGAAAAAAACGGAGGCCGTCTGCTCAGCGTGACAAAACTGCCCGCCAGGGACAACGCATGGCTGCATGAAATGTATCTCGACGGTGATACACTCTGGATCATTGCCAGCGAATCTGCCACAGCGCTCCAAAGCGAAGATGACGTATATTACACCGATACGCACCGGCAGATAAAGCTGTTTACCTGTGATGTTTCCGACCGGAGCACCCCTGTGCTTACCGGCACGGTGACACAGGAAGGCTCCTACGAGACATCACGGAAAAACGGCTCCTGTCTCTACCTTTTTACCAGTTACCGGCCTGATCTGCGCGATACGTTTGAAGAAAGCGTCGTTATGCCTCGGATTAACGGAACAGAAGTTTCAGCCGGCGACGTCTATCTGCCGGAATCGCTGAATGATACCGCATACCTCGTAATCTCATCCGTCCGTACTGATGCGCCGGAGGAAGTCTGCGACAGCAAGATCCTCGTATCCGGCGTCAGCAATTATTACGTCAGTAAGGAAAATATCTACATTGCCAATGAGCAGTACGATACCGGATACGCGATGACCGAAATCACGAAGTTCCACTATGAAGACGGCGGGATCACCGGAACAGCCGCCGGCTCTGTAAAGGGGTATCTCAACGACTCCTTCTCGATGAATGAACATGACGGCAATCTGCGTGTTGTGACGACCTATACCGGCGATGAATTCAACGCAGTACGTGATTTTGTCGGGAATCTGACAGGAGAATTCTATGAAGAGAATTGGGAAGAGCACAATGCTCTGTACGTCCTGAATGAATCGATGCAGCAGATCGGAGCGGTCGAAGGACTGGCAGAGGGCGAAACGATCCGCTCCGCACGGTTTTTGGGAGACACGGGATATTTTGTGACGTTCCGCCAGACAGATCCTCTGTTCTCTGTCGATCTGTCAGACCCGGAAAATCCTGTGGTCCTCGGCGAACTGAAGGTCAGCGGCTTCTCCTCCTACCTGCATTTTTACGGCGAGAACCGCCTCCTTGGCATTGGATACGAGGCAGATGAAGAAACAGGAACCGTAAGCGGTCTGAAGCTGTCCATGTTTGACGTCTCAGATCCGTCCAATGTAACAGAAATACACCGCACCGTTCTTCCAGGCGTTACCTGGTGTCCTGCCATAGAAGACTACAAGTCGATTCTCGCTGATCCTGAGAAAAACGTGATCGGCTTTTACTGTGACAACAGATACCTTGTCTTCTCCTACGATGAGAAAACCGGTTTTACCAGTGAACTGATCTATGATTTCTATTCTGATCTGCTGGTCGGCCAGGCCGACTACAATACGATGCGCGGATTATACATCGATGACACTTTTTATCTCGCTGGAAATACATTTCTGATCTCTTTTGATATGGAAAAAGAATTTGAAAAAACAGAAGTGCTGTCTATCGGTTGATCCCGTCTCTCTATGCTCACGCTGCACCAGCGCCGGCAAAGGCGCTGGCAGCATTTTTCATTTCCGCAGCTTTTTCTCATTCTGCAGGAGTTCTTTTCTGCAGACATTTGCCCGTGATCCACTCCGCAACATCTGCATAGACCTGCTCCTTGTCAAGTTCATTCAGAATCTCATGCCGGTCTTTCGGGTACAGTCTGCACTGTACATCCTCCATGCCAAGTCTGACAAACTGCTTTGCCACACGGCTCACCCCTTTGCCGAAACCGCCCACCGGGTCGCATTCCCCTGCAATAAACAGTACCGGAAGCGCTTTCGGCATTCTCTTTAAATACGCACGTCCCGCAATCCGGAAAAGACCGAGGAACATATTATAGTAGCCGTTTACCGTAAACAAAAAACCGCACCGCTCATCCCGGATATATTCATCCACGACACGCTCGTCCCGGCAGAGCCAGTCCGATTCTGTCCGGTTCGGTGCAAAGCTTTTGTTGCCCCTGCCTGTCGTCAGCCATCCCAGCAGACGGCTCCGGTACTTCCAGCCATGAAGATGTGCCTGTACGGCTGCCACACACATGCCGAGCCCTGCAGCAGCCGCAGGATAGCACCCTGTCCCGCAGATCACCGCTCCGTCAAGCTCCCTGCCGTACACACAAAGATACTGCCTGACGAGAAACGATCCCATGCTGTGTCCGAAGAGAATATAAGGCACATCCGGGTATTCCTTTTTCACCAGCACTGTCACCCTGTGGATATCCTGCAGCATACATTTGTTGCCGTCTTTTTCGGCAAAATACCCGTATTCCTCCGGCGATGAGGCAGAATCTCCATGGCCCAGATGATCGTGTCCCACCGCCAGGATCCCCTGCTTCGCCAGATACTCTGCAAACGCCCTGTACCGTCCGATATACTCTGCCATCCCGTGAACCATCTGCGCCACAGCCTTTACCCGGCCTTCCGGCATCCAGCGTACCGCCTGTATTTTTGCCTTTCCCTCACTCGATACAAAGCTGAACCGTTCTTCGCGAATCATCTCATTTCCTCCTCACAGCCGTTTTCTTATATTATACTTCATCCGGGAGGAATATTGTGAAAAAATTAAAACACATTTGCATCTATTGACAGTATAAGATATAATTAATATAGAAATAGGAGGCTTTCATGAGCACACAAAAGAAATGGGAAGATATATGACATTGTTAATGCGGGATAAAGAGAATATCGAAAAAGGCTTCCAGCAAGGTATGAAGGAAGGCCTGGAGCAAGGAGCTACCGAAGAAAAAATTCGGATGGTGAAGTCTCTGCTTCGGATGAACATTCTCTCAGAAGAAAAAATTGCTTCCGCTGCCGGAATATCTCTGGAAGAATTGCAGAAAATAAAAAGGACTTTAAAATCCTAATTTTTTTAAAGGGCGGTTTACCAGCGCCCTTTTTTACCGTGTCACAACCGGCTTTCCGTCTTTATCGAGCAGCGGTGTAAAGCCTGCCGCATTCCCGTTTCTGTGAAACACATAGTTCACACCGGTTTCCGTATCAACCCAGATCTCTATCACATCAATCGTCCCTTGATGATAAACTTTCTGAAAACGTTCCATAAGCAGTCCTCCTCACAATTACAAAACGGCAAACGCATCCGCAAGGGCTGCGAACTGTTCCAATGTCAGCGCTTCCCCTCTGACATTTTCCGGCAATCCTGCTTTTTGAAGGGCAGACAGTATGGTCTCTTTATCAAAGGAAAGCTCCGATGAATTTTTCAGCCCGTTTACAAGAGTTTTTCTCCGCTGATTGAAGGAGGCGCGGATCAGGGCGAATAAAAGCTTCTCGTCGCGCACCGCAACCGGCGGTTTCTGATGTCTCGTAAGCCGGATGACTGCGCTGCCGACATTCGGACGCGGGATAAAGCAGTTCGGCGGTACATTCGCCGCAAGGTACGGCCTTGCATAATACTGGACGGCAAGGGAAAGCGCCCCGTAGTCCTTCGTGCCGGGGCCTGCCTGCATCCGCAGGGCGACCTCCTTCTGTACCATAACGGTAATGCTGTCTACCGGCACGCCGCTCTCGAACAGGCCCATAATGATCGGCGTCGTGATATAGTACGGCAGATTCGCCACCACCTTGATCGGCCTTCCTCCGTTTCGCTCATCGGCGATCGCTGCAATATCGGTCTTTAAAATATCCTGATTCAGGATTGTGACATTATCATATTCCGCCAGCGTCTCCGTCAGGATCGGGATCAGGTTCCGGTCAATCTCCACCGCTGTCACTTCCCGGGCTGCCTCTGCAAGGTACTGAGTCATCGTCCCGATGCCGGGACCGATCTCCAGCACAAAATCATCCTTTGTGATCTCTGCTGCCGCAATAATCTTATCCAGCACATGCGGGTCGATCAAAAAGTTCTGACCGAACTTTTTCTGAAAATCAAAGCCGTGCCGTTTGATCACTTCTATTGTTTTCTGAGGGTTTGAAAGCTTTTCCATACGTATCCTTTCCCAAACTGTTTACTGTAAAGTATCCGCATCCGTCTCCTTTCCCGGAATGCGGGCATACACGGTAAGCGCATTTTCATACGTCACAGCCTCCGCCTCCTGCGGCTCCACGCCCTTGATCCGGGCAATCTCCTCTATCACGAACGGAAGGTACAGGGATGAATTGCGCTTGCCCCGGTTCGGCGCCGGAGCCAGGTACGGGCAGTCTGTCTCCACTACTATTCTGGAGAGCGGGACCGCTGCAGCCACTTCCTTTAGCACCCGGGCGTTCTTAAACGTCACCACACCGCCGATCCCGATATAATAACCCAGCTTCACGTACTCTGACGCCATCTGGGCAGAAGAGGAAAAGCAGTGGATGATGCCTCCCGTCGTCCCGGCATGGTGTTCTTTTATGATATCAAACGTCTCCTGCGCTGCATCACGGCTGTGTATATTGACCGGAAGGCCGGTGTCCTTTGCCATCTGAAGCTGCCGGATAAACCAGTGTTTCTGTACGTCATGCGGTTCCTTATCCCAGTAATAATCCAGTCCGATCTCCCCGACTGCCACCGTCTTCGGCCGCGCACAGAGCTCGTACAGCCACTGGAGCTTCTCTTCGTCCAGCTCCCCCACCTCGTCCGGATGTACTCCAGCTGCGGCATACAGAAACGGATACTTCATCGCCAGCTCCTGGCTTTTTTCCACTCCGCGAAGCGATGCGCCTACATTTACAATTCCGTGTATTCCTGCCGGCTCCATCTGAGCGAGCAGCTCCTCGCGGTCTGCGTCAAACGCTTTATCGTCATAATGTGCATGTGTGTCAAAAATCATACGGTCTGTCTCTCTTCTTTCTTTTTATTCACGATCGTCTTCCTGTGCAGCGCACATGTCGGACATGCTTTTATACATTCGCCGCACCGGATACACTCCCGGCTGTTCGGCTCCTTCCATACCTCAATATCCATCCCGCATACCTTTTTGCATTTTCCACAGTGCGTACAGCTTTCTTCATCGACCTCATAGCGGTACAATGCAATCGGATGGAACAGTCCGTAGACAGCGCCGAGCGGACACACATATTTGCAGAACGGCCTGTAAAATACGACTGACCCAAGTACAAACAGGATCAGCAGCAGGACCTTCCACTGGAACAGGAAACTGAGTGCATTCCGCAGCGGAGCATTCGTCAGTGTGAGCGGAATCCCGGCCAGCAGCGTACCGCTCGGGCAGATGTACTGGCAGAACCACGGTTTTCCCTGCCCCAGAAAATCAGTCGCCAGAAGCGGGAGCGCGATCACCATAACGGCCAGAACTATGTACTTGAGCCAGACCAGCTTCCTGTGTCCCGGCAGATTCTTCCGTTTAAACGGAAACGGGATCTTGTACAGCAGATCCTGCACCAGACCGAACGGGCATAGAAAGCCGCAGACAAACCTGCCGAAAATGGAACCGATCACCATAAAAAATCCCAGCAGATAAAAGGATACGTGATAATCCCTCGATGCAAGCACAGCCTGAAGCGAACCGATCGGACAGGAACCGAGCGCGCCGGGGCACGAATAGCAGTTCAGCCCCGGTACACACAGCGCTTTCAGCGGCCCCGTATAGATCCTGCCTTTCAGGAATCCGAGTACATATCCGTTTGTCAGAGCCACAAAGATCACCTGAACGAAAAGCCGTATATTCTTTTTCTTTTTTCTTATCTTCTCAGCCAATTCCGATACACTCCAGACATATATTAGTTGCCTTTAAAAATACAGTCCCCAGCTCTCCTCTCGCGACGCCGATCCCGATGCATACGGCACCGCACGCCAGCAGGAAAAGAACTGCTGCCCTTCGCTTCCTCTCCGTCATAGGTATTCCTCTCCAACCGTTCATGATATCGTGCCAAGAAGCTCATCGACGATCGCGCTCCAGTCTTCTTTGGAGCGTGCGCCGGTATAGACTTCTCCTACCTGATTGCCTTCGCTGTCCACAAACACCGTCGTCGGCACGGCCTGTACCTGAGACAGGTAATGATCCACCAGGTCCTGCGACAGGACAAGATGGGTATAGTCTGCCTTCGTCTCATCCACGATCAGATGTGCCGTCTCATCCTCCGGGTCCGTGACGTCCGTAAGCATTCCTATGATCTGTACGCCCTTATCCGCATACTCGTCCGACAGCTCGCCGAGCTCCGGCATCTCGCGGATACACGGTCCGCAGAACGTTCCCCAGATATTTACCATATTCAGGTCCGCTTCCGCAAAAATCTCCTGTGTCACCGTCTCGCCCTCCAGCGTCACCGTCTCAAAGTTTCCGAATAGCCCTGTCTGTCCGTCTGGATTTCCTGCATCTGCTGTACTGCCCGCCATCTGCGCTTCTGTCTCCTGCTCTGAACCGGAATCGCCCTGCGTCTGTGCTTCTGTCACGGCTTCCTTCTGTACTGCTGTCTCCGTCTCTTTATCTGTCCCGCCTGCGCATCCCGTAAGCAGGATACTTCCTGCAGCCGCAGCGGCAAAAAATGCGGTAATCTTTTTTATCTTCATTCTGATCTCCCTTCTTCCGGCAGCAGTTCCCGTCATACAGATTCTTCTGCTCACGACCGGGCTGCGCCTTCCCTTGCATTATGCAGGAAATCACGCCGCACGTCAACCGTCTCTTTGCATCAGGATACCGTCTCCCCTTTTTGCTCTCTCAGCTTAAGAATAATCCGGTTCGTTTTCCAGATCATCCGCAGCATGACGACAGTAAATACCCCGATGAGCGCCATTGCCCCGAATGCGGCATCCGTTCCGGATACTGCAGCAAACACTTCCCCCAGAAAACAGATGATTTCAAGGATCGTCACGGCCGCAAACATTTTTCTGATCTTCTGATAATGATGTATCATCGAATCTGCATCTGTGTACAGTTCAAATCTGCCCTCGTCCGCTTTCTTTCTCAGAATGACCCAATACCCCCAGAGTGCGACAATCTCCACCCCTGTTTCTTCCATAAACTCACGGTAATCGTCCGTGACCCGGTACAGTCCCGGTGTGATGTCGATCTGATAAATGTATTCGCCTGGGCTGCACCGTTCAAACCGGTAAAATCCCAGGAAAAACCCTGTCATTGCATGGCCCTGTTCCGCCATCTCATTGAGCCATTCCGTCTCTTTATCCTTGTCGAAATACAGCTTAAACTTCGTCATAACTCTCTTCCTCCATTAATCCGGAATTTTCCAGCAGTTCTTTCAGCCGCTCCCGTTCTTCCTCAAAAACGGCCCGGCCTTCTTTTGTCAGCAGATACTCCTTCTTTTTTCTGGATGAGGTATCTTCACTGTAGATCCTGATCCAGCCCTTTTTTGTCAGCGTCTGGATGGCGCCGTATAAAGTTCCGGGGCCCAGCACGACTCTTCCTTCTGTCAGCGCCTCCACCTCCTGAATGATGCCGTACCCGT
>DVHT01000017.1 GCA_018711885.1 Candidatus Choladousia intestinipullorum | reverse complement strand
GAATCGCTGTCATAGCCGATGACCACATGCTCGTCATTCGTCAGGATCATCAGCATATCGGCATCGGTCAGATCGGCCAGCCTTCCGCTCAGAAGGTCTTTTTCGATGATCGCGCTCGCGCCTTTTAAATGATTCCGCTGTTTCATCACGGGAATCCCGCCGCCACCGCCGGCAATGACGATCTGGCCCGCATCTGCCAAAGCATTGATGGCATCGATCTCGACGATATCGAGAGGTTTCGGTGCGGCAACGATCCGGCGATATCCCTTTCCGGGTTCTTCAATAACGTAATTTCCCTTTTTCTCTTCGGCTGCGGCTTCTTCTTCCGTCAGATAGCGGCCGATCACCTTTGCAGGGCGGTAAAATGTATCATCATACGGGTCCACCGTCACCTGCGTGAGTACCGTAGCGACACAGCGGTAAATACCGCGCTGCAGCAGTTCTGCCCGCAGCGAATTCTGAATATCATATCCGATATATCCCTGACTCATGGCGGAGCAGACAGACAGCGGAGCGCCGTAAGTCTCATGGAATTTTGCAAACTCACTCATCGCCGTGTGGATCATGCCCACCTGCGGCGCATTGCTGTGGGTGATGATCAGCTGCGCTCCTTCTTCCACCAGATCAGCCAGAATCTTCGCCGTATAAAGCACAGCCTTGTGCTGTTCCGGGAAAGTAGTACCGAGCGCTTTATGTCCAAGTGCAACAACAACTTTCTTTTTCATAGGTGCAGTCCTTTCACATTCAAAATTTACATGCAATTATTATAGTATTACGCAGTAAAAAAAGCAAATATTTTTCGGACAGAGAACATGCCTGTCATAAATGCAGGGGCTGTCCCATATATTTAAGAATAAGACTGGAATGGAAATGAGGGTGAAACGCTGCTGAAACCAAAAGCATTCTATGAAATACAGGAAGATTCGCTGTATC
Source organism: Candidatus Choladousia intestinipullorum (assembly GCA_018711885.1). Classification (GTDB taxonomy): domain Bacteria; phylum Bacillota; class Clostridia; order Lachnospirales; family Lachnospiraceae; genus Choladousia; species Choladousia intestinipullorum. Next base: position 3,761 of record DVHT01000017.1, on the reverse strand, counting down.
GTCTGCTCGCTGCAAAGATCCGGAAAAATCTGCAGCTGTGCAGAGTCGATACGAAGAAACTGCAGGAAATCCGGCTGCGTATCCACAGACCGGTTTTGCTCCGCTACGATGGGAGGGAGTACGTCCTTACAGGTCGGGGCAGCCTTTCCGACAGCACGGATCACGCATACATTGTTTCGGAGGAAGATCTCAGGGAAACGCTTGCCTGCGTTTCGGGCTACTCACTGTATGCTTTTGAGCAGGAGCTGCGAAACGGGTTTATCACCGTATCGGGCGGCCACCGGGTCGGGATCGCGGGGAGGACCGTGATGAATGGGGATACCGTTCAGTGCATCCGGCCGATTTCTTTTGTCAATATACGGCTTGCCCATCAGGTAATCGGATGCGCCGATGATCTGATCCCTTTTATCACAGAAGGAACGGATGTCTGCAATACACTTATTATTTCGCCGCCGGGCTGCGGAAAGACAACGATGCTGAGGGATCTGATCCGGCAGATTTCAGATGGGACAGAGCAGATACCGGGCAAGACTGTCGGTCTGATCGATGAGCGTTCTGAAATCGCGGGATGCTACAATGGAGTCCCGCAGAATGATATCGGAATACGTACCGATGTGCTCGACTGCTGCAGGAAATCAGCCGGAATGACGATGCTGCTGCGCTCGATGGCGCCGCAGGTAATGGCGGTCGATGAAATAGGCAGTCCGGAGGACGAGGCTGCGCTGAAAGGTGTGTTTCGATGCGGCTGCCGGATTTTTGCCACAGTACATGGAAATTCCCTCGATGATATCCAGAAAAAGCCATTCTTCGGAAAACTGATGGAAGAGCGCATATTTGAACGGTTTGTGGTATTACAGGACGATGGAAAAGAGCGCGAAACGGAAGTATTCAATGGTGCCGGAACCCTGCTGTTCCGGAAGCCGGCCAGGGCAGAAAAAGAGAGGTGAGCAGATATGCCGGTCACAAAAACAGCCGGAATCCTGTGTGTTCTGGCAGCTTCTTTTCTCGCCGGTTTCTGGATGGAGAACCGGTTGAAAAAGCACTGGTACCTGCTGCGGGAAACGTATGATATGCTCTCCTTTTTGCTGAAAGAAATGACCTTTCACTGTTCTCTGCTCCCGGAAGCGTTCAGAAGCGCGGCCGCTCACGGTACGACGGAAGCAGCGGATGTGCTGAAAACTGCGGCGGATCAGCTGACTGCGGAAGACGGCCGCACATTTGATGAGATATGGAAAAGTGCTGTGCAGGAAGCATTGCCGCCGAACCTGCTGTCAGAAGAAGAATATGCGCTTTTTCTGGGACTTTCACCGGCGCTCTGCGCAGAAGACCCGGTCATTCAGAAGACACTGCTGGAAAAATATGCCGCGCGTTTTTTAGCATGGAGCAGAGAGGAAGAGGCGGATTACAGAGAAAAGGGGCGATTGTACCGCTCGCTGGCGGCTGCCGGAGGCGTATTCCTGATCATTCTTCTGCTTTGACGGGAAAACGCCCAATATGCCGGGGAAGAAAGGGAGAGCCATGAGTATAAATCTGATATTCAAAATAGCGGCTGTCGGAATACTGGTTTCTGTTTTGAGTCAGGTCCTGAAACAGAGCGGGAGAGAAGAACATGCTTTTTTGACCGGGATGGCAGGTCTGATTCTTGTACTGTTCTGGCTTCTTCCCTATATCAGTCAGCTGTTTGAGACTGTAAAATCATTATTTGCGCTGTGAGGTGGCAGATGAATATTATTAAAATTGCTGTTTTGGGGATATCCGGTGTGATGCTCGGAATACTGCTGGGCCACATTAAATCGCCTTTTTCCGGAATAATCAGTCTGGCTACCTGCCTGCTGATTATTTTTTACAGTATGACAAAATTATCCTCCGTATTTGAGCTTCTGAATACCGTCAGTTCCCATCTGGCGGAGCAGAAAGATTATTTCCGTATCCTGCTGAAGATCATCGGCATCACGTATGTGGCGGATTTTGCCGGGAATATCTGCAAGGATGCCGGATATAGAGCTGTGGCCGGGCAGATTGAGATTTTCGGAAAGATTTCCATCCTGGCCGTCAGCTCGCCGATCATTATCGCGCTGCTGGAAACGATATACGGCTTTCTGTAATGGTGGCACGTATGAAAGGTATCATCGCGGCTCTTCTCGTGTCGCTTCTGTTCCCTTTTTTTCCTGCGCAGGCAGAGGAGGAAACAGAAGCAGATATTCCGGAAATGATGGAAGAGTACCTTGAGATAGAAGCCATTCAGGACGAGCTTTTCCGCAGTACGGATTCGGACGAGTTTTCCTTTTCTGATGCAGTGAAAAAGATGCTGACAGGGCAGATGCCGCTTGACTTAAGCAAACTTCCGGCGTATCTGTCTGACGTGCTGTTCGGCGAGCTGAAACAACAGAAAAAACTGGCGGTTCAGATCCTGATCATTGTGCTGGCTTCCGCAGTATTCACGAATTTTATAAAAGTGTTCGACAACAGCCAGATAGCGGAGATCAGCTTTTACGTCATGTATCTGCTGATCTCTGCCCTGCTGCTTAAATCATTCATGGATATGAACCAGATTGCGGCGGACACCTGCAATGCAATGAACCGGTTTATGAAGGTGCTGCTCCCTTCCTATCTGGCAACGGTGGTCCTCTGTGCAGGAAGTGTGTCAGCGATCGGATTTTACCAGATCACAGTCCTTGGAATGAACCTTCTGCAGGTCGTGATCCTTCGGTTCGTGTTTCCTCTGATCCATTTTTACCTGATCCTGCTGCTTTTAAATCAGATGGGAAAAGAGGATTATTTCTCGCAGCTGGCCGGATTGATCGAGACAGGCATCAACTGGATCATTAAAACAATGATGGGAGTCGTGATCGGTCTGCAGGCAGTCCAGTGCCTGATTGCTCCGGCTGTCGATTCTATGAAGAACTCCGCACTGCACAGACTGGCAAAGACGATTCCCGGCGTCGGATCGCTTCTGGATACGGCAGTGGAAACAGTTGCGGGATCAGCGGTCATCATCAAAAACGCGGTCGGTGTGGCGGGGATCCTGGCGCTTGCGTTTATCTGCCTCGTTCCGCTTGTGAAGCTGGCCGGATGCATCTTTATGTTTAAGCTCCTCTGTTCTCTGATCCAGCCGGTCAGTGAAAAACGTATGGTAGAAGGGATTGAAAGCATTTCGCGCAGTACAGGGATGCTCCTTCGGCTTCTTGTAGCTGCCCTTTCTATTTTTATTGTGTCCCTGGCCATGATCACCGCTTCAGTGAAAGGAGGCTGAGCCATGGCAGAATGGCTGAAAAGTCTTGCCGGCGGATTGTGTATCCTTACGGTACTGCTCCACCTGATTCCGGACGGTAAATTTACAAAGTACGTGAAGTTTTATGCGGGACTTCTGTTTTTTCTGATCGCCGCCCGGCCTGTCATCCGTTTCTTTGCGGGCGACGGGGAGCTGGAGCGGCTGCTCCGGCTTGAGTTTGTGAAGGAGGAACACTATGATCTGCAAAATGCGGTCGAAGGAATGAGTGAACTCAAAAACAGCCAGATCAGCGCCGCCCTGAAGCAGGAGATCGTGCGGCAGATTACGGAGATTTCTGCGGCCTACTCCCTTACGGCGTATGAGATCACTCTGGATTTTGACGAGAAGGATGAGTATCTGCTGGAAGGAATCTCTTTTTCCGTCAGCGGCGGAGATGATGCGGCGGTCGAGGCCGTAATACAGGAACTCTCCGGAGTATATGCGCTCGAAGAAAAAGAAATCAGAATCTTTAGGCAGGGAGGGTGATACT
>DVHT01000128.1 GCA_018711885.1 Candidatus Choladousia intestinipullorum | reverse complement strand
ACTCCCTTCAATCTAATACCAGATGAAAACTGTTTTTTGCATGAATTCTTGCTTCCTGTACTTTTCTATTTTATCATAATATCCTAATATGATAAAGTATTTTTCATAAAAAAGTTTTTTGAAAAAAATATTGACATAAAAAATGGCTGGAAATATAATGTCGGTAAATAACAAGCAAAGGAGTGATGCCTTTATGACACTTGAGAATCTGCAGAAAGAATATGCGAAAAGAAATCCCAATTCTCTTGCGGCGTATCAGAGAGCCTGTGCTGCTATTCCGGGAGGAATTACTGCAAATGTAAAATTTTTTGACCCTTTCCCGTTGTTTATGAAGGAGGGGAACGGAGCATGGCTGACAGATCTGGATGATCATAAATATGCAGATTACGTCCTTTCCTACGGACCGCTTATCCTCGGCCATGGCAGGAAGGAGATTATGGATTCTATAAGGCAATTTCCTGACAGCCACGGCACAGTGCTGTACGGTACTCCTCATGAACTGGAAGCTGAGTTTGCAGAAAAAATTAAAGAATACTTTCCATCTATCGAGCTTCTACGCTATACAAATTCCGGTACTGAGGCCACACTGCTTTGCATCCGTACGGCTTTTGCCTATACCGGAAAATATAAGATTGCCAAATTCGAAGGCCATTATCACGGCGGCTATAATGAAGTACTTTTCAGTATTAACCCGGATATCAATAAGGCTGGAGATGCACGCCGTCCTGCCGCCGTCCCGGAATCCAGCGGACTGTCCGAAAAGATGCGGGAAGATACCGTGATCCTTCCGTTCAATGACCTGGAAGCATGCGCCGAAATTCTTACAGAACGTCAAAACGAAATCGCTGCGGTTATTATGGAACCGCTGTTTGGCGGAACCGTTCCAGCGACAATGGATTTTATGACCGGAATAAGGAAAGTGACGGAAAAGCTGGGGATTTTGCTTATCATGGACGAAGTGAAAACGGGATTTCGCGTAACTCTGGGCGGCGCACAGGAATATTATCACGTATCTCCCGACCTGACTGCCCTCGGTAAAGTGATCGGCGCCGGGTTCCCGGTCGGCATTGTGGGAGGCCGAAAGGATATTTTGTCTCTGGCATCTCCGCACGGTTCGGATATTCTTGACAGTTCAAACAAAGCGGATGCCGCTGCTGTTTTGTATCACAGCGGAACGTACAACGGACATCCTGTGATTCTGAAGGCGGGATTTGTGACGATAGAGATCCTTGAAAAAGAATTTGACAGCCTGATCCGGCGTACAGAAAGATTAAAAGAGGGCATAAAGAAGATTTATGCTGGTCATGGCATTCGCGTCCTGACTCCCGGCCTTGGTACAATGTTCAATGTCGTTGTGTCGGATCTGGATTGCATCGAAACATACCGCGATCTGCAGAAGTCAGATTTTGAGACACGCAAAAAAGCGGATTATGCGCTGCTGCTGGAAGGGGTTTATAATAAGCCATGCAACCGTTACAATATGTGTACGGCACATACGGAGGAAGTTATTGATTTTACATTGGAAGCATATGAAAAAGCACTGAAACGAATCTGAAAGGGGGCTGCTGCATGAAAAATTATGTTATTACGATCAACAGACAGTTTGGAAGCCTTGGACGGCCCATTGCCAGACAAATGTCTGAGATTATGAACATCAAATATTATGACCGTGACATTGTCGATATGGTTGCCAGAGAAATGAAAAAACCGGTCTCTGTAATCAGCAATGAAGAAGAAACTGCAAAGACAAGCTATTTTAATATGAAATTCCCTCTTGGGAACGGAACGACGGCAATGCAGCAGGAAATCTTTGAGACACAGAGAAGAATTATCGCGACGCTCGCAGACCGGGAAAACTGTATTATTGTAGGCCGCTGTTCTGATTACATCTTGCGCAATCATCCCAGGCTGATGCGTATCTTCATTTATGCCCCGGCAGATATCCGCTATAAAAACTGCATTGAAAATCTTCATATGAAGCCGGAAACTGCCAAAAAAATGATATCGGATGTTGATAAGGCAAGAGCTGCATACCATATGCATTTTGCCAGATACCTGCCGGGCGACCTCAATCATAACGATCTTATGATCAACAGCAGCTTTCTGGGGGTTGAGGGCACGGCCAGGTATCTTGTGGAATTAATCAGACAGAAATTCTCTATTTCCGCCGGTCCATCGTAAGGCGCTACTGCGCGTAGCGTCTTACGATTCCGCGCAGGATTTTGACGGCCAGATCCATTCCTTCGGCTGTGATATGTTCATAAGGCCCGTGGAATGCATAGCCGCCGGTTCCGAGATTTGGGCAGGGCAGCCCGGCAAAGCTTAAGCGCGCGCCGTCTGTGCCGCCGCGGATCGGAGACGTATCCGGTTCCAGTCCTGCTTCCCGGATCGAGTCTTTCGCATTGTCGATCAGGTGCATGCAGGGAGCGATGACCTCAGCCATATTGCGGTACTGCTGCGTGATCGTCAGCTTGACTGTACCGTTCCCATACTTTTCATTCATGATTTTTTCAATATGGCGCAGCGTTTCCTGACGGATTTCAAAATGGGTCCCACTGTGATCACGCACGATATACTGGAGCTTTGCGCGTTCTACGGTCCCTTCCATTTCGGTCAAATGGTAGAAGCCTTCGTACTGCTCCGTGTGCGCAGGCGTCTCTGCCGACGGGAGCATGCTGTTGATCTCCATGGCAAGGAGCGCAGCGTTTATCATGGTATTTTTGGATTCTCCCGGATGGATATTAAAGCCGTTGATCTCAAATTCTGCTCCGCATGCATTAAAGTTTTCATAAACGATCTCATTTTCGCATCCGCCGTCCACTGTGTAGGCGAACTGTGCGCCAAAGCCCGGAATATCAAATTCTGCCGCGCCGCTTCCTACTTCTTCGTCCGGTGTGAAACCGATCGACACCTGTCCGTGCGGTTCTGTACTATGAATCAGCTCTTCTGCCAGCGTCATGATCTCTGCGATGCCGGCCTTATCATCCGCGCCAAGCAAAGTAGTTCCGTCTGTCGTGATCAGCGTCCGTCCTTTTAATGCCCGGAGATGCGGGAACTGGCCGGGAGACAGTATTTTACCGCTGTTCCCCAATACAATCTCGCCTCCGTCGTAGTCCTCGTGAATCTGCGGATTGACATGTTCGCCGCAGAAATCAGGAGCGGTATCCAGATGCGCGATAAATCCGATCCGGGTCTTATCCTCGTATCCTTTTGTAGCGGGTATCGTGCCATATACGTAACAGTTCTCCTCCACCCGCGCATCTGCAATCCCGATGGATTTCATTTCTTCTGCCAGAATCTCTGCAAGATCAAACTGGCGCCGTGAAGAGGGAACAGTGCTGCTGCTCTCGTCACTGGCCGTATGGATTTTTACATAATTTAGAAGTCTCTCATATGCTCTCATAGTCTGTCCTTTCTATCATCACTGTTTACGCCTATTTTAACAGATAGCCCAAAAGTTTCAAGGCGCAAAGGCAGGGAAAGAAAAATCTTCACAGCCGGAAGGAAAACTGGTAAAATGTCAAAGAAACCAACATCTGACGGAAAATACTGATCATAAAGGAGTGGCAAAAATGAAAGTACGTATGGCATCAGAAAAGGATATTGCACGGATGCATGTATTATTATCCCAGGTAGAACTCGTTCATCATAAGGGACGGCCCGATCTGTTCAAATGCGGCGGACAGAAGTATACGGATGAGGAGCTGAGAGAGATCCTCAAAGACAAAGACAGACCGATCCTAGCTGCAGTGGACGATGAAGACTGCCTGCAGGGATACGCATTCTGCATGTTCCAGCAGCATAAAGAGAGCCATGTCCTGACGGATATTAAAACGCTGTATATTGATGATCTGTGTGTGGATGAGAATGTGCGGGGACAGCATGTCGGAACACTGCTGTACGAGGCAGTCCTTGATTTTGCCAGAGCGCATGGCTGCTATAATGTGACGCTGAACGTATGGAGCTGCAATGAAAGCGCGATGAAATTTTACCGTGCCCGCGGTCTGAAAGAACAGAAAGTGGGGATGGAAGTGATTCTGTAATCAGAGTCCCTGCCATTGAAAGCTGAAATGAATGACAAAGAAGGAATAAAAGAGATGGAAAACCAGAAGAATAGAAAATCGGATATTTATACCGAATATGCTGTGGAGCAGGCCAGGCGCCTGCTGGAGATCGACAGCCCCTCCGGATACGGAAAAAATGTAACGCAATACCTGTTAAAAGAGCTTGAGCGGATAGGGATAAAAGCGGAACGGACAAATAAGGGAGGCGTCTTCGCGGATTTCGGCGGAGAAGACTGCAGCGACGCTCTTCTGCTGGAGTCCCACTGTGATACGCTGGGGGCGATGGTCCACCAGATCAAAGAAAACGGAAGACTGAAGCTGACGCCTGTGGGCGGAATGAGACCGGAGAACGCTGAGGCGGAGAACTGCCGGATTCTGACGAAGGATGGAAAAATCTACGAGGGAACCTGTCAGCTGACCAATGCTTCCGTACATGTCAATGACGATTATACCGTGAAAAGGACCTGGGACAGCATGGAGGTATTAATTGACGAGCCGGTGAGTTCCAAAGAGGAAGTAAAAGCTCTCGGCATCATGAACGGGGACTATGTGTGCTTTGAACCGCGCACGCGGGTGACGCAGAGCGGTTATATCAAGAGCAGGTTTTTGGACGATAAGCTTTCCGCTGGGATACTCCTGGCGGCAGGAAAGTATCTGAAGGAGAACCAGATCGTGCCGAAACGCAGAGTATACGCGCATTTTACGATCTTTGAAGAAGTAGGACACGGAGGAGCTGCATCCTGCCCTGCAGGTGTGACGGAGGCATGGTCTGTAGACATGGGCTGCGTGGGAGAAGGACTGGAATGTACGGAACATCAGGTCTCGATCTGCGCCAAAGACAGCGGCGGGCCGTACAGCTATGAGGTCGTCCGCCGGATGGTTGAGGTGGCCCGGCAGAACAACATAGATTTTGCCGTGGATATCTATCCGCATTACGGCTCTGATGTGGAAGCGACTCTGAGTGCGGGAAATGATATCCGCCACGGCCTGATCGGTCCGGGCGTTTATGCCAGCCACGGATATGAAAGAAGCCATAAGGACGGAGTAAAGAATACCTTCAGGCTGATCTGCTGCTATCTGGATTAGGCGGATTCTTTGAAGTCAGCACTCGATGCTTGACAGTGTCAATAATAGGTGTTATATTACATATATAACAAAAAAGCCTAAGATTGATTTCCACAGTATCAAAGGAGAGATGACTTATTATGAATACCTTAAAAGCAGAAAAACGAAGCTTAGATGTGAAAGCAAAAAAACTGAGAAGAGAAGGCTATGTTACGGGCAATGTATTCGGGAGAGAAATTGAAAAATCGATTCCGGTCAAAATGACAAAGAAAGACGTTGACCGTATTCTTAAAACAGAAAACAAAGGAAGCCAGGTGGCGCTGGAGATTGACGGGAAGACGTACGATGCGCTGATCAAAGAGATTGTTTACAATTCGATGGCTGGAAGGGTGGATGAGATTGATTTTCAGGCCCTGGTCAGCAACGAAAAAGTAAATTCCGTGGCAGAAGTGATCCCGTTGAATTATGACAGGATCCAGGAAGGCATACTTCAGGTGAAGCTGAATGAGATTTCCTACAGAGCTCTGCCGGGAGCGCTTGTGGATAAAATTAAAATAGATGTAGGTGAAATGAAAGTAGGAGATGTAATTCAGGTAAAAGACCTGAGTATCGCATCCGATGAAAGGATTGAACTGCTCACAAATCCGGAGACTGTAGTCGTTACTGTGACGGCTGTTCACAATGCGGCGCCGGAGACAGAGGACAGCGAAGAGACGGCGGAATAAGTTCCGGAATCTGTCGAAAGCGGGTATATCGTGAAATGTGGTATACCCGCTTTGCTGCGCAGGAGAATGAGCCGGTAACTGCAGTTACTCGTCAGCGCAGTAAATCTCAATGGCCTGTTTTACAAATTCAGCCGTACCCTCGCCGCCTGCTTTATCAATGTTGTGCCGAAAGCGCTCATCGCTGACATACAGTTGCCCTAATCCACGAAGAATTTCGTTTGTACAGGTATAGTAATGAGCTGTAATAAAGTTTTGCAAAGCGCCAATTTTTTCCTGCACCGTTTGATCGGCAGGAGACAGCTGCCTGAATGCTCCGATTTCAAAAAACCAATTCATCAGCTGCGATGCTGTCTCATTAAAATCATGTCCATTCTTTTGCTTCTGTTCATATTCCTGATACGCTTTGGTGTTTCCCCATTTTGCCCGGGCCTCTGCCTTGTACTGCTCTATCTCGCTTTTGTCGAAAACATGATAGTCCATTTGTCTTACTCCTGTGAGTTTGCTTACTTCGTTTACTGTTCGCATAATGATCCCTCCCGTGTAACGTCATTATAAACTATGACGCAGCGTCAGGGTCAAGAGGATAAAATAATTTCTGCAAAAAACTCACAGCAATTTCAGAGGTAGGGCTGGAGCTCTTTCATCAGATTCTGCTCCGTTTTGATGATTTTCTGCGCCAGCGCGTGAGCGTTTTTGTCAGCCTGATTTAATGTATTCATCCGTTCGCCGAGAGTCTTGATCCCCATATTGCATCCGTTCATGAGCAGCTTGGCTATCTGGGAATTGTCGTTGTTAAACGTCAGCTTCACCTCTGTTGTAAACCATGCAAAAGCGCTGGAAACAGCGCCGGGATCTTTGGCGTCATTTCCGGAATCCGCAAGGGTGCTCACAGCTTCGTCTTCCAGCTCTTTATGTCTGGAAATATAGTCTTCCACCAGTTTCATAAGATTACTGTCTTTGATATATTCTGAGATCTGCTTCAGGCTGCTTACTGCCATTTTACATCCGATACTGCATTCTTCCAGCAGCTTTCTTGTCTGTTCGTCCATTCCGAAACCCTCCTGTCTTTATTCTGAGCAGTTTTAGTATATCCATTTATAAAAAATAAAACACGGAAAAGTTCACAGTTTTTTCACAAAAAAATTAGCACTCACCTCTTGACAGCGCTAACAATAGGTGTTATATTACAGCTAGAACAAAGGAAAGGAAATAAGGAAGACCGAAAAGGGATTCCGGAAAGCCTGAACCGGATGTTCAGAACCGACGTATACTTACTTCCGAAAGGGAGCAGCATAATAGAAAAGGAGAGATGATTTATGTTGATGCCTAGTATTTTTAGAGAGAATTTATTTGATGACTGGTTTGATTTTTCGTTCCCGGATGTTGACAGAAAGCTTTACGGAAAACATGCGGACCGTGTGATGAAGACGGATGTTAAAGAAAAAGATGATGCGTATGAAGTAATGATCGACCTGCCTGGATTTAAGAAAGATGAAATCCAGATCGAGCTGAAAGACCAGTATCTGACGGTCAGCGCCGCGAAGGGGCTGGATAAGGACGAGAAGGACAAAGACGGAAAATACATCCGCAGAGAGCGTTATGCAGGCAATGTCAGAAGAAGCTTCTACGTAGGAGACAATGTAACAGAGAATGATATCCATGCAAAATTTGAAGATGGAATTTTGACTCTGGATGTTCCGAAGAATGAGCCGAAAAAACAGGTAGAAGAGAAACATTATGTGACGATCGAAGGATAACGACGTATACCAGTAAACTCCCCGGGACTTCTTCCCGGGGTTGTTTTGCTGATAGAGGGGGTGATGTAAATGGCGGTAAAAAGGGATTATTATGAGACACTTGGCGTAAGCAAAAGTGCAGATGCCTCTGCGATAAAAAAAGCATACCGGAAACTGGCCAAAAAATATCATCCGGATACAAATTCCGGCGATCCGGCAAAAGAACAGAAATTTAAAGAAATAACAGAAGCATATTCTGTTTTGAGCGACCCGGAGAAAAAGAAGCTGTATGACCAGTTCGGCCATGCGGCGTTTGACGGATCAGGCGCAGGCGCTTATGGAAACGGAGCCGGCTCACAGGGCGGATTCGGATCGTACACGAGCGGCTATGGTCCGCAGGGAAATTACAGAGAATACCATTTTGAGGGGAACATGGATGACATTTTCGGAGACTTGTTCGGCGGAATGTTCCGCGGCGCCGGCCGCGGAGGAAACAGGCAGGACGGCAGATCCGGAAGTGGATTTGGAAATCATTTTTCAGACGACGGGTTTGGAGGGTTTTCCGGTTTCGGGCAGGATTTCAGACAGAAGGGGTCTGATGTCACGGCGGAGGTCACCGTCAGTTTTGACGAAGCAGCTTTCGGCTGCGACAAGGTGATCACATACCAGAACCCGGGCGAAAAAGCGGGAACAAGACAGAGACTTTCGGTCCATATTCCGGCGGGGATTGAGAGCGGAAAGAGTATCCGGCTGCGCGGAAAGGGAATGCCCGGAGCGGGAGGCGGCGAAGCAGGCGATCTGCTTTTGAAAGTGACGGTGCGGGAAAAACCGGGATTTGAGCGCAAAGGAATGGATGTCTATACGACGGTGAACATTCCGTTTACGACGGCTGTCTTCGGCGGCGAGGCGAGGGTACAGACTCTGTACGGCGACGTCCTCTGCAAGATACAGCCCGGCACGCAGTCCGGTACCAAAATAAGACTCAGAGGTAAGGGAATCGTTTCGATGAAAGATTCGTCGGTACACGGAGACCAGTATGCAGTCGTCCAGATTGAAGTGCCGCAGAATTTAAGCCGTGAGGCAAAACAGAAATTAAAAGAATTTGAACAGGCGTGCGGGCAGACGAGCCGCGGAAACGGATTTCATGCGGCCTGAATTTCTGCGGAAGCAGCCGAAAAAAACAGTATTAACTGATCAAATAGAGGTAATGTCCTGGTTTTGGCCGGGGCATTATTTTATGTCATAGGGAACTGCGTCCCTATGACATAAAAACGCTCCGCAAGAATGCAGAAAGAGAAAGAGAAGGAAGGAAAATAGGGGGGCCGATATTGGATTTTACAGTGAGATGTACTATAATATATTCCTAAACCAGTGCGGAGGGCAATGCAGAATAAGGCTGCAGCCCGGCTGTAAGGAGGGGTGACAGATGGAACTGACAACGCAGAGGCTGATCCTGCGCTCCTGGCGTGAATCGGATGCGGAGAGCCTGTATGAATACGCAAAAGATCCTGCCGTGGGGCCGGTTGCCGGATGGCCGCCTCACACCAGTGTATGGGACAGCAGAGAGATCATCCGTGATGTGCTGTCGGCAGATGAGGTGTATGCGGTAACGCTTAAGGGCGATGACCGGGCGATCGGAAGCGTCGGGCTGTCGATCGGAAGCGCCAGTAATTTCAAGCTGCCGGATACGGAGGGCGAGATCGGATACTGGATCGGCGTGCCGTTCTGGGGGCGGGGATATATTCCGGAGGCAGTCCGGGAACTGCAGCGCCACGGTTTTGAGGATCTGAAGCTTGAAAAAATCTGGTGCGGTTATTTTGACGGGAATACGAAATCAAAACGCGTACAGGAAAAATGCGGTTTCACCTATCACCACACGTTGAAAGACGTACACTGGGAACCGATGAATGTTATCCGAACGGAGCATATTACGTGTATTACGAGGGAAGAATGGCTGAAAGGGAAAGAGGAAAGAACATGGAAGGCAGAAGGAAACAGTTTTGCTGCGGGCTGAAGGACGGGATACCGATCGCGCTCGGGTATCTTGCAGTCTCATTTTCGTTTGGCATCATGGCAAAGGGGGCCGGGATCGATACGCTTGCGGCTGCCGTTATGTCGTTTACAAACCTGACGAGCGCAGGACAGTTTGCGGCGCTTGAGATCATCAAAAACGGCGCGCCGCTTATGGAGATGGCGGCGGCTCAGCTCATCATCAACCTCCGGTACTGCCTGATGTCGTGTTCCCTTTCGCAAAAGCTTGCGCCGGATATGCCGTTTTTTCACCGGCTGCTGATCGGCTATGGGGTCACAGATGAAATCTTCGGTGTATCAGTCTGCCGGAAGGGCACGCTCAGTCCGTTTTACAGCTATGGCCTGATCTGCGCAGCAGTTCCGGGCTGGACGCTTGGCACGATCCTTGGAGCCGGTGCGGGAGATCTGCTTCCGGCGCGGCTTTTAAGTGCGCTGAATGTAGCGATCTACGGGATGTTTCTGGCTGTAGTAGTCCCGCCGGCAAGAGACAGCCGCGTGCTGTCGGGGGTGATCGTTCTCTCAATGCTGGCGAGCGCCGTCTTTGCTGTGATCCCGGCGCTTGGCGGGATTTCCTCCGGATTTAAGATCATTATACTGACTGTGATTATTGCCGGTGCGGCGGCGTACCTGTTTCCGGTGAAGGAGGAGAGCCATGAAGCCTGATATTTATCTGTATATTTTCGTCATGGCCGCGGTGACTTATCTCATCCGTGTGCTGCCGCTGACGCTTATCAAAAAAGAGATAAAAAATACGTATGTAAGATCTTTTTTATATTACGTTCCGTATGTAACGCTGTCTGTTATGACATTTCCGGCGATTCTTTCGGCGACGGATTCTGTCTGGTCAGGCACAGCGGCGTTTGCGGCAGCGGTGATCCTTGCGTACCGCAGAAAAAGCCTGTTTCAGGTATCACTCGCTGCGTGCGCCGTCGCCTTTCTGACCGAGCTGATCCTTTTCTGAAGCAAACCGGAGTCATCAATTCTTTCAAAATGGAGAAAGTCCAAGACCTGCATGTGCCCCGCGGCGCGAGATGTCATCACGGTAGAACCGTTCAAACATCTGCTCCGGGCGGACCGCCTGCGGGTCTTTTCCTGTGTTTGACAGGAAAAAAGAAAAAAACAGATTGACAAACAGGCAAGTTAGTGATATGGTTAATTACACAAGTAATGAACCAAGTAAGCAACCGGAAAAGTAAGGGGGATCAGAAACGGAGTCTGGGAGATATGGAGAATAAGGAAGTGATAAAAAGTGAATGAAATCCTGACACAGGAGAAGTCCATTTATATTCAGATCAAGGAAATGATTGAAAACGACATTCTGCGCGATATCCTGCTGGAAGAAGAGCGGGTGCCCAGTACGAATGAGCTGGCAAAGCTGTATGCGATTAATCCCGCTACGGCGGCAAAAGGCGTGAACCTGCTGGTGGATGAGGATATCCTGTATAAAAAACGCGGGATCGGAATGTTCGTATCGACGGGAGCGAAGAGACGGATTATGGAAAAACGGAAAAAGAATTTTTACAATGATTATGTGCGGAGCCTGCTGGCTGAGGCCGGCAGCCTTGGCATCACAAAAAAAGAACTCATAGCAATGATTCAGGAATCGAAGGATGGAGGGATAGAAAATGAGTGAGCTTAGGGCAGAAGGCATTATTAAGACATATGGAAAGAAAGACGTCCTGCACGGCGTTGACCTGACACTGGAATCCGGCAAGATATATGGCCTGATCGGCCGCAATGGAGCGGGCAAGACAACGCTTCTGTCAATTCTGACCTCACAGAATCCGGCGTCGAGTGGCAGCGTGACGTACAATGGTGAGCCGGTATGGGAAAATCCGAAGGTTCTGGAGCATCTGTGCTTTTCGAGAGAGCTGAACCAGATGACGGGAAATTCATCGAACCAGATGAAGGTAAAAGAGTATCTCAGGATTGCCGCTACCTTTTTCCCGTACTGGGATAAGGAGATGGCGCAGTACCTCATAAAAGAGTTCGGTATCGACGTGAAAAAGAGGATCGGAAAGCTGTCAAAGGGTATGCTTTCGATGGTGACGATCATTGTGGCCCTGGCGAGCAAGGCGGAATTTACCTTCCTAGACGAACCGGTGGCCGGGCTGGACGTAGTCGCAAGGGAAAAATTTTATGAGCTGCTGGTGGAAGAGTTTTCGCAGACAGGCCGGACCTTCGTCGTATCGACGCATATTATCGAGGAAGCGGCGGACGTACTGGAGGAGGTCATTATCGTGGATCAGGGGAAGATCCTGCTGAAAGAAAATACGCAGGAGCTGCTGGACAGGAGTTTTCATATCAGCGGGCATGAAGATGAAGTGGAAAGGGCGACGGCAGGGCTTACGCTGCACCACGAAGAACGGCTGGGGCGCAGCCGGGGAGTGACCGTGCTTCTTGAGCCGGGCCAGAAAATTCCGGATCAATACGACGTGAGTATCCAGAAGCTCAGTTTGCAGAAAGTGTTTGTAGCGCTTTGCGGAGAGGAGTGAGCGTATGAAGTATGGGATGAGCAGTCTTAAATTCTGGAGCAGGCAGTGTCTGACCTGGCTGGGGATTGCAGCCGTAACTTCGCTTTTCATGCTGCTGCTTCAGGGCATGGGAGATGAAACTCCTGCAGTGAGCAGTCTTGACACCTTTTTGTTTGTTATGCCGTTTTATCTGATTGTGATAGGCGCATTCTGTGCCCTGATTCTGGGAGCCAGCACGTTCCAGACGATGTTTGGGGCTCTGGTATCGATGAACGTGACGAGAAAAGCTGTGACAGCGGGGATCATACTGACACAGGCGGCGTTTATCGGATGCATCCTGGCTGTAAGCGCCGGCATGTGGGGCGCAGGCCAGATGATATCAGGAGAAAGCGATACGATGCTGTCTCTGGTGCCGCTTTTTGCAGCCGTCTGTTTCGGACTGGCGGCGGTCGGA
>DVHT01000127.1 GCA_018711885.1 Candidatus Choladousia intestinipullorum | reverse complement strand
AAGCATTTCACGCCGCTTTTCGCTGAGCTTTTTCGAATCATTGAGATATAAGATCTCACAGTCTTCCGGCAGGATCACCGCTCCTGCCACAACAGGCCCTGCAAGCGGACCGCGGCCCGCCTCATCAATCCCGCACACGAGCCCGTATTTCCGGTATTCCCGCTCGTACCGCCCCATCTCGTACAGCCGTCTGCGTTCTGTTTCCAGCTTCTCCTGTTTTTTCCTGTACTGTGCAAGCAGGCCGGCAACACCTGCTCTTTCATCGTCTGCATAGAGCGCAAACAGAGATTCCAGAGCCGCGTCATCGGCCTGTGCAAATTCTTTTTTAATTTCACTGATGCTTTTCATTTTATCCTCATTATCTCAATTGTGTTACAGAAATCCGATCTCCGATGCAGGCCAGATACGGAATATGGCTCTGCCGATGATATCATCGCGTGAGATATTTCCTACGCTCGGCTCCCTGCTGTCCGCGCTGTTGTTGCGGTTGTCTCCCAGCACAAAATACTCATCCTCGCCAAGCGTCACCGGCTCCGATGCCAGACCGGGATTATTGATCGTCTCATACCCGTAATCCTCCTCCAGCGCTCTGCCGTTAATATAGATGCTGCCTTCCCGTATCTGTACCGTCTCGCCCGGGAGACCGATCACCCTTTTGATATAGAACGTATCTTCCTGATACTGAAACGGAAATACGATAATATCGTATCTTTTCGGGTCGGAAAAACGGTAGGTGAGCTTATCTACGATCAGATTGTCTCCGTCGGACAGCGTCGGATACATCGAATCCCCTCGCACCTGCGTCCGCTCGCCCACGTAATGAACGAGCAGGTAGACTGCGCCAATCACTACAAAAAGATAGATGATCCAACTGACCACTTCTTTCAGTATGCTTTTTTTCTTCACTTTCTTTTGACGCAATCTCCTCACCACCGTTTACTGATGTTTCAGCACTCCGAAATCTGAAAGCGGCCAGATGCGCAGCCATGCGCGGCCGGTAATGGTACTCCGCTTTACATTTCCCACTTTTTCCGTTCTGCTGTCCGTGCTGTTGTTCCTGTTGTCGCCCAGCACAAAGTATTCATCCTCCGCCAATGTGATCTCTTCTATGGCGCGTCCCGGATCCTGGATCGTCTCAAATCCATATTCGGCGTCTTCCTCAAGCACTTCGCCGTTGATATAGATTGTACCCTCTTCGTCAATCCGCACCGTCTCGCCCGGAAGACCGATAATACGTTTGATATAATGCTCATTCGGTGCGCCTTGCGGCGGGAATACGATCACATCAAAGCGCTTCGGATCGCTGAAACGGTACGACAGCTTCTCCACGATCAGATTGTCACCGTCCTTTAACGTCGGATCCATTGACCATCCATCAACCACAGTACGCTGCCCTACAAATGTAATTATAACATAAGTCAGGGCAACAACAAACACCAAATAAAATACCCAGCTTAAAACTTCTCTTTTCACATCCGTTTTCTTCTCTTCTCCGGCATGTTCCTTTGCATCATTTTTCTTTCCCATACGATTCTGTCACCACTTTCTTCCGTTTTTCTGAACTACTATGCAGTTGTATCAGGACTCTCCATCGTCACCCTGCCCAGTTTCCCGCTTCTGAAGTCATCCACGATCAGCTGCGCCGCTTTCTGATAATCCGGCTGCTCCCCTTTTCGTTTGCAGCCCCGTGCAAATGCGATACTGTTCAGCAGCTCCGGCAGGAGGCCTTCCTCCTCTATCTGATACCGCTCTTTCAGACGGCCCGGGTAATGCTCCTGCATAAATCCGAGTATCCACAGCGCAAGCTCTTCCGCCTGCAGGATCTCATCTTTAATAGAGCCGATCACAGCAAGTTTCTGGCCGACGCTCTGATCTTCAAATTTCGGCCATAAGATTCCCGGCGTGTCCAGAAGCTCTACATTTTTATTCAGTCTGATCCACTGTTTTCCCTTCGTTACACCCGGTCTGTTGCCCGTCTTTGTACAGGCTTTGCCGGCAAACGTATTGATAAAAGTGGATTTGCCGACATTCGGAATGCCGACTACCATCGCGCGGACCGGGCGGTTCAAAATGCCTCTCTTCCGGTCGCGCTCTGTCTTTTCTTTGCAGGCTTCCTGGATGATCCCCTGGATCTGCTTCATGCCTGCGCCGCTTCTCGCATTGATTTTTGCCGTATAATATCCCTTTTTCTTAAAATGCTCCGCCCAGACCTCATTCATCTGTTCATCTGCCAGGTCTGATTTATTCAGCAGGATCAGTCTCGCTTTGTTTTTTCCGAGTTCGTCAATATCAGGATTCCGGCTGGAATACGGCACTCTCGCATCCGTCAGCTCGATCACAAGATCGATCAGCCTGATATCTTCCTGCATCATGCGTCTGGCTTTCGTCATATGGCCTGGATACCATTGATAATTCATGCCCTACCTCTCAGTCTCTCAAAAATCCGCGGTGTTCAGAAGGAGACAGCACAAACCAGACCTTGCCCTCAATGTAGTCCAGCTTCACCGGTCCGACATCGACAAAACGGCTGTCTTCACTGTTGTTGCGGTTATCTCCCAGAACAAAATACTCTTTTTCTCCCAGCGTGATCTCTTCAGCAGCGATCCCCGGATTCGTGATCACAGGATAACTCTTTTTTTCCAGATATACTTCGCCGTCGATATAGATCATACCGTCTTTTATCTGTATCGTCTCACCGGGCAGCCCTATGATGCGCTTGATACTGGAATTTCCGGTCGTACTGCCGTTTGGCTTAAAGGAAATGACATCCCCGCGTTTTGGCGAACCGAGCTGGTACGACAGGACGTCAAGCAGGACCGTATCTCCGCCGGATAACGTCACATCCATAGACTGTCCGATATTCGTTCGCGACTGTCCGTAAAAATAAACGACTACGTATGCGAACAGGATCACGACTAATATTTCAAATGTCCACAGTAAAATATTTTTTATCACGGACCGTCTCCTGCGCGGTGCAGCAGCCGGTCTGGAAAGATTGATAATCTCCTCTGGCTGTTGTTCCCTTCTTCTACGCATTCCATGCTCCTTTTACAGATCCGGTGCCGGCTTTCGCGCCGCACCTGCGACAAAACGCAAACAGGGAGAATACATGCGATGTAATTCTCCCTGATCCACTCACTATTTCACCAGTTCTTTAACTTTAGCACGTTTTCCAACACGTCCTCTGAGATAATTCAGTTTCGCACGTCTTACTTTACCGTGTCTGATAACTTCAACCTTCTCAACTGACGGAGAATGAAGCGGCCAAGTCTTTTCAACACCAACTCCGTTGGAATTCTTGCGGACTGTAAAAGTCGCCCTTACGCTTCCGCCCTGTTTTTTGATGACGATTCCTTCGAATACCTGGATTCTTTCACGGTTACCCTCTTTGATCTTTCCGTAAACCTTCACCGTGTCGCCAACATTAAACTGCGGCGCATCTGCACGAAGCTGAGCTTCTTCGATGTTTCTGATAATATCGTTCATTGTGTGCCTCCTTATATTCCCGGATGTTCTTAATACGATTCGTAACAGAGGACCATCTCTTTCTCACAACGCAGATAATTCTATCATGCTTTTCCTTAAAATGCAAGAAGTTTTGCCAAAAAACTCTTTTCCTCTTCTGTGATACGGACCTCATATTCGTCGCTCAGCAGCGCCCGGAGGAACTTCCGGTCCTGTTTGTCAAATTCCGCTGTTTCAAGCAGATCCGGCCTGCTGTGCAGCGTCCGAAGGATCGACTGGTCACGCCTCCAGCGCTCTACCTTTGCATGATGTCCGGAGAGCAGGATCTCCGGCACCTCTTTTCCTCTCCAGACGCCCGGACGGCTGTACTGCGGGTATTCGAGCAGTCCGTCCTGAAAACTCTCAAACTGGCCGGACTCCTGGTTGCTCAGTACGCCGGGAACCATTCTGGAGACGGCATCCATCATCACCATGGCCGGAAGCTCGCCGCCCGTCAGCACGTAATCTCCGATCGAGACGCAGTCCGTCACAATTTCTTCGAGTACGCGCTCATCGATCCCTTCATAATGACCGCAGAGAAACACCAGTTCTTCCTCTTTTGCGAATTCCTCCGCCATTTCCTGATGAAATACCTTCCCCTGCGGAGTCAGATACACCAGCCGCGGGGAGCTTCCAATCTTCTCTTTCAGCGCTTCATATGCGCGGTACACCGGCTCCGCCTGCATCACCATTCCGGCGCCTCCGCCGTACGGATAATCGTCGATCCTGCCGTTTCCGGTCTCCGAATAATCTCTGATGTTGACAGTAGTCAAGGACAGCAGCCCCTTTGTGATCGCTCTTCCCGTGATACTTGTGTGCATACCGTTTTCAATCATCTCCGGAAAAAGTGTCATTACATAAAAGTTCATCAAAGCAGCCCCTCCAGCAAATGTACAGTCATCTTCTCACCCGCTGTATCGACATCCAGAATGCACTGTCTGATTGCGGGGATCAGTACCGTCTTCCCGTCTTCAATCGAAACTTCATATACGTCATTTGCTCCCGTCTGAAGTACGTCTGTGAGTTTTCCCAGGAGATTTCCGTCCTCCGTAAAGACCTGCATTCCAATCAGGTCCGCGATAAAATACTCATTCTTTTTCAGCTTCACGGCATTTTCCCGTGTCACATACAGAGCTTTCCCCTTATATCCCATAACGTCCTCGATCCTGTTATGATCCCGGAATTTTAAAATGACCATCTGCTTGAAAAATTTTACGCCTGTCACTTCAAGCTCCTTCATTTCTTTTCCCGTATCGATCAAGACACGTTTTAATTTTCTGAAACGTTTCGGATCATCCGTTGTCGGAAACACCTTTACCTCGCCTGCCAGTCCATGTGTCGATGTCACTGCGCCGACCTGCAAAATATCCTGCATATTTTCTCCTTTTCCTGTCACAGAGCAAAAATGCCCTTCGCTTTCCTGACAGCAGAAAACTGCCGTACCGGCCTTGCGGCTTAGCAACGGCAGTTCTGTTTACTGTAAAATATCTACAATCACCTTACGGTCTTCCTTCGATGCTGCAGCTTTTACAACAGAGCGGATTGCTTTCGCGATCCTGCCCTGTTTGCCGATCACCTTCCCCATATCAGAAGGCGCGACTTTCAGCTCCACAATCAGAGCCTTACCACTTTCCTTTTCCGTAACTACTACTTCATCAGGATTTTCGACTAGAGACTTTGCAATTACTTCTACTAAATCCTTCATTCAGCCACCTCTATCTTACTTCTCAATACCAGCCACTTTGAAAAGTTTGCTGACAACCTCTGTCGGCTGAGCTCCATTTGCAAGCCATTTCTTAGCCAGCTCCTCATCGATTTTAAATTCGCTCGGATCTGTGTTCGGATTGTAAGTACCGATTTCCTCGATACATCTTCCATCTCTCGGAGAGCGGGAATCTGCTACAACGATTCTATAGAAAGGAGCCTTTTTCTGTCCCATTCTTCTTAATCTGATCTTTACTGCCATGTCTTTCACCTCCTTAAGGATTTTGTATTATGTTAAAAGGGAAGTTTAAACTTACCTCTTTTACCAGCTTTGCCCCCGAACATACCGGAGTACTGTTTCATCATCTTGCGGCTCTGTTCAAACTGCTTCACCAGACGGTTCACTTCGCTGATATCGACTCCTGCTCCGTCTGCGATCCTCCGTTTTCTGGACGGATTCAGAAGATCCGGATTCGCGCGCTCCTTCGGTGTCATCGAAAGAATGATCGCCTCGATCTGTCCCATCTTTTTCTCGTCGATCGCGTCTTCCAGCTGCTTCATCTGCGCCCCGCCGACACCCGGCATCATACTCAGGATACTGGAGAGCCCGCCCATATTTTTCATCTGGTTCATGCTTTCAAGGTAATCGTCAAAACCAAACTGGGCTTTTCGCAGCTTCTGCTCCATCGACCTCGCTTTTTCTTCGTCGATCGTCTCCTGCGCTTTTTCGATCAGTGACAGCACATCGCCCATACCGAGAATTCTGGAAGCCATACGGTCCGGATAAAACTGCTCCAGATCCGAAAGCTTCTCTCCCATACCTGCGTACAGGATCGGCTTTCCGCAAGTCGCCTTGATCGAGAGCGCCGCACCGCCTCTCGTATCGCCGTCGAGTTTTGTCAGGATGACACCGTCAATCCCGATTTTTTCTTCAAACATCGACGCTACGTTGACTGCATCCTGTCCGGTCATCGCATCAACTACCAGAACTGTCTGGTCTGCGTTCACCGCCTCTTTGATTTCCTGGAGTTCCCGCATCATATCTTCATCGACATGAAGACGTCCCGCCGTATCGAGCATCACCGTATTGAATCCGTTCGCCTTTGCGTACGTGACTGCGCTCTTTGCGATCTCGACCGGATTCACCTGATCGCCGAGTGTAAATACTTCAACACCCTGCTTTTCTCCATTTATCTGAAGCTGCTTAATCGCGGCCGGACGGTAAACGTCACATGCGACCAGCAATGGCTTGCGGCCTTTTGACTTGAACTTTCCGGCGAGTTTTGCCGCTGTCGTCGTCTTACCTGCTCCCTGAAGTCCTGCCATCATGATAACAGTCACTTCAGACCCCGGCTTTAACGCGATCTCCGTCGTCTCCGATCCCATCAGGCTGATCAGCTCCTCATTTACGATCTTGATCACCATCTGTCCCGGATTCAGCCCGTTCATGACATCCTGGCCGATCGCCTTTTCCTGAACGGATTTAATAAACTGCTTGACTACCTTAAAACTGACATCCGCTTCCAGAAGAGCCATCTTCACTTCGCGAAGCGCTGTCTTTACGTCAGCCTCTGTCAGTCTTCCCTTGCTGCGAAGGCTCTTAAATACATTCTGAAGCTTTTCTGACAAGCTTTCAAAAGCCATACTATAACTCCTCTAAAATCATACCGGAAATGTCCAGCACCTGTTTTGCCAGCACTTCCTTTTCCAGCGTCTCATACTGTGAGGACAGTCTCTGTATCTCCTGCACACTGCCGCGTATCCGCAGGAATTTTTCCACCAGATGGAGCTTCTCCTCATAGGCGGCCAGCGTCTTGTTGCACCTCTTCACCAGGTCATGTACGCCCTGGCGGCTGACGCCGAACTCCTCCGCTGTCTCAGAATACGACAGATCATCATTCACAACCGCTCCATACACGGCCCGCTGATGCTCCGTCAGCAGCTCCCCGTAAAAATCATATAAAAGCGACTGCTTCAATACATCATCCATGTCCATCACCTTTGCTATCTTATACGAAAACCTCTCGGGTGTCAAGTATTTTTTCTTGACAAGATTTCATATCTATCATTTATCCCCCGTTTTTCGCCGCGCACGCGTTCCGATGGAGCGACAGATACGCTCCGACTGCCACTGCGCGCGAATCTGTTCCATGCCCGACCTGGGACGTCTTTACCACCGACAGGGAGCCTCCTGCATAGGAGCATACAAGTTCCGCCATCCGTTCTGTCTGGCCCTGCTCTTCCAGCTTCGTAAACGTGCCGAGCAGGATCCCTCTTACCTGTCTGAACACGCCGAGCTGATGAAGCTGCGCCAGATACGTGCGCATCTGCGGCTCCAGCCCTCCCAGTGCTTCCAGCAGCAGGATACGGCCGTTCAGATCCGGCCAGTACGGCGTCCCTGCCAGCTTCAAAAGGCAGCGGATATTTCCGCCCGCTGTGATTCCTTCCAGGCTTTCCCCCTGCACGAAGTCATAATCAAATGAAAACAGCTCCTCCGTCCCGTCAAAGACACTCCTGCAAAACCGCTCCCTCTGTCCCTGTGCATCAGATCCCGTCAGATTCCGGATCTGATAAAGTACGGCCGGAGCATCTTGCCATCCTCTTTGCTGTTCCTCCGGCAGAGACATCCTGCGCCTGAACGTCTCCCACTTTGTCCCCAACGCATTCAGGACCGTCGTGAGATCGCTGTATCCCCAAAACTGCTTTCCGCTTTGCAGGATTGTTTCGTAATCCAGATACGGCAGAATCTCATTTGCCAGATCGCCTCCGGAAATATCAAAAATCACCTGGATTTCCTCGTTCCGGTAAAATTCCATCAAAGCTCCGGCGCGGCGGGCGGCTGGCCATCCGTTTTCCTGCTGCTGTCCGCAGATATCATTGCTGAACACAGGGATCAATCCGACTTCACGCAGCGCCTTTTCAAGGGCGGCAAGCGTCTCCCCTGCGTGTTCTCCCATCGGATTAGAACAGCAGACAATTCCAGCTTTATCTCCTCTTCTCACACTGACTCTTTTCCTGTTGTTCATTTCATGATCCCCCTTTTGCATTCCGTTTTCGCCGCGTTCTTCCAATCTTCACCGTCCGTCAGGCAATGCTGCTGCGCCTTTTTGCAGCAAATACAAGCTGCAGGACAAACAGTCCGAATCCGATCACGGCCGCCATTTTTCCTTCCGCTACTCCGGGCGCATGATAGACAATCTCGATCTCATGGCTGCCGGCCTGGAGCAAAAATCCCAGAAATGCGCCGTTTACACGGCCGTAAACGATTTTTTTGCCGTCTACTGTTACTTCAAAATTTTCCTCATACGGGATGGATGTTACAAAATAACCGGTTTCCTGCGTTTCGACTGTTCCGCATATGACATTTCCCTCTGTCCGTTCCTGATCCGTCAGAAATTCTGCCCGTACATTGCTGCCGGAAGCATCAGAAGAAACCTCTGCATAACACAGGATATCAGAAATCTCATACGATCCTTTTCCGAATGAAATCTCCACTTCCTTTTTCCCCGCCTGCATCGGCACTGCATACGTAAATACCGTATTGTCATTTTTATAAAGATGCGACGCGGAAGACAATTTGTTCTGTACGCCTTCTACTGAAACCGCCAGCTCCTGATACGGTTTTTTATTTTCCACATCAAACTGCAGATAAAGCACGTACGGACTGCCGCTTAATGCTTCCAGGTCTCCTGACAGCTGCAAAGTCGTCACCTGGCTTTCATCCGACTGTATCAGATAATTTTCTCCGGAACGTACGACCGTCTCCCCATTCTCTGAAAGTTCCGGCTGGAGTTTTACTGTCTTCCGTGCAAGCTCCTCTTTCCAGGATCCGTCCCGGGCGCTGCCCGCTTCCGTCACCGCATAGTGGTTCAGTGCAATCTGGTTGTATGGAAATTCCAGCTTTTCATATTCCTCTTCCGGAATCGTCCGGTCCGCCACATATGCGACCGGGCAGACATTTTCCTTCTCATAGACAGTAATGCCGTCAAGTGTATAACACACCTGATACCCGGATGCGCTGAGGCGTTCTTTCTGCTTTTCTGAGAGGGACGATTCCCGTGCTACAAGGTATTTTACTCCCATCAGATTCTGAAAAGACGGATTCTGTGAAACCTGCTGGATCAGAAAATTCCTTGTCGGCTCTTCAATCCCATACGTATCGGTGCAGAAATCATGGTACAGCACGTGATAAGTAGAGGAATAAATGGAGGTGACGCACTGGTCCGTGCTGAAAATACGGTTTACATTCGCCATATTTTCGGCATACGTACCGTACAGCTCCATCCGGTAAAATCCATCCTCCTGCGCAAGGACCGTCTCGACTGCCTGTTCGATCTTCTCATCCGTTACATCCGCATAAAAATCTCTGCTCTCAATATTTGCCGTCCCGTGGAAAGAAATCCCGAAGGCCATCAGAAATACCGCCGGCGGCACCATCAGCAGGGAAATCTTTTTCTTCCAGACGAATACCAGATAAAAGAGAAGCATGAATCCCGCATCCAGCAGCAAAAGAAGCCACTGATACGAACTTCCGATCAAACCGCCGCTTAACAGTTCCGGTATAAGGCTTTCTGCTGTATCTGCCAGCTCGGATACGCTGTATCCGCTCTCACAGAAGATCAGAAGAATGATGAGAACATACGGAACCGCCCCGCCAAGGGACATCCGCCCGTCTCTCTCTTCTGCAGATCGTTTCATTCTCTGATAATAACATGCCTCTACGTAGCAGACAAGCGGC
>DVHT01000126.1 GCA_018711885.1 Candidatus Choladousia intestinipullorum | reverse complement strand
CATATTGAGGCTTTGAATATGGCAGCTATCCTATCTGTAACTTTCTCTATCTAAAGGGAGATGGCTGATATGTCAAGGCAAAGAAGCATGGAGGTAATAAAAAATTCAGAGTATGTAACTATTGGCGAGTTAGTAAGGCTCACAGATGTAAGATACAGTACATTAAAGTTTTATACGGAAGAAGGTATGCTTCCTTTTGAGCAAGCGGAAGAAAACCTGACAAGACGATATAAACGTGTAGAAAGTATGGAACGAATTTCCTGTATCAAAGAATTGCGTGAGCAAAAGAAAACTATTCCGGAAATTAAAGCCATATTAAAAATTGATTAAAGTAGTTATAAAAGCGGTTAGTCTTTGCGGCTGACCGCTTTTCCATATCCGGAAAACAATACTGATGCGCCTATCTGGGAAAAGAAATATCAGTAAAGTTTTACTTTGATAAAATAATCGCCGGACAAAAGGCGGCTGCCGCAGAGACGAGTCAGATGTTTCTGCGGCAGTTTTTCCTGCGGAGCTTCTGCCGGATATTCCGGCATTCAGGTATCTGTATATTCATCAATGCATACGGTATCGCCGAGTACCTCGCGCCGGACGTAAAGACTCATGTCTTTCGCTGTCCCGACCGACCATTTGACAAGCGCCATGCATCGGTGCTCGATTTCGATCCCGGTGATGCCGGAGGGATGGATACAGCTTCCGGTGTTGCAGTATGAAGAATCTTTTGTGCCTATCATGGGATGGTGCGTATGCCCTGTGACCAGCAGGCAGCCGTGCTCCCGCGCCCATCCGGCCAGCAGGCGTTCTGATTTTTCCTTTTTTGTATTGTTTTTTGCCGCGCTTGTGGGATCCGGTATGCCAAGACCTTCCAGCGGTTTCCAGAAATAGCGCACGAGAAAGCGCGACAGCGGCCAGAAGGTGCTGTTTAACAGGTCCGACTGATGGCCGTGTGTCAGGTAGATATCTTTTTTTTGCTCCGTATCCCGGAGAACAATGCCGGAATAAAAGGAGGGTTCTTTTCTTCTGATGATATCGTGGTTGCCGTATATGGCATACATTCTGTTTTCTGACCGGTACTGTTCCATCAGATCAAAGCTTTGCGGATGAATCTCCCGGATGCGGCGGAGCGAACGGTTTTCCCAAAGCTCATCTCCGTCTCCCAGCTCAAGGTACGTAAAGCCGTTCTGGAAGTAGTGGCGCAGTGCGGCCAGGTACAGAAATTCGTTTTTCAGAAAGTTATCATTTGCATTGCCGGTTCCGCGGTGGCAGTCGCTCATAAGGATATATCTGGAATGATGATCAAGCGGAAGGCACAGCGCTCCCTGAAACGCTTTTGATATGCGTCTGCTTCCGCTCATCGGCGCCTGCGCCTTTTTTGCTTCCGGTTTCTCTTAAACGAGAGCATATGACGGAACGCCGGCGGAAGATAGAAGTACAGGTACAGCAGTTTATCATACGTCTGTGTAAACGGGCGTGTCACATGGCAGAATAATCTGCAGAACAGACGGTTTTTCCACTGTGAGACAGCAGCCCGGAGCGTCCGGCGCCGTCCGCGTGAGGGCGCGTGAAACGTGATGTTTGCGGTCAGTCCGCAGACACACAGGGAGCAGTCGTTATATCCGCGCCTCCGTAAGCTTTCCGTAAAACTCTGCAGCATACAGGCATCCGGGAAAGTGAGCGACAAACGGAGTGAGAGTTCGTCCGGATTGCTGTAATATCCCATACGAAAGCCGCTGAGCCACCAGTGGGTGCCGTTCAGACAGTACAGACGGCGTCCAAGGCGCGTCAGTTCGGAAGAGAGATTCAGCATTTCTCTGTCAGAAGCACTTTGAAACAGAGTGCGGCTGTATTCTTCCGGGGCCAGAACAGAGTCCGCATGATAGATGCCGATTTCTGCTCCCGTGTTGATCCCGTACTGCCCTTTCCAAAACTCGATCAGCCATGTCCTCCCGTTGTAGTCAAAGTAGACAGGCTCACAGTCAAATACCATATTGAAATAGGGCGCTGTCTTATCGTATGCCGCGCAGTATCCGAATTCGCGCTGCCATGCATCGACCGTAGAGACAATAACATCCTGTGTGGGATGATAGAAAAACCCAAAAGGGGCGATTATGTCATTCAGAAGGCAGATTTTATCACAGAACGCCATCTTGCGGACGCGGCAGATGATGCGGTGCCGCCGCCAGCAGCCTGTTATCAGGAAAAACAGGCAGATGATGAAAAAGATTCCGAATAAAAAATACATGAAATCATCCTTTCCTATTTTTCTTATCATATGTACGAAGGCGGGAGGCCGCGACATGAAAATGGCTGGTATATTGAACGAGCAGTCCATAATAACATACTGTAGCTTACGTTGCTGTCGGAGCGGGCGAAGCTGCAGGTATGCGCCGGCAGGCGGAAATGGATCGGGAGGGAAATCGTTTGAAAAAAGAAAAACAGGAGTTGCTGATAAAAGGAATGCAGTATGTCATGCTGATAGCAGTGCTTGCATTTTCTTTGATACTGCCTGCCTACGGCGTCAGGAGGCAGAGCCGGGAAAGCGCTGCGGATGAAATCGTACAGGCGGGATCGGAAGAAAACAGCGGTGGTGAAAATAAAAAGAAAGGGACGATTGTGCTGGATGCGGGACATGGAGGAAGAGACCCGGGAGTGTCGGGGGCCAGCGGCATTGATGAAAAGACACTGAACCTCATTTATGCGAAAAAGCTGGAAACGCTGCTTGTGCAGGCTGGTTACCGTGTCGTTCAGACACGGGATTCGGAAGAGGGGCTGTACGATGAAGATGCATCGAATAAAAAAGCGCAGGATATGCAGAGACGATGTGCGGTCATAGAAGAGGAGCAGCCGCTTCTTACGGTGAGCATTCACCAGAACAGCTATCCTCAGGATGCGTCGGTATGCGGGCCTCAGGTATTTTACTATGAGCACTCGGCAGAAGGGGAAAAGCTGGCCGCGTGTATCCAGAACAGCTTGAACGAGCAGCTGGAGCCGCCCAGAAAGCTTACTTCGAAAAGTAATTCTACATATTATATACTGAAACGTTCTGCAAGTACAACCGTGATCGTAGAATGCGGATTCCTGACGAATCCGGAGGAAGAAACAAAGCTGCAGGACGAGACGTATCAGAACCGGGCGGCCAGTGCTATTTGTGATGGGATTCTGGAGTATCTGCAGGATAGCAGATGAGCTGCCTGCTATCTTCTTTGTTTCCACCCATGCAGCAGCGCTGAATTGATAATGACAAGTACGGAACCGGCATTATGCACCAGCGCGCCGATCACGGGACCGAGCAGGCCTGTGATGGCAAGAGTGATCGCAAGAAAATTAAGCGCCATAGAAAAGGTCAGGTTCAGCTTGATCGTCGTCATCATTCGCCTGGACAGTGCGAGCAGGTGGGGCAGTTCTCTGATCTCGTCGTCTACAAGGGCGATATCCGCAGCATCTACGGCGATGTCGCTCCCGACGCCTCCCATGGCGATACCGACATCTGCTTTTTTCAGTGCCGGAGCATCGTTAATGCCGTCGCCGATCATGCAGACGGCATGTTTATTTTGCTGGCAGGCGCCGATATGGTTCAGTTTATCTTCGGGCAGACAGTTTGCATGGACTTCGCTGATGTGAAGCTGCCCTGCGATCGCATCTGCTGCATTCTGATTATCGCCTGTCACAAGGACCGGAAGAACGCCGAGACGGTTCAGACTGCTGATCATGTCCCGGCTTTCTTCACGTACGGTATCAGACAGCACGATATATCCGGCCAGCTTTCCTTCTATCGCAGTGTAGATTACAGTGCAGCCTGCGGAAAGATACTTCCCGGTCTCATGCGATACCTCTTCCGGCAGGCTGACGCCGTTTGAGACCAGCAGTCTCGTATTGCCTGCGATGACTGTTCTGCCGCCGACAGAAGCAGACACACCCTCTCCCGGGATCATGCGGAAATTTTCTGCGGAAGAAAGGGACAGACCTTCCTTTTTACTGCAGGCAGCGATCGCTTTTCCGAGCGGATGCTCCGAGAATTGTTCTGCCGAAGCAATGATACGGTAAAGAGCCGTATCGCTGATCCCGGGCAGCACACTCCGCACTGCCGTCACCTTTGGCGTACCGTAAGTGAGCGTGCCTGTTTTGTCAAAAAGAACGCGGGACACTTTCGAAAGACGTTCCAGTGCGTCTCCTTCGCGCACGAGGAATCCGTGTTTCGCTGCGTTTCCTATTGCGGCCATGATCGCGGTAGGCGTCGCAAGTACGAGCGCGCAGGGACAGAATACGACCAGGATAGTAACGGCGCGGATGATCTCGCCGGAAATCAGCCAGGTAAGGACAGCGGCTGTCACAGCGATTATGACGATCCACGTCGCCCAGCGGTCAGCCAGGCCGACAATTTTTGCTTTTCCGGCGTCGGCGGACTGCACCAGCCGGATCATCCGCTGGATGGAGCTGTCTTCTCCGACTTTTACAGCTCTCATTTCGAATGCTCCGAACTGGTTGACCGTGCCGCTGGATACTTCGTCGCCGGCGGCCTTGTCTACAGGCAGTGATTCGCCCGTCATAACAGACTGGTTGATGGAAGTCTGACCGGAGAGGATGATGCCGTCTGCAGGGACTGTTTCGCCGGGCAGCACACGGAGCGTATCGCCTGCTTTGACGTGTTCGGCCGGAATGATGGTTTCGGTCCCGCCGGAGACGACTCTTGCGGTCTGCGGCGTCAGGCTGACCAGCTTTTCAATCCCGGACCGTGCCTTTGCGACGGTCAGATCCTCGAGCAGTGCGCCGAGCTGCATGATGAATGCGACTTCACCTGCGGCAAAGTCTTCTCCGATCAGTACGGAGGCGATCAGCGCGAGCGATACGAGCACATCAGCTTTGATGTCAAAGGCGGTGACAAGCCCGATCACGGCTTCCAGAATGATCGGGATACCGCACAGGATGACAGCTGCCCATGCCGCGTCAAACGGCAGGGGAACCAGATCAAAAATACTGATGATCAGTGAAAGGCCGGAAATGACAAGGAACGCAATATCCTTTTTCATGCCGCCGAATTCCAGAATCTGCTCTGTTTTTTCTACTATTTTTTTCATAAGAGTAGCCCTCCCTCAATACCTATAGGGGTATATGTATAATACTAATATACCTAAGGGGGTATGGGTTGTCAAGGGGAGAAAAAATGGGGTTGTCGCAAAAATGCTTTGCGGCAGAAGCATAGCCGCATTTTGCAACAACCCCACTGTATGTTCCAGATAAGCGGACGTTTCTGCCGTTACTGCATATTGGCAAAACGCTCCACTGCTTTTGTAAATTTTTCTATCGTTTTATCGGCATCGCCGTGCTCGATACCATCCTTCACACAGTGTTTGATATGTCCTTCGAGCACCACCTGGCCTACTTTATTGAGCGCAGACTTTGCCGCGTTCAGCTGGGAGAGGATATCCTCGCAGGGGATATCTTCATCGACCATCCTGTCTATGGCCTGCACCTGCCCGATGATCTTTTTCAGCCGGCGGTGCAGGTTGTCAGCATCCATACACTGTCTCATAGGCTGTCCTCCCGCTTTCCGGTCAGAGCTTGATGTTTTTAAACAGGGAAGCCAGAGAAGTAGTCGCTTCTTCTGTTTTTGGCATCTCAAATACTTCTTCTTCAATCTCTTTTGCAGCAACGTCCTCGAGCGCTTTCATGCTGAGGCTGATTTTGCCGTCTTTTACGCCTATGATCTTAACCTTTACTTTCTGGCCTTCCTGCAGGACTGCCTTCGGGTGTTTGATGCGCTGCTGGCTGATCTGTGAGATGTGGACAAGGCCGGACAGACCATTTCCGAGATTTACAAATGCGCCGTACGGCATCAGAGATTCCACAGTCCCTTCGGTCACGAGGCCGACCTGTACATTGGAGATGCGGGCTTTGCGCTCTTCTTCCTCTTTTTCGCGCAGGATATCTCTGGCAGAGAGGACAAGGCGTTTCTCATCCGGATCCGCGGTGATGACACGGACTTCGATCTCCCGTCCGACCCATTCGTCAAGGTTCTCGACATAAGTAAGAGCGAGCTTGGAAGCCGGGATGAATCCGCGGATTCCTTCCACGTATGCAACGACTCCGCTCTTTACAGCCTCGCTGATCTTTACGCGGATATTGGACTGTTCTTTTTCTAGCTGTACGAGACGCTCCCAGCCGAGGACTTCTGCCGCTGCCTTTAAAGAAAGCTGGATACGGCCCTGGGCGTTGTCACGCTGGATGACGGTGGCAGAGATTTCCTGCCCCGGCTCAATGCCGTCAAATGTGAAAGAGGGATCGTCGCTCGCATCCTCCAGGCGGATCACGCCGTCTGTGTAAAGCCCGAGATCGACGGTCAGCTCCTGATCGGATACGCCGATGACCGTACCGGTCAGAATATCGCCTTCATGGATCGGTTTCATAGAAGCAGTGATAGCGTCTTCATAATCCGCCATAGTCTCTGACTGAGCCGGCGCCTCGGCAGTTTCTTTCTGAACCGGCGCCTCGGCAGTTTCTTCCTGAGCCGGCGCAGCTGCGGTCTCTTCCGGAGCGGATGCCGCCGCGGCCGTCTCGTCCTGTGTCACTGGTGTTGTCAAATTTTCTTCGTTCATGTATAATAGCCTCCGTTCTTGTAAATTGGGATATCCCTGGTTCGCAGGATATCCGGCACATATTGTTATTTTAACACAAAGGTTTCTTTTTGGATACAGGAAACGTCAGAAAAAGGTTTCAAAAAATGTGCTGAAGTGTTATACTATTTGAGAAAGGCGGAGAAAGTGAATGAAGACGGTCATAGAAATGATGCGCGGCGGCATAGAGGAAGACGGTATCCGCCGGGCGGGTGAAATTCTGAAAAAAGGCGGACTGGTAGCTTTCCCTACAGAGACAGTATACGGACTGGGTGCAAATGCACTGGATGAGACAGCGGCAGGGAGAATCTACCGTGCGAAAGGCAGACCTTCAGACAATCCGCTGATCGTCCATATTGCGGACTGGAAGGATATTTTCCTGATCGCAGAAGAGATACCGGAGCAGGCGGAAAAGCTGGCGGATGCGTTCTGGCCGGGACCGCTTACGATGATACTGAAGAAGTCAGATGCAGTTCCGCTCACTACGACGGGCGGGCTTTCGACGGTCGCAGTGCGGATGCCGGATCACGATATCGCACGGGCGCTCATAAGGGCCGGCGGCGGGTATGTAGCGGCTCCGAGTGCGAATACTTCCGGGCGGCCAAGCCCGACGACTGCGCAGCACGTGGCGGACGATATGGACGGTGTGATCGATATGATCATTGACGGAGGGCCGGCGGGCATCGGTCTGGAATCTACGATCGTTGACCTGACGGAAGGGACGCCGGTGATCTTAAGACCGGGCTATATCAATGAGGAAATGCTCGGAAGGGTGCTGGGGCGTATCGAGACGGACAGGGCGCTGATCTCGGACGACGATACCATCCGGCCGAAGGCTCCGGGCATGAAATACCGGCATTACGCGCCGAAGGCACAGCTCTTTATCGTAGAAGGCGAGGAGGAGCGCGTCCGGAAGAAGATCAATGAGATGGCCGGACAGCACGCTCTGCGCGGCGGAAAGGTCGGAGTGATCGGGACGGATGAATCTCTGGGGTATTACCATGAAGGCATCGTGAAATCCATCGGTTCGCGGCTGGATGAGATCTCGATCGCGCAGCATCTGTATGGAATCTTGCGGGAATTTGATGAACTGGATGTGTCTGTGATCTATTCGGAGTCATTTGAGACGCCGCAGATGGGGCAGGCGATCATGAACCGTCTGATCAAAGCTGCAGGCCATCAGATCATATATGTTTAAGACAAGGGGCAGATACGATTGAAGAAGTATGATAAACTGATTTTTGTTAGCGGCAGTGATACGGCTGTCGGGCCGATGGCGGAAGCGATCATGGAGAGCAAATATCTGCTGGAAGAGCTTGCGATTACGTCCAAGGGCGTAGTCGTATTATTTCCGGAGCCAATCAACCCGAAGGCTGAAGCTGTTCTGGTAAGTAACGGACTTTCGATGAAAGAGCACATGAGTGATCCGCTCGTAAGAGAAGATTTTGACGAGAGAACGCTGATCCTGGCGACAAGCGAGATCGTAAAGCAGAAAGCGCTCAGTGAATTCGGGGACGCCGCAGCCGGTATCCATGTCCTGAACCGCTTTACCGGTGAGGAAAAGGAGATCACAGATCCCTACGGCGGAACGCTTGTGGATTATGGACAGTGTTTTTCTGAGCTGGAGCGGCTGATCTCAAAGCTTGTAGTACAATTAAACGAAGAGGAGCTGATGAACTGATGCAGAAAACAGTGATTATGGATCATCCGCTGATCCAGCATAAAATAGGGCTGATCAGAAGAAAAGAGACGGGATCGAAAGATTTCCGGGCGCTGATCGGAGAGATTGCCATGTATATGTGTTATGAAGCTACGCGCGATCTGAAACTCCGGGAGGTAGAGATCGAGACACCGATCTGCAGTACGACGGTCAGTGAGCTGAGCGGAAAGAAGCTTGCCATTGTTCCTATTCTGCGAGCGGGACTTGGCATGGTAGATGGAATGCTTGCCATGATTCCGGCTGCAAAGGTGGGGCATATCGGCCTGTACCGTGACCCTGAGACGCTGAAGCCGGTTGAGTATTACTGCAAACTTCCGGCAGATTCCAATGAGAGAGAGATTTTTGTCGTAGATCCGATGCTTGCGACAGGCGGTTCTGCTGTCGCTGCGATCCAGATGCTGAAGGAAAAGGGCGTGAAGCGGATCCGTTTCCTGTGCATCATTGCAGCACCGGAAGGCGTGGAAGCCATGAAGAAAGCACATCCGGATGTGGATATTTATATCGGCGCACTGGATGATCATTTAAATGGCCACGGATATATTGTTCCGGGACTTGGCGATGCGGGGGACCGCATTTTCGGTACGAAATAGAACGGTAAAAGACAGGGCAGCGCCCCGGCAGTATCTTTTCCCGCTGAGAGGATCAGCGGAGAAGATGCGTGCCGGGGTTTTTGCTTTCCGAAGGAGCGATGTCTTCAAGGTCGATCAGCCATACATTGTTTCTGGAACCGGCTTCTTCCCGCAGAGCGGCGGTGAATCCGGAAGTGGAAAAGATGCAGTAATACCGCTGTTTTTTCTCAAACAGGGGAAGCGGTCTCATCAGACCCTCCAGACAGTCTGTGTCTGCGGGTTCCTGTCTGCAGTGGCATGCGCCGAGCACGGAGTGTTTTTCATCGACTGCGACAAGCGGAATGCGGAAAAAGGGTTCGCGTTTTGTGCCGCCGCACCACCAGGAACCGGTGTGGCGGTAGGGGAACGGCGCCTGTTCCGAGTTTCCGAGGCGTTCCAGATAATCGGCGCAGATCTGCTCGAACACGGGAAGAAGATATTCGTCTGCGGATGGAAGCACATACGTATCAAAGATGGCTTCGCCTTCTCCGAACAGGATGGCGCTCAGATTCGGAAATACGAAACGGTACCAGAAGCGCGCCATATGATCTGCAAAGACGTACCGGACTTTTTTCTGCACTTCTCCGGCAGCCGGAAATTCCTTTTGGATCATTCCGAGGGAAATCAGTGTATTCAGGTACTTGGCGCATTTGTTGGTGCCCATAGAAGCTTTCGCCGCGATATCGACCAGCTTTGTAAAGCCGCCGGAAATAATCTCCAGAAGCAGGTTATAGGTCGAGATTTCACGCAGCTCCCTCTGCAGGAGTGTCTGCGGTGCAAACAGGAGCGGAGAGTCTCTGTAAAAAAATAAGGAAAGAATGTTTTCTCTGGCTGAGCAGCTGCAGTCCAGACGCTCCAGATTGGAAGGGAGACCGCCTGTCGCTCCGTACAGGAGCAGCTGCTCTTTTGGCGTGTATCCGGCAAGGAATTCCTGGCACGTATAAAACGGGAGCGCGCCCATGCTGGCCCTTGCAGTCACACAGTCAAACGGCGCGGCCGCAGGTTCCTTCATCAGATGACTGGCATACGCAGGAGAGGAACACGTCACAATGAGAAAGACTTTCCCAGCGGGAAAGTCATGCTGCACAGCGGCGGTAAATGCTTCTGCAAAATCGTCACAGTGCTGCATCAGAGACTGGAATTCATCCAGCACGAGGACGAGCCGGTGAGTGAACGAGTAATCAGAGAGAAAAGCAAATGCCTGCTTCCAGTCGGTGAAGGGAGCAGGTGTTTTTGCAGGCTGAAGACTGCGCACGGTGTCCCGCCAGAATGCAGACAGCTGCTGGCTGGACACTGCCTCGCGCGCAGAGAAGAAGAGCGCTCTCTTTCCGGCGCAGAATTCACGGACGAGCCGGGTCTTTCCGGTATCGTACCGTCCGTAAAGAAAAATAAAAGAAAACTGGATGCGCTGGTACAGCGCGTTAAGCTGTTTAAGATCATCTGAAAACAGGGAATGCATTGTGTCTACCTCATCGTTCTATCTGTTTGAATGATCCGGAATTCCTTTGAAATTCAACGAAAAAGCAGTCGGATCAGGTTCAGTATAGCTTCAGCACAATAAAATGTCAATAAAATTATGCAACTTATAAGTTGATAATAAATAGAAAGGTTTTTTTAAGAATCTTTTTATTTACCTTGACTGGAGGATGTAATATACTGTTTTTGTATCATTGCATGTAGTATGGTCAGCGCTGCACAAGTGCTGATCGTTTTGAACAGTTGACAATCGTACAGGAAGGATTGGTGTACATATGTATAGAAGGTTTCGGAAAACGGCGGCTGCAGTCATGGCGGCTGTTTTGATGCTGCAGGGCGCAGGCGGTGCAGTGTCGGCAGCTGAAACTCAGGCAGTGACAGAGGCACAGGCTCAGACGGAGACGCAGCCGGCGACGGAGGCACAGACACAGCCGCAGACGGAGACACAGCCGGCGACGGAGGCGCAGACACAGCCGCAGACAGAAACACAGCCGGCAACGGAGGCGCAGACACAGCCGCAGACGGAGACACAGCCGGCGACAGAAGCGCAGCCGCAGACGGAGACACAGCCGGCGACGGAAGCACAGCCCCAGTCTTCGGAGACGCAGGAGCAGACAGCGGCGTCATCCGGACAGACGGAAGCACAGACCGCTGATGAGAAAGCGGATAAGAAAAAGAAAAACAAGAAAAAGGAAGAGACGGAACGGTCCGAACGCAAAAATGACGGAGCGAAGATGTCTTCGTCAGATCTGGCATCCGGCCTTGGAAACGCACTTTCTTATCTGTTTGCGGCCAGGACGGTGAGCGGACCGGAGACGCTGCTGGAGGGACAGGAAATTGCCGACGGCGAGACAGGAACATCCATCGTCGGTTCTCTGGAAAGCTTTTCTGTGAAGCTGGCAAATGCCCGTTCTTCTTCTGATGTTGAGGTCATCAATGTGTATGCCGATGAGAATGGGAAACTGGATGAGAAACAGCTTGAGGATCAATTCGAGAACCGCGTGATCGATGTATCGAAGAAATACTATGTGATCAATGTGATCGCAGATTCACCGGATCAGGCGCTTCAGTTTGCCGGATACGATATGATCCTTTCCGGATCTCCGGTCGTCTATGATGATGCATCACAGACGGGCGACATCCTGTATAATTTTGCAGCTCTCGACGGGGAGGATTTTGTCAGCTACAAAGGAACACTGACACTGGCCGGGCAGTCGGGGCTTCAGGGAACGTATCTGGCTCCGGGGGCAGACGTGCAGGTCCAGTCGGATCTGGCAGGTGCGGTGTACGCAGGCTCAGTAAACGTGGCAGACCAGGTGGCCAGCCTTCTGAATATTGCCTTCCTCGTTCAGAAAAGCGCCGGGGAA
This sequence comes from Candidatus Choladousia intestinipullorum, assembly GCA_018711885.1. Taxonomy (GTDB): domain Bacteria; phylum Bacillota; class Clostridia; order Lachnospirales; family Lachnospiraceae; genus Choladousia; species Choladousia intestinipullorum. The sequence goes on along the minus strand of DVHT01000126.1, from coordinate 8,836 downwards.
GAAACCGAAGGGGAGCAGACGGAAGCTCTGACAGAAGAAGAGCCGCAGAGCGAAACAGAAGCTCTGACAGAGGAAGAGATACAGAGTGAGACAGAAGCTTTGACGGAGGAAGAGCCGCAGAGTGAGACGGAAGCTTTGACAGAAGATAATACGATGGAGATTACGGATTCTGTGGATGAAGTTCTTGATATGGCCGCTTATCTGAGCGGGGATGCTGCCGTATATTATTCGGCAGATACGGTCCAGATAAGCCTGAAGCTGGAGTTTGACCCGGCTCCCGGTGCGGCTTCCGGAAAGATCGCGGTAAGAGCAGCGGCAGATATCCTGAACCCGGACAATACGGTGCGGATACCGAAAGATACGCTGATCGTTCCGGCGACAGATGCGGCTTCAGGCCCGGCAGAGATGAACCTGCAAAGCGGCGCCGTGTACTATCTTGAGCTTTCCGAACTTCCGGACGGATACATGACTGTACCGCGCATCTACCTGATGGCGAATGCGGCAGGAGGGGTTACGTTCAGCCCGGATGATACGGTCACTTTTTCGGGAAATACCGGTACAATCCGGCTTTCCGAAGACAGCAGCAGCCAAAACGGGACAGCCGTTCTGTCTGCGGCAAGAGGAGACGGAAACGGCTCACCGACCAGTGATGCGGTCACGGACGCGGCCTTTGTGGTAAAAGACAGTACCGGCGCAGTCGTGAAGGATACATCGGGAAATCCGTACTATATCCGCTATACGGGCAGTCCGGTCGTACTGACAGGGCTTGCAGCAGGTACCTATACGCTGTCGCAGCTTTGGACAGATGCAGGTTATGTGATCGCAGAGGATACTGATTTTGAGATAAAAGCAGATCAATCTATTTCTTTACAGGTAACCAACAAACCGGTCGCTGCCGGAAGCAAGTCGTTCACGGCTGCCGCACAGGCACAGTTTAACGGTGTCGCCCTGACGGCAGACGAAGGGATCCGGCAGGAATACTATCTGGCGGTATTTGCAGACAGCAACGGGGATCAGACAATAGACCAGAGGGTGAGCGGAATCGCTGCGGCGGCGTTTACGCCGGGGCAGCAGCGAAGCAGCCAGATCACTTTTTCCGGCTACGATCAGATGTCCTCTCAGTCCTCTCAGCCGACTGATTATTATGTGGTTGCGACGGATGAGTTCGGACAGGCGCTGACGAAGACGAACGGAAGTCTGCAGTTTGACGCCGTTTTGATTCCGGATACGGCCGCCACTTCTCCGTTGATCTATACGTATGATTATGGCAGCGCAGACGGCGATTATCCGACGGGAAACTTTTATTACATGGCTCCGGTCCAGCTGACGAAACGCGTGCAGAACGGAGACGGAAGCGACAGGGCTTCTACGGAGACTTTTTACGCAAAACTATATTCTGATGCAGGGCTGACACAGCCGATCGCGGACTTTACTTTTGAGATGAACGGAAACAGCGCGGTCACTGCGACAGCACAGGTAAAGATGACGTTGCCGCGCGCCGTTTTCTATCCGGCAGAGACGAATCAGGACGGATCGGTGACGGATGCATCAGCGGCGGATTTCCCGTATGTCATTACGTGTCCGGCCAGCATCGAGATCGTTTGCGGAACAGACCCGGCGAATTCCGGTTCGGCTGCGCAGGCAGCGACAGCAGCTGAGATTGTGAACCGGGTGAATACAGACGCTTCTGTGGTATCCGTACGGATCACAGACGAAAACGGGAACCTGTTTGCGAACAAGTCGGTCCAGTGGGTCATTAAGGGAACGGACGGAAAGATTATTTCCGTGAACAATAAAAACGTATTCCAGAAATCGGAGATGCTGCTGAAAGGGCTGACGCCGGGGCAGACGTATCTCTTATCAGAAGTATCTGCTCCGTCAGGCTACGCGCCTGCGGCGGATGTGGAATTTACCGTGGCGGAAGGCCTCATGACGACGGTAGCGCTGAGCCATGAACGGACGAAAGCGACAAACCACAGTATTTCCGCAGAAAAACAGGTATACGTCGGAGCGCATCAGGTCTATGCGCAGGATGCATCGGACGGAAGATACGCCAAGCAGGGAAAATACACGTTCTATGCGGCGCTGTTTTCCGACAGTGCGCTTACGAAAAAGGCAAGCAATGTACAGACGATCACGGTAAAAGGATTCAGCGGAACGACAGTGTTTGAGAATCTGAAGGGAAATACGACGTATTATATCGCGGAGACGAATCAGTACGGCGAACCGCTCGCATCCACGAGCTCCTGTGAGATCCAGTACAGCGGGGGACAGGCGGTAAAGACAGCGTCCGGCACACAGAGCGTCACGATCCGCAACGTATACAGCAGGCTGCAGAGCGGTTACCGCTACACGGCGCTTTTGACCCTGACAAAGCGGGTGACGGATGCCTCCGGAGCGGCAGTGAACGTAAACGGAACGTTCTATGCGGGAATTTTCCGCAAAGCGGATTACAGCGATAAGCCGACGATCGTCCGGTTCGATCTGAAAAATACTTCTTCGGCGAGCGCCAGAAGAAGGATCCTGCTCTCCGGAAACTCAAATGTTACATACTATATTGCTGAGGTGGACGCGCAGGGCAACCGCCTGACCGGTTCCTCAGATTTTGCGTATGAGATTTCCGTGGACAATCCGCAGATCAATCTGGCGAGAAGCGACAGCAAAACGGTAACGATCACGAACGCACAGAAAGCGTCTGAAGATTCCAAGGTGACGCTGTATCTGACAAAGAGAGTCTATTACGGCGCCGAGCAGATTCCGGTAAACGATACCTTTTATGCGGGACTGTTTAAAGACGAAAACTTTACGCAGCTTTACACGAAGCCGATCCCGCTTGCGCTGGAAAATAAAAGTGAGCTTACGCTGAAGCTGTCTCTGAACCTGGGCAGTGCATCCAATGCAAAGATTTACGTCGCGGAGACGGATGAGAACGGAAACGTAATCCGGGATGAAGAGAGTTTTGGCTATGACATACGGCTCATTAATTCCACGGCGGAATTTACGAAGGACAGAAAAGAAGTACAGACGGTCCTGATGAATTCGGTCTACGGCACGTCCACACAGGACGACTGGAATCAGATTTTCTCAGAAGAAGGAAATGATTTCGGCGATTATGACGCCATCTCCGGAAACGGTCAGGCTTCTGCCAGCACGGCATCACCGCAGACGGGAGACGATACGCCGGTCGGATGGTATCTTGGTCTGCTGTCGGCATCGTTCGTACTGCTGGCGGCCGGGTACCGCAGATGGAGGCTGCGCGGCAGATAAAGCAGAAAGAGGGCGAAGATCAGCCGGCAGAAAACAGTAAAACATGAAACAGCCCCTGCGGGCAGGAATGCAAGGCAAAACTTGTGATCCTGTCTGCAGGGGCTGATGTTTTTCTTATACAGATTTGTCTGCTCTGGGCGGCGTTTTATTCGTACCGGTGCAGTACCTCGTCCGGCAGTTTTTTTGTACATGCGATTGCGATCGCACCGTCTCCGATATGGCAGGCAACGCTGAGCGAAAGCGGATCGAAAAACATCGTGTGATCCGGATATGCGGCCTGCACTTCTTCTCTCCAGGAATTGGCCTCTGTGAGATCGACTCCGGAGTATGCGAGCATGACATGCATGTCGGAAGCGTCCGGTTTTGCATGGAAGCGTGTGTCAAAATCACTCTTTATCGCATCAAGCATCGTCTGGCGCGCGGCCTTCATCGTGCGGCTCTTTGCGTATGCGTCAAGCTTTGCTCCCTGGATCTGCAGCACCGGCTTCAGTCTCAGGAGTGTGCCGAGGGCTGCGGCGGCCGGTGTGATGCGTCCGCCTTTTTTCAGATAATAGAGGGTGGACAGCGTGATGTAGATACTGGAGTCGCCTGCCGTCTCTTCCAGATACTGCTTGATATCGGCTGCCTTCCATCCGGCGTCAGCAAGTGCCTTGGCGTCGATTGCCGACTGCTTCTGTGTGATGGAGATCCTGCGGTTGTCCACGACGAACACCTTTCCTTCATAGTCCCGGGCGATGGCCTGGGCAGCGCTGCAGGAACCGCTTAAGCCGCTGGACATCGGGATATGGACAATGGCTTCATACTCCTTCAAAAGCTTGTCCCACAGATCGGTAACGTCTGTCAGGGACGGCATGGAGGTCGAGATATCTGCATTGTCTTTCAGAAACTTATAAAAATCCTCCTGCGTCAGAGAAATATCTTCATAGTACAGCTTTTCATTGATATAAAACGGCATCGGAAGGACATAAATCCCAAGCTCCCTGGCCACCTCATTTGTAATTCCGCTGTTGCTGTCGGTTACGATCGCTACTTTTCCCATAATAGCCTCCTTGTATATCGATGTGACATTATCCTGCTTTGGAGTATACCATAAAAGGGCAGACGCGGCAATTCAATAATAGTGGAAAAATTATAGTCATTTCTCTTGACAGAACGTGCAATTACAGATAATATATGATTCAATCGTCAGAATTTATGGAAAGGAAGCAGGATGCATTGTTATTTCTGCCGCAGTCTGATCACTGCGGCTTTTTTTGTGCGATAAGCCGGGAAAGAAAAAGTCCTTCGGACTTATGAAAAGGGAGTGATGAGGAAATGAAAAAACTGGGTGTTTATATGAGACGGTACTGGGGGCTGTACCTGTTTGGCTTTGCCGGAATGGTGATCAGTATCGTGCTTGACATGATGTCGCCGCAGATCACAAAACGTATTATTGACGATGTGATCATAGGCGGGAAGACACATCTGCTGACCGGACTTTTGCTGGGGCTTTTGGGGATCGGGATCGGCCGCGGCATTTTCCAGTATATGAAGGAATTTTCCTACGATTATATTGGCGTATCGGTCGGATACCATATCAGAAGGGATCTGTTCGGGCATATCCAGTCGATGCCGATGCGCTTTTTCGACAAACATAATACGGGAGAGCTGATGACGAGGGTAAAAGACGATACAGATAAGGTGTGGGTGGCAGTCGGCTTTATCGGGATACTTGCGGTGGAAGCGGTGACGCATACCATTCTCGTGCTGATCTTCATGCTGCGGCTGAATCCGCTGCTGACCCTCATTCCCGTCGTCCTGCTGCCGCTGATCGGCGTATGCGCACTCAGGATGGAACGCAGCCTCGGCGAGGTGTACGATGAGCTCAGTGAAGAAACCGCAGAGATCAATACCGTGGCGCAGGAGTGTTTTGCCGGAGTGCGTACGGTAAAAGCATTCGCAAGGGAAACGTATGAGATAGAAAAATTCGGCAGGCATAACAGACAGTTCTGCGGCCTGAATATGAAGCAGGCAGAGCTTGTGGCAAAATACCAGCCGCTGATCTCGCTGATCGGCAAAGTCATGCTGATCTCAGTTATTGTCGCCGGAGGCGCAATGGTGATCAGCGGGCAGATGACGCTCGGGGATCTCGGCGCATTTTCCGAATATGCCAATAACGTAATCTGGCCGATGGAGATCGTCGGATGGCTCAGCAATGATATCGCTTCTGCCTTTGCCTCCTGGAAAAAGATGAAAAAGGTCGCCGCAGAGCAGCCGGAGATCACCGGACCTGCGCAGTGCGGACCGCCTGACCATGTATGCGGCGATATCCGGTTTGAGCATGTGGGATTTACGCTGAACGGATCGGAGATCCTCCGCGATATCAATTTTCATTTAGAGCCGGGTAAGACGCTCGGTATTATGGGGATGACGGGAGCCGGAAAGAGTACGATCGTCAATCTGCTGCAGCGGTTTTACGATGTGACGGAAGGCAGGATCCTGCTGGACGGAAGAGATATCCGCGAGATCCCGCTTGAGCAGCTCCGCTCATCAATGGCGGTCGTGATGCAGGATGTGTTTCTTTTTTCTGATTCCGTGTCGGAAAACATAAAAACAGGCCGCAGAGACACGATTTCTCAGGATACGGTAGAATGGGCGGCCGGACGCGCAGGTGCAGCCGGATTTATTGACCGGCTTGCCCAGCGGTACGATACTGTCATTGGCGAACGCGGGGTAGGGCTGTCCGGAGGACAGAAGCAGCGGATCAGCATCGCGCGGGCAATCGCAAAACGTGCTCCCGTACTGATCCTCGATGACGCGACTTCAGCGCTTGACATGGAGACGGAACAGATGATCCAGAAGAACCTGCGGGAAATGCAGGAGTCCGGAAAGATCATTATCGGCCACCGGATCTCCGCAGTGAGAAACGCAGATGAGATTATCATCCTGGACGGCAATACGGTCGCAGAACGCGGGACGCATGAGGAACTGATGCAGAGGAAGGGCCGGTATTACAAAACGTGGTGCGTGCAGTACGAAGGAGGTGAGGCGGCATGGCAGTAAATACGGCAAGACAGGATGAGCTGATGCGGGAGGTGCCGAAACGGGAGACGCTGTTCCGGCTGTACCGTTATCTGTTTGATTATAAGAAAGAGCTGGCGGCAGTGGGCGGCCTGCTGGCTGTGACACTTTCTATTACGCTGGCAACGCCGCTTGCGATAGAACTTGCGGTGGATCAGTATGTGGCAAACGAAGACATTGCCGGGCTGCTCACACTCGGGGCAGCGGCCCTTGCGCTTTTTTTCGTCTATGCGTTTTGCACAAGGCAATGGATGATGCTGATGGCGGAAGTCACAAACAAAGTGCTGCTGACGATCAGGAGCCAGCTCTACAGCCATTTGCAGACGCTCAGCTTTCACTTTTATGACAGCAGGCCTACGGGGAAGATCCTGGCGCGCGTCGTGGGAGACCCAAACTCTCTGAAAGATGTGCTCTCCGACAGCGTGACGAAGCTGATCCCGGATCTGCTCACGATCGCAGGCGTTTCGGTGATCATGCTGGTAAAGAACTGGCAGCTCGCACTGGCGGCGCTCCTGACGCTTCCGGTACTGTGCGGAGGGATGTTTGTGATCCAGTCGGCTGCACACAGAAGATGGCAGGTGCACAGAAAGAAGAATTCGAACCTGAATGCGTTTATCCATGAGGATTTCTCAGGCATCCGCATCGTGCAGAGTTTTGCGGCGGAGCCGGAGAAGACAGAAGATTTCAGACGCTGTGCCAAAGAATACCGGGACAGCTACGTCCGTGCGGTGCGCATCGGGGACTTGTTCGGGCCGCTTGTGGAGATCACCTGGGGAGTGGGCGGCTTTCTCCTGTATTTTATCGGGATCCGCATCGTGGGCGCCGACAAGATCGGCGTCGGTACGTTTCTGGCATTTTCGACGTATCTCGGGATGTTCTGGAGCCCGATCAGGAATCTGGCAAGCTTTTATAATAAGCTTGTGACGAATATTTCAGCGGCGGAGCGTATCTTTGACATTCTCGATACGCCGGCCGAGATCACGGACCGGGAGGGAAGCAGGGATCTTCCGGCGGTAAAGGGAGATGTGAGCTTTTCCCATGTTGATTTCGCTTATACGGATGAACCGGATAAGCTGGTACTGAAAGATGTGAATTTTTCGGTAAAGGCCGGAGAGACCATTGCGCTGGTCGGGCCGACTGGAGCAGGCAAGACGACCATCGTCAATCTGATCAGCCGGTTTTATGACGTGACGTCGGGGAGCGTATGCATTGACGGACAGGATATCCGGGAGGTGACGATGGAGAGCCTGCGGCGCCAGATGGGGGTAATGACACAGGATACCTTTTTATTTACGGGGACCATCCGCGAGAATATCTGCTACGGAAAAGCAGATGCGGCAGAAGAAGAGATGATCGCTGCGGCAAAGGCGGTCAACGCGCATGACTTTATCATGGAGATGGAAGACGGGTACGATACAAAGATCAGTGAACGCAGCGCCCAGCTTTCGATCGGGCAGCGCCAGCTGCTTGCATTTGCGAGGACGATGGTGTCAGATCCGCGGATTCTGATCCTCGATGAGGCGACCTCCAGCATAGATACTCATACAGAACTGCTGGTGCAGTCCGGCATCGAGGCAATGCTGAAAAACAGGACCTCCTTTATCATTGCGCACCGGCTGTCCACCATACGCAGTGCAGACCGTATTTTTTATATCGATGGCCAGAATATTGTGGAAGAGGGGAGCCACAGTGAGCTGATGGCAAAACACGGGGCATATTACAGGCTTTACCAGAGCCAGTTCCTGGAGGCGTGAGCCCGGCGGGAAGACCCGTGCAGCCCGGCAGGAAGGCCCGGTAATTGACAAATGGCCGGTGTACAGGTAAAATAAAGTAACTGTCAAAACGATACTTACAGGAACAGAGAGGGACCTTATGGACATATTAGAATTATTTCTCCGCGAATTCGTCAATCTTGCCATGCTTCTTTTTGAGTATATCGGCGTGGGCGTGATTACATTTGCAGGAATCCAGGGAATCGTGAATTATGTGCGCCGCAAGCCGGATACGAGACTCGTGCTGGCAAAAGGGCTGGCGATGGGGCTGGAGTTTAAGCTCGGAAGCGAAATTCTGCGTACCGTCATCGTGCGCAGCCTCGACGAGATCTACATCGTAGCTGGAATCATCGCTCTGCGGGCGGTGCTTACGATCCTGATTCATTGGGAGATCGGAAACGAACGCAAAGAAGAGCAGCTGCATCAGGAGGCAAAGGAATCCGCAGAGAAGGCGCAGAAATCCAGATCCGTGCAGGAGATGTCAGAACACGCGGAAGCTGCAGCGGATGACGGAGCGCAGACGGAAGATACAGACACTGCGGCGGTCAGACCGGAGGCGGAACGCACAGGGGATCTCGTACCGGAAGAGGGTCATGCACAGGCTGCGGAAACTGAGAGGGCTGCCGGATCACAGGCAGAAGATACAGAGACGGCTGCAGAGAAGGAAAATAAGAAGGAAAATACAAAAGAATAATGGAGACATTCAGATGAAAAGGGGGGTCTCGCAAAAATGCTTT
>DVHT01000016.1 GCA_018711885.1 Candidatus Choladousia intestinipullorum | reverse complement strand
GGCTTATTTCGCCAAAAACTGATAGATATTAAGAAGAAAATGTCGTATACTGGTCTGTAGAAAATTACAGGATGAGGAGAATAGTATGAGAATAGGATTTGATAACCAAAAGTATCTTCGAATGCAGTCGGAAAAGATCAAAGAACGTATTTCCATGTTTGATAATAAGCTTTACCTGGAATTCGGAGGAAAGCTGTTTGACGACTACCACGCATCCCGGGTTCTTCCGGGGTTTGCTCCGTCCAGTAAGTTACAGATGCTCCTGCAGCTGAAAGATCAGGCAGAGATCGTGATCGTGATCAATGCAGAGGACATCGAAAATAATAAAGTGCGCGCAGACCTCGGCATTACGTATGACCTGGATGTGCTGCGGCTCATAGATATTTACCGCAGTCATGGCCTGTACGTCGGAAGCGTTGTGCTGACTCAGTACAATCATCAGAATATGGCCGACAATTTTAAGATGAAGCTGGAAAAGCAGGGCGTAGCGGTATACTGCCATTACCGCATTGAAGGATACCCGAAAAATATTTCCCTGATCGTCAGTGACGACGGATACGGTAAGAACGATTACATCGAGACGTCGCGGCCGCTCGTAGTCGTGACGGCTCCCGGACCGGGCAGCGGGAAAATGGCGACCTGCCTTTCCCAGCTTTACCATGAGCACAAACGCGGGATCCGGGCCGGATACGCAAAATTTGAGACATTTCCGGTATGGAACCTGCCGCTTTCCCATCCGGTCAATCTCGCGTATGAGGCTGCGACTGCCGATCTGAACGACGTCAATATGATCGATTCGTTCCATCTGAGCGCATACGGAATATCAACGGTGAATTATAACAGGGACATTGAGATCTTCCCCGTACTGAATGCGATGTTCGAAAAGATTTTTGGTTCCAGTCCCTATAAGTCTCCGACGGATATGGGCGTAAACATGGCCGGCTACTGTATTGTGGATGACGAGGCATGCTGTGAGGCCTCCTGCCAGGAGATCATCCGCAGATATTATGAATCCCTGATCAGGAAGGCGGATCTGGAGGCCACAGAAGACGAATTATTCAAGATTGAATTCCTGATGCAGCAGCTTGGGATTACGACACAGGACAGAAAGTGCGCGGCTGCCGCGAATAAAAAGGCAGAAGAGAGAGGCTGTTCCTGCGCTGCGATCGAACTGGCGGACGGAAGGATCAGCACCGGAAAGACGACAAATCTGCTCGGCCCGTGTTCTGCCGTTTTGTTAAATGCACTGAAAGAGCTTGCCGGAATTGATCATGACGTGCTTTTGATCTCAGGAAAAGCGCTGGAACCGATCCAGCGTCTGAAAACGCAGTATTTCGGGAGCAAGAACCCGCGTCTGCATACGGACGAGACGCTGATCGCACTTTCCATCAGTGCTTCTGAGAGCGAATACGCACAACGTGCGCTGGATGAGATCGGAAATCTGAGGGGCTGTGAGCTTCATTGTTCCTCCCGTTTGTCAAAAGTTGACCTCAGCACTTTGAAAAAACTCGGTCTTCATGTCACAATGGAGCCGAAACGGGAGCAGTTTTAGTATTTTTTATGCAAGTTTTCTTGATTAATATACAAATATGGCGTAATTTTTGACTTGCAATGTAGGGTGAATTGTTATATCATTCAATTGAAATCATCAGATAGATGCTGTAGATACAGGTCACATACAGCACCGATTGTCAGGTTTTAGGAGGATTATTATGAAGAAGATTGTAAAGGATACTGAAGCTGCTGCAAAAGAGATAGCTGCAGAAGCAGGTAAAGTGGCAGAAAAGGTGGTATCCGAAGCCAAGGCGGCGACGAAAGCTACAAAGAAAGCTGCAGGCAGGACAGCAGCAAAAACAGCAGAAGCTGTTGAAAAGGCACAGGCGAAAGCAGAAGAGAAAGCAGCGGCAAAGACTGCTGTGAAGAAGGCGCCGGCTAAAAAAGCTGCCGTTAAGGAGACGGTTTACCTTCAGTATCTCGGAAAAGAGATCAATAAAGATGATCTGATGAAGCAAGTCAAAGAAGTATGGACAAAGCAGATGAAACATAAAGTGGCCGACCTTAAATCTGTTGCTCTGTACCTTAAACCGGAAGAAAACATGGCATACTACGTTATAAATGATGACATCACAGGAAGTATTTCTTTAAGTTAATTGGATTGACTGTAAACGGTTAAGATCATTGAGATCGCAAACAAACGCAAAAAGAGAGCCGGTATCGCATGGATACCGGTCTCTTTTTGCTCTTTTGCTTATTTTTCCGTTTTTGTTACATCATAGATCCAGTCTGCTGTCCGCCCATCTGTGCGTTCATCTGTCCGCCGGCCATCTGACGTTCCTGAGCTTCGATCATCTTTTTCACCATATATCCGCCGACAGAACCATTCTGCTTGGATGTGAGGTTTCCGTTGTAGCCGTCAGAAAGCGGAACGCCCAGTTCGCTTGCTACCTCAAATTTGAAACGGTCTAATGCGCTTTTTGCTTCCGGTACTGCTGTTGTGTTCGTAGATGACATATCTAACGCCTCCTTTGTTTTCATTTTACTTTTTATCTATCTGTCAAATGAATGTCGCAGCTTCTTGCTGCATTGCTAGTATGTGTAACTTGCGCGGATATAAACTGGTAATTGTATCCGTTTAAAAAATGAAAAAAATCTGTTCAGTATTGACACGGCGGCATGAAATATTTATAATAATTCAGAATAATTATTGTGTAAGGACAGAACATGAGAGTAATCGCAGGAACAGCAAGACGTCTTCCGCTGAAGACCATCGCCGGCAAGGACACGAGACCGACGACGGACCGTATTAAGGAAACGTTGTTTAATATATTGCAGAATGATATTTATGGCGTCCGTTTTCTGGATGTCTTTGCAGGAAGCGGCGGGATCGGGATCGAGGCTTTGAGCCGCGGCGCCGCTTATGCCGCGTTCATAGAGCAGAACCGGGCGGCAGTGGATTGTATTCGCGATAATCTCAGATTTACACATCTTGACGGACAGGCTTCTGTAATGCAAAGCGATGTCCTGTCTGCTTTTTCCAGACTTGAAGGAGAACGGCCGTTCGGGATTATTTTTATGGATCCTCCGTACGGAAAAGAACTGGAACGTGCCGCATTGGAATATATCAGTCTGCACAGGCCTTCGTTTGTAGACGGGCAGACTCTGATCATTATTGAGGCTGCCATTGGGACGGATTTTTCTTATGTGCAGGAACTTGGATTTGCTCTGCGGCGTGTGAAGGAGTATAAGACAAATATGCATGCTTTTCTGGTGCGGAGAGAGTCGGCGGATTGACCGGCCGTACAGAGAGCAGGAACAGGAGATCATATGAAGCGGGCGGTTTATCCGGGAAGTTTTGACCCGGTCACAAAGGGACATTTGGATATTATTGAAAGAGCGTCTGCGATCGTGGACGAACTGATCGTCGGTGTGCTGAACAATAATGAAAAAACACCGTTGTTTTCTGTCGACGAACGTGTTAAAATGTTAAAGGACGTTACGGTACATATTCCGAATGTCAGAGTAGAGTCATTTTCCGGACTCTCAGTGGAGTTTGTAAAGAAATGCGACGCATCTTTTCTGGTTCGCGGCCTGCGTGCAGTGACGGATTTTGAGTATGAGCTTCAGATGGCGCAGACGAACCGCAGTATTGATAAAGATGTAGATACCCTGTTTTTGACGACAGGGCTTAAATATGCGTATATCAGTTCCACGATCGTCAAAGAAGTGGCTTTTTACGGCGGGGATATTTCCGGTTTCGTGCCGGAGACGATCGTAGATCGCGTCTACGGGAAGATTTCACAGAAAGCAAAAGGGAAGACATCAGAGGTATAAATAATTAATTAAGCGAGGTAAGGAGAGAACATTATGAGTAGCAGGATCGAACAGATAATTGAAGAGATCGAAGAATTTATTGACAGCTGCAAATTCCAGCCGCTTTCTTCAACGAAGATCGTAGTGAACAAAGAAGAACTGGAAGAGCTTCTGCGTGAACTGAGAATGAAGACGCCGGATGAGATCAAACGTTACCAGAAGATCATCAGCAATAAGGATGCCATCCTTGAGGACGCACAGACAAAGGCGGATAATATTATTGCAGAGGCACAGGCTCAGGCACAGAAGATCGTCAGTGAGAGCGAAGTGATGCAGGTCGCACTCCAGCAGTCGAACCAGCTCATCGATCAGACGAACGCACAGGCGCAGGAGATCATGGATAAGGCTACGGAAGATTCCAATAATATCCGCATGAGCGCGATCCACTATACGGATGAGATGCTGGAGAATCTGGAAAAGATCATGAGCCATACAATTGAGGCGGCCGGATCAAAATATAACAATTTCATCAATTCGATTCAGTCATGCTACGATATTGTGAGCAAGAACCGTTCAGAACTGTCTCCACAGGCATCCCCGTCGAGCTATACGACGGAGACTTCACAGGAGCTGTCTGAAGAGTAACAGTACAATTACAGAGAGAAGACCGGAGAGCAGGGTAATCATTACCCTGCTTTTTATATAGTATTTCAGCGTATCGCCCCTGAGATGTGCCAATGTGACGGTCTGTGCGAATGCGGACCATCCGCCGAACGCGCAGAGCATGGACAGGAGCACATACTGACACGGGAAGGAAAGGCCGCTGCTGCAGATGATGCGGATACCGCCGGTCACTTCGATAGAGGCGCGCAACAGAAGAAAAGCGATGCTTCCTTCAGGCGCAAATGTCCTGACGGCTTCTCCTGCCATGGAAAACAGCATGATACAGATGCCGAGCTTGACAATATTACGCACGGTATCTTCCATCACGCGGTCCGCCATTTCGGACAGGCCAGGGCGGGAGTTTCCGGAAACCGGCGCAGAGCCGGCTTCTGATCCTGTAAAGTGTCCCTGCCGCAAAGGGGCAGAGGTCAGGATGCCGTACAGTACCGCGGCTCCCAGTATCTGGAAAAGGAGCAGTCCTCCCAGCCAGGGCTGTTTCATCTGGTCAAAGGCCAGATAAGATGTGAGAAAAACGGGACTCAGATTATTGACAAAACCGTAAAGATGGCGTGCTTCCTGCGGATGGATCTTTTTCTGGGCGAGCAGATCGGAAGTGATTTTGGCACCCATCGGGAAACCGCAGAAAAAACCGGTCAGGACGGCAAAGCAGCCGGCGGGAGAGCAGCCGAACAGAAAATGGATGGTCTGTTTGATCAGGCGCGGAAGGCATTCCATGACATTTAACTGCAGCGCCATGCTGCAAAGGAGCATAAAAGGAAACAGGACCGGGAGAACGCTCCTGTACCAGAGAAGCAGACCGTCTCTTGCTCCTGTAAGGGCAGGCTGCGGGAAAAAAAGCAGATAAAAAAAGAGGATCAGCAGAAACAGGACAGGAAGTTTATTTTTGAGTCTTTGCATCGCTTACTCCATAGAATCTGTCACTGTAATTTATGTTCTGAAAAAACGCGATATGCGGATACGTCTATTTTTCAGGATGACCGGATATATTTGGAAGAGAGGATAGATGCTGGTGTGCAGATGAAAACGAAATTCCTAAAACAGCTGCTGTTTCTTTTCTTTTTGTTTTTTCTTCTTTCCCGCTTTTCTGTTCTGGTCTGTCAGCGGGCCGCCTGTGTACAGCTTCTGACGACGCAGCCGGAAAGCAGTGATTTTCGCAGACAGACTTTTTCGGAGAGGAGTCTTGCGCAGATCGAACTGTTCTGCCGGCAGTCGCAGATGGAGCGGTCGGAACTGATGACCGTGATCGCTGCGCGGGCAGGGGCCGGCCATGTGCCTGCTTTGCAGAACTGGAAGGCGGAGGATTTTGTAAAATGGAAAAAAATCCTGCTGCGAAACTGCCCGGAGGATTACGAACGGATCAATCAGGCGTATGCGGCGGTCTGGAACGATATCCGGTGCTTTCCGGTGGCTGCGGCAGATGCGGCGTATGAGAACAGCTGGATGTTTGAACGGAATTACGGCGGGAAGCGCGGCCATGAGGGATGCGATCTGATGCCGCCGGAGAATCTTCCGGGGCATTACCGGATTGTGAGCATTACGGACGGCGTTGTGGAAAAGATCGGTTGGCTCCCGCAGGGGGGATACCGGATCGGTATCCGGAGCCCGTCCGGGGGATATTTCTATTATGCCCATCTGGATTCATACAGCGCGGATTTTCAGATCGGGGATGAAGTGACAGCAGGGATGGAACTCGGAAAAATGGGAGATACGGGGTATGGAGAAGAAGGGACCAGAGGGAAATTTGATGTGCATCTCCACCTCGGCATTTATATCTGGACAGCAGACACACCGGAACTGAGCGTAAATCCGTACTGGGTGCTCCGCTGCTTGGAAATGGCAGAAGGGACAGAGCAGAATAAGGGTGACACAATGTGACAAAAGGCCTCATTGCAAGTTTATTTTGGATATGCTAAAATAAGCAAATGTAGAAACGGAGTGAAAAAACTTTTACTCGAAATACAGGTGTGACAGCCATCACTGGAGGTAATTTATGGAAATACAATTATGGCGTGAGATACTGACCCCATACAGTCTGGCAGTGAAAGAACTCATTGTGAAGTTTGAGCACCTTATCTATGAGTATCGTAGTCAGGGGCTTTATTCACCGATTGAACAGGTGAGCGGACGAGTGAAAACCATTGCCAGTATTCTGGATAAAGCACAGAAGAAAAATATCCCGGTAGACCAGATCGAGGAATCCCTGGTGGACATTGCAGGAGTCCGGATTATCTGTCAGTTTGTCGAGGATATCAAAAAAGTCGTGGATATTATACGCGAGCGTACCGACATGGAAATCATCAGCGAGCGTGATTACATCAATCACATGAAAGACAGTGGGTACCGAAGCTACCATATCATTGTAAATTATGAAGTACAGGGGCTGAATGGAAGCCGCAAGATAAAAGTCGAGATCCAGATCAGAACACTGGCGATGAACTTCTGGTCCACGATCGAGCATTCACTTCAGTATAAGTATAAAAAGAATATCCCGGACCATATTAAAGAAAAGCTTATGAACGCCGCAAACGCGATCATCGTGCTGGATAATGAAATGTCATATGTCCGCAGCGAGATCATGGATGTGCAGAATTCCTTCCAGCTCCATGCAAGGATCGTATCGGATATCCTGAATAACATACAGAATCTGTATGGCACGGCGAATGAACGGGAAGTTTTGAAAATACAGGATGAGTTTTACCGGATCTATGAACTGAACGATATTGACCAGCTAAAGCGGTTCAGCAAAGAGCTTGACAGTATCGCAGAAGGGTACAGAGTACAGTCCTTAAGCTCCGAGGAGATGTAACAGGGACATTTGACGCAGCTTAAGCCGGATGGGAGAGCAGAGAACACGATGGTTAGATTACCGCAGGAATTTTTAGACAGGATCAAAGGCCAGCTTCAGGAGGAGTACGACGAGTTCCTGGGCGGTTATGAAAAAGAAGGGTACATAGGACTGCGCGTCAATACACAGAAGATTTCCGCAGAAGCGTTCATGGATCTGACCCCGTTTGCCCTGCAGCGGATCCCGTGGACAGAAAATGGATTTTATTACAGAAAAGAGGATGCTGTGACGAAGCATCCTCATTACTATGCAGGTCTGTATTACGTACAGGAGCCGAGTGCGATGCTGCCTGCGGCAAGCCTCGCGGTCGAGCCGGGTGATAAAATCCTGGACCTCTGCGCGGCGCCCGGGGGAAAAGCGACGGAGCTTTCCAGCCGCCTGAAGGGGGAAGGGCTTTTAGTCGCTAATGACGCCAGCGCGAGCCGGGCAAAGGCACTCGTAAAAAATCTGGCTGTATGGGGCGCTTCAAATTGCTGCATTACGGCAGAGACGCCGCAGAAACTGCTGCAGCAGTTCGGTTGCTTTTTCGACAAGATACTGGTAGATGCGCCCTGCTCCGGCGAAGGAATGTTCCGAAAGGATAAGGCACTGATCGAAGCGTGGAAGAAACAGGGGCCGGAAGCATATGCGCCCATTCAGAAAGAAATCCTGGACTGTGCGGTCAGAATGCTGAAACCAGGCGGAATGCTGGCGTATTCAACATGTACGTTTTCGATACAGGAAAATGAGAACGTCATAGAGGAGATCCTCGCGCGCTATCCGGAGCTGTCCTTATCTGCACCTCAGATGAGCCCCGGCTTTGCGCAGGGGGAGGATCCGTGCGGGGCATGCGTCAGAATATGGCCGCACCGGGTCAGGGGAGAGGGACACTTCCTTGCGCTTTTGAAAAAGAAGGGCGAAAGCGGCCGGGATGAGGCTTGTCAAAATGAAAGAGATTCCGGAAGGGAAGATGCGGGAAGCGCTCAGATGCCCGAGCCGGTAAAAGAGTTTTTAGCGAATGTACCGGGAGAACTCTGGAAGGGCAAACGCTATAAGCAGATCAATGACCAGTGTTTTCTGCTGCCGCCGTACCGCCTTCCGGCAAAGATACGCTTCCTCCGCACCGGTATTCTGGCTGGCGAGCTGAAGCGCGGAAGATTTGAGCCTTCCCAGGCGCTGGCGATGATGCTGAAGCATGGAGATGTTCCGGGTACGTTTAATTTTTCCTCTGAAGATGAAAGAGTCGGCCGTTACTTGAGAGGGGAAACGATCGAGCTCTGTGCGGACGAGGCGCAGGGCCTTGGCGGATGGACGCTGATCTGCGTGGACGGATTTGGCCTTGGATGGGGAAAATATATCAACGGAAGCATCAGAAATAAACTTTATCCCGGATGGAGATTACAGTAGATGAGTGTGATGCGTTTAGATAAGCTCCTGGCGGAAACAGGAGCCGGGAGCAGGAGCGAAGTCAAAAAAATATTGAAAAACGGCGCGGTGACAGTGAACGGCGCGATGGAAAAAAGACCGGACCGGAAGATAGATACAGACTGCGATACCGTCATGTACCAGAACCGCGAGGTCAAGTATGAGCCTTTTATCGCACTGATGCTGAATAAACCAGCTGGCTGCGTCACAGCGACGGAGGACCGGAGCCATAAGACTGTGATGGATGATATCTGCCATCCGGCAAAAGACAGGCTGTTTCCGGTCGGGAGGCTGGATATTGATACGGAAGGGCTTCTGCTGCTGGTAAATGACGGGGAACTGGCGCACAGGCTGCTCTCACCGAAGCACCATGCGGAAAAAACGTATTACGTGCGCGTGGAAGGGCGCCTTACGGAAGAGACAGTCCGCGCATTTGAAGAGGGCATGGATATCGGAGAAAAGAAGAAAACACTTCCGGCAAAACTGTCGATCCTTGACAGCGGGGAGATTTCGGAGGCTGAGGTTACGCTGTACGAAGGAAAATTCCATCAGGTTAAGCGGATGTTCGCGGCGTGCGGATTAAAAGTTCTTTATCTGAAACGGATCTCCATGGCCGGCATTCTGCTTGATCCGTCGCTTGAGCCGGGACAGTGGCGCGCGCTGACGCCGGAAGAGTGTCTCAGACTGAAAGAAAGGTAAATTCATTTATGATAGAACAAAAGAAAGCTGTGATCTTTGATCTCGACGGGACCTTAATGGATTCGATGTGGATGTGGACGGATATTGATATTGAATATCTGGGACGGTACGGTCATGAACTGCCGCCGGACCTGCAGAACGAGATTGAAGGAATGGGCTTTACAGAGACAGCCGCTTATTTCAAAAACAGATTTCAGCTTCCGCAGCCATTGGAAGAGATTAAAAAAGAATGGAACCGGATGGCGTACGATAAATATGCGCATAAGGT
Source organism: Candidatus Choladousia intestinipullorum (assembly GCA_018711885.1). Lineage (GTDB taxonomy): Bacteria > Bacillota > Clostridia > Lachnospirales > Lachnospiraceae > Choladousia > Choladousia intestinipullorum. The sequence continues at coordinate 2,306 of DVHT01000016.1, read as the reverse complement.
CAGATTGAAAAAAGGAGCGGAGGAATTTCTGCGTGAGTTAAAGCGCAGGGGGATGAAGACTGCGATCGCGAGCAGCAACAGCCGGGAACTGATTTCTGTGTGTCTGGCGGCAAACCAGGTTGAGGATCGTTTTGACTGCATCATTACTTCCTGCGATGTGGCAAAGGGAAAGCCGTCGCCCGATATTTACGTCAGTGCGGCAGAACAGCTCGGCGTAGCTCCCGGGGACTGCCTCGTATTTGAGGATGTCCCGATGGGAATTCTGGCTGGAAAGAGCGCCGGAATGCAGGTCTGTGCCGTTGAAGATGAGACTGCATTACCGAAACGCCGGGAAATACGGAAACTTGCAGATTATTATATCCGATCTTACGATGAGATCCTGGATCATACGTATGAGGTGCTTTCATGAACGGAAGATTTTTACCGACATCCAGGCGCGAGCTGGAGGAACAGAACATAGAGCAGCTTGACTTTGTTTATGTGATCGGGGACGCTTATGTCGATCATCCGTCTTTCGGCCATGCGATCATCAGCAGGCTGCTGGAATCCAGAGGCTATACCGTCGGCATGATCGCACAGCCGGACTGGCGGAACGCGGAGAGCGTAAAGGCGCTCGGAAGGCCGCGGCTTGCATTCCTTGTCAGCGCCGGAAACATGGATTCGATGGTGAATCATTATGCCGTGTCGAAAAAACGCAGAAAAAGAGACGCCTATACTCCGGGAGGAGAGATGGGGAAGCGCCCTGATTACGCTGCAGTCGTCTACTGCAATCTGATCCGGCAGGCGTACAAAGACGTCCCTATTGTAGCAGGCGGGATAGAGGCCAGCCTGCGCCGCCTTGCGCATTACGATTACTGGTCAGATTCGCTGAAGCGCTCTGTTCTGATGGACAGCGGCGCCGACCTGATATCCTACGGGATGGGGGAGCGCTCGATCGTCGAGATCGCAGACGCGCTGAACGCGGGCATGGCGGTATCCGACATTACGTTTGTCGACGGGACCTGTTATAAGACGAAACATCTGGAGAATGTCTATGATTTTGATCTTCTTCCGGATTACAGCGAACTTTGTGCGGACCGGAAAAAATATGCGGAAAGCTTTTACCGGCAGTACTGCAATACCGATCCGTTTTCCGGAAAACGGCTGGTGGAGCCGTACAGGACCGTCTATGTTGTGCAGAATCCTCCGGCAAAGCCGCTTACACAGCAGGAAATGGATGATATCTATGATCTGCCTTACTGCAGGACCTATCATCCGATGTACGAAGAAGCGGGCGGCATTCCAGCCATAGAAGAAGTAAAATTCAGCCTTGTGAGCAACAGAGGATGCTTCGGCGGCTGCAATTTCTGCGCGCTGACGTTCCATCAGGGGCGGATCATACAGACGCGCAGCCATGAGTCGATCATAAAAGAGGCGTATGAGATCACAAAGGATCCTGATTTTAAAGGTTACATCCATGATGTAGGGGGACCGACGGCGAATTTCAGACAGCCGTCGTGTGAGAAGCAGCTTACATCGGGCGTCTGCAAGAACCGGCAGTGCCTGTTTCCCGAACCGTGCAGGAACCTGCGCGTGGATCACAGGGATTACGTAGCGCTTCTGCGTGAGCTCCGCAAAATTCCGAAAGTGAAAAAAGTATTTATCCGTTCCGGCATCCGGTTCGATTATCTGATGCTGGATCAGTCGGATGTATTTTTCAGGGAACTCGTAACGTACCACATCAGCGGACAGCTCAAAGTAGCTCCGGAACACGTCTCAGACCAGGTGCTTTCGATGATGGGGAAACCGAAACATAAAGTATATCTGGAGTTTACGGAGAAATACCGCCGGATGAACCAGTCGTGCGGGATGAAGCAGTACCTCGTGCCATATCTGATGTCTTCGCATCCGGGGTGTTCCATGAAAGAGGCGGTGGAGCTGGCATGTTATCTGAGAGACCTCGGATACATGCCGGAACAGGTGCAGGATTTTTATCCGACGCCTTCTACGATTTCGACGTGTATGTATTATACGGGGCTGGAACCGCGCACGATGAAACCAGTATACGTCGCGAAAAACCCGCATCATAAAGCGCTGCAGAGGGCACTGATGCAGTACCGGAAACCGGAAAACTACTACCTGGTCCGCGAGGCTTTGAAAATAGCCGGACGTGAGGATCTGATCGGTTTCGGGCCGGAATGTCTGATTCGTCCGCGCAGCACAAGACCGGCGCCCGTGTCCGGATACGGTTCTTTGCGGCCGGAACAAAAAAAACAGCAGACAAGGCCGGTGAAGAAGAAAAAGACGATCCGGAACATTCACAAGAA
>DVHT01000125.1 GCA_018711885.1 Candidatus Choladousia intestinipullorum | reverse complement strand
CTGTTTGATAATGGCATTGCGCGGTTCGCGCAGAATCTTGACGAGCATTTCCTTTGTCAGCGCCTGCAGAGAGAAGATGATCGGGAGACGTCCGAGAAATTCCGGTATCATGCCGAATGTCCGCAGATCTTCTACTGTTACCCGTTCCAGTATGTTCGGGTCCTCATCATATTTGTCCTTTAAGTCTGCCAGAAATCCGATCGACGCCTGACGGTTCAGACGCTCTTTTATGATGTCTTCCAGTCCCGGAAACGCTCCGCCGCAGATGAACAGGATGTTCTTCGTATTGACAGTAGCCATCGGAACCATCGCATTTTTGCTGGCGGCGCCTACAGGCACCTCCACTTCACTTCCCTCCAGAAGCTTCAGCATTCCCTGCTGTACCGCCTCGCCGCTTACGTCTCTTTGATTGGCATTTCGCTTCTTTGCAATTTTGTCGATCTCATCGATGAACACGATACCCTGCTCTGCGCGGTCTACGTCATTGTCGGCAGCCGCCAGTAATCTTGAGATCACACTCTCGATATCGTCACCGATGTATCCTGCCTCCGTCAGAGAGGTCGCGTCCGCGATCGCAAGCGGTACGTCGAGCAGTCTTGCCAGTGTCTTTACGAGATACGTTTTTCCGCAGCCCGTAGGTCCCAGCATCAGCATATTGGATTTTTCTATATCAATATCGTCCATCTCACCGGTCCCGATCCGCTTGTAATGATTATACACGGCGACAGAGATTACTTTTTTGGCATGCTCCTGTCCCACAATATATTCATCAAGGCTTGCCTTGATCTTATGCGGCGCCGGGATAGACTTGATATCAAACGTTTTCTGTGCCTGTTTCTCTTTCGGCTTTTTCTTCTTTATCTGCTGGCGCTGAAAACCCATACCGCCGAGCAGGTCGGACAGATTGATCATACTGATATTCTGTATGGACGGTCCTTTCTTATCTTCCGGTTCTTCTTTCTTCCCGCCGTCCCCGTCTTCGGAAATTTTCTCCTGCGGCGGCATACTCATGTTCATCATATCCTGATAAGAAAGCCCTGAGTTCTTCATGGCGTCGATCGCATTCTGCATACAATTCTGGCAGATACAGATCCCGCTCCCCATATCGATCATTTTCCCTGTCTGGCTTTCCGGCCGTCTGCAGAGAAAACAGATTTTTTCATATTCGCCTTTTCTTTCGTTGTTATTCTGATCCTGCATTCTTTAAACTCCTGTATGTTGTAATACCATCCGTGCCAGCTCACTTTTACTCCCAGTACGACGGGCTCATCGTACACCATTTTACCACCCGGTCCGGCAGCTTTTTATACTGCTTTCCCATTCTGTATCCGAGATATTTTGCTCCGCTCTGCGCCGCAAGCTTCGGCAGCAGATACGGCTTTCCTGTTTTTATCAGCCATGCGGCCGTCTGCTTTACCATCCGTATCCCTTCGCCCTCTGACCGGACTCCTGAAAATATCTCCGGGTGTTCTGCCTGCGAGACTCCGAGATCAAAATTTCTGTGAAACTGCTGCAGACTGCTGTAATTATGAGAATGGATCACCTTCGCCTCTGCGCAGTATGCGATCGCTTTTCCGTTCTGTACCAGCCTTCCGGCAAATATCATATCTTCATTGAAGATCGTCTTCCGCTCAAACCCGCCGAGCGCTTCATATTCGCTCCTGCGGTACATGGCACATACATTAGAACAGAAAAAAGTCTTGATGCCAAGCTCCTGCATATCCTCCGCCGCCTTGATCCTGCTCTGCTCCCCGTAGTTGAAGCTGCGCGTATACTGTTCCAGTACGCTGCACTCCGGACGTGGAAGCTGTCTGGCGTAAGCGGCACAGACGCGTTCTTCCGAAAACGGCCGGTGAAGCTCTTCCAGCAGAGTGTCATCATAAGGCATTGCATCCTGTGTCATAAACAAGATAAATTCCCCGGAAAGCTCCATCGCAGCCATATGGCGAGTGCCTCCGTGATTAAAAGACTGCTTTGAGATATGGATCACATCGACGTTGTCGATCCCCTCTGTACACTGCTTATCAAAAAATTCTTCTTCCGTATTGACGAGAAGGATCCTCGACGGCTTCAGCGTCTGGCACATGAGACGCTGAAGCAGCAGCCGCAGTTCTTCTCCCGGCTTATAGACCGGTATGATCACATCAATTTCTGTCTCTGTCATGTTACTGAATTCCCGTATTTGCAATAATCTGGTTGCTGATTTCCTGCACAGTCTGAGACGGTGTGTAATTCTCCTCGCCAAACAGATAGCGGTGCAGCTCTGTGACATTTGCCGCCAGATTGACCGGAACCACACAGTCGCCGGCACTTCCTATATCGGCTCCCTGATAATTAAACGGGAAACCTGTCGTATCAGAAATATTGTATTTTGTAATTCCTGTCGCCAAAGCCAGTATCTCGGTATTGCTAAGGCTCGTAGAAATATAATCCATCATCGTATTGATCAGCGGGATCAATCCTGTCACACCTTTGGCCTGCGCCTTTTCAAAAATCTGAGTCAGCACTGTTCTCTGGCGCTCTGTCCGTTTGTAATCCCAGCCCTCCGTATAACGGATCCGGCAGTATGCCATAGCCTGGATGCCTGTAACAGTCTGCCTTCCCGGTGAGTCAACCGTCGTATAAGGAACTCCTGTCACCTCTGACGTTTCGACGAGATAGCCGTTCAGCCATCCGCGTTCCTCTTCTGTGATATCAAGCTCAATACCGCCGAGCAGATCGACCGCCTCGATGATCGCGTTGAAATCGACAGTTACGAAATCGGTAATATCAAGGTCGAGATTTTTGTTGAGCATATTAACGGAGCGTTCTGCGCCTCCGCCTGCGAAGCATTCCGTCGCTTTGCGGTATTCGCCGTTCGTATTATCGAGATATGTGTCTCGGTATACGGATACCAGCTTGATATCGCCCGTTCCCTCATTAATACTTGCTACCATGATCGTATCGCTGTTCGTGCCGCTCTCAAGCTGTCCTTCTCTTGAATCCACCCCGAACAGCGCGATATTCCTGTAACCAGATTTAACAATTCCGCTGTTTACCAGAATATCATTCAGCTTTACCCGGTCCAGCCGCCCAAGCTGGGCAAATGCAAACAGGCCGAGCGCCAGTATCAGCAGCACGATCACTTCAATCGCAAAAATCAGCTTCCTGTGTTTCTTCTTTTTCTTTCCGCGCCCCTTTTTCCCGGAATTTCCAGACTCTTCATAATATCCCTGCGGGCCGTAATAACCCTGCTGGCTATAGTATCCCTGCGGATCGCCATACCCCTGCTGGTTGTAGTATCCCTGCGGATTGCCATATCCCTGCTGCTCATAATAGCTCTGCTGGCCGCCGTAACCCTGCTGGCTGTAATATCCCTGCGGGCCGTATCCGCCCTGCTGGCTGCCATACCCCTGCTGGTCATAGCCATCCTGCCCCTGATAGGTTCTCTGGCGGTCATAATAGTTCTGACGGTTCTGGCGGGCCGGCTGCCTGCCGGTATGAGTCTGCTGCGTTTTATCTCCCCTTGCGTCCCTCTTTTCTGCCATATGTCTCCCTTCTTTCAATATGCGTTTTTGTTTACAAATCCCTTATAAACTGTCATAATCAATATTTTTATATCCAAACCAAAAGTCCAGTTTTCAATATAGTACAGATCGTGGTCAATCCT
>DVHT01000015.1 GCA_018711885.1 Candidatus Choladousia intestinipullorum | reverse complement strand
AATCTGATCATAGATGATGAGCTGGATGATATTTTGATTCCTTCTTTTATTATCCAGCCTTTGATAGAAAACGCCATCGTCCACGGAGGGTATAACAAGGCGACGCATTGCACGATTTTAACGGCAGTCCTTCAGCTGGAGGATGGAATCCGGATCCTGGTAGAAGATGACGGGTGCGGTGTGGATAAAGATGCGTTAGCAACTATTTTTGAGAAACGTGAGGAGGATACCGGAGGAATCGGGCTGGATAATCTCAGAAAACGCCTTCAGCTGTTTTATCATCATGAGGATATGCTTAAGATTTACAGTGAAAAAGACCAGTTCTTCCGGGTGGAGATCAATATCAGGAAGGAGCAGTATATATGGAATACAGAATCATAATTGCTGAAGATGAAGAAATTGAACGGACTGCATTGCGATTGATTCTCCATACACGCATGCCCCAGTTAAAGATTGCAGCAGAGACAAATAATGGAGTGGAGCTGCTTGAGTTATGCAGAAAAAAGGTTCCTGATATTGTACTTCTGGATATCAATATGCCCGGGATCAACGGGCTGGATGCGATGGAACAGATCATACAAAACTATCCTGATATTCATTTTATTATCCTTTCTGCCTACGCGGATTTCGGATACGCGCAGAGGGCGCTGAAATTAGGCGCGGATGATTACCTGACAAAGCCGATCAAGACAGATCTGCTGATCGCGGCGTTAAACCGGCTGATGGACAAAATGCAGTCTGCCACGCAGGACACGGCAGAAATGTTTCAAATGACAAAAAAAGTGGAACTCGTCCAGCAGCAGATGGAATATAATATCATGCGCGCGTTTCTTTCCGGCGAGATCAGAGAGGATATCAAAGTCCAGTTCTCCATTCTGTTTAAAAGCAGTTCACAATATCTCTGCATTCTGGCGAAGTCCCAGGAGGCGGCGGACAATAAGTTCCATTCTCTGGAAATCTATAAGCATTTAAGAGAAAAACTTCTTTTGTTCTCGGACAGTCTGATCATACAGGATACAGGAGTTCTGCATTTTATGATCCTGTCCGTTGATCCGTCGAAGCTGACTTCCAATATTTATCAGTATTCCTATGAACTGCGCACCTTTTTGAGCGCGCTCTATAAAAAAGAGGGCGTCATTTCCACACAGATTTATATCAGCCGGGCCGTATCGACTTTAGAGGAATTGCTGGGTGAATACAAGAGTCTTTCGAAGAAGTGCATCCAGTATCAGAGGAAAAACTGTACGGTCCATCTGTCGGGATTCAGCCGTCTGTTTTCTTCGGAGGAGGCCCTGACAGATTCTATTATGCGGGGAAACAGCAGCGCAAGTCTCAAACTGGCGGATGACATCTGTTCTATTTTGAAGGATAAAAGTTCCGGCGATCTGAAAATGTTTAAGGAGTATCTCCGGGATTCGTTCAACATGATCCAGAGAAGGCTTTCTGCGAAATCAGTAAGCCCGTCTTATATCCAGACAATGTATGAGGAATTTTTCTTTTTTATCCAGGACGCCGGGGACATGGATGTGATCAAAAAAGGATTCCAGAACTTCATTATTTCCTGCTGTGAATACGTGAATTTGCAGACGGAAGAAGAACATGCGGATATTGACATGAAAAACCTTCTGCAGTATATCCGGCAAAATTATATGAAAGATATTTCTCTGGACCAGATCGCAGATAAATATAAAATCAGCACTTCCTATTTGAGCAAGCTGATCAAGAACTATCTTGGGAAAAACTATATTGATTACATCACCGATCTGAGGATCCAGAGAGCGAAAGAGCTTCTGATGGATACGAATCAGACGATTCAGGAAATTGCTTCCGAAGTAGGCTATAACAGCCAGACGTATTTCTGCAAAGTATTTAAAAAAATTGTCGGTGTCAGCGCCGGAGAGTATAAAAAATGGGAAGAAAATGAGGAAATGAGAAACGATTCTTGAAATAGTCTTAAAAATACTTTATACTACATAACCAGTAACAGCCCATTCATAACAGGAAAGGAAGAGAAAAATATGGAAAAGAAACACACGGCTGCCGTAGGCTACCTGCCGGAAGAGCGGCCCACGAGGGGGAAGCTGCTGCTGTATGCCATACAGCAGGTGATTGTTATGTTCCCCGCGACGGTTACAGTCGCGCTTGTCACTGGTTTTCAGGTATCGACGACTATTTTCGCCAGCGGACTTGCCACGCTCTGCTTCATTTTGATCACAGGGCGGAAGATTCCGCTGTATTATGGCTCCAGCTTCGCTTATCTGACGGCGATCGCCAGTATGTGTGCGGCGGAGGGCTTTGAAAAGGTAGACGGCATCCTTCCCACAGAAGCGATCCAGTATGCGCAGTTCGGGATTATCTTCTCCGGTTTGATTTCCATTGCGGCAGGTCTTTTGATCCGCTTCTTTGGCAAGAAAGTAGTCGAGACGATCCTTCCGGCTACGATCACCGGACCGATTGCCATGATCATCGGCCTTACGCTGGCGGGGAATGCGCTGAGTGATGCGATTCCGAACGTCGCAGAGCCGACCAGCGAGAGTACGGCATGGGTCGTTGTATCGCTGATCACGCTTCTGTCGACTATTCTTTACGCAAAATACCTCAAGGGCTTTCTGGGACAGCTGCCTCTGCTGCTTGGAGTGCTTACCGGTTCTGCGGCAGCGGGCATTATTTATGCGGCGGGCTGGGCAAACCTGTTCCGTGCTGTTCCTGCCGCTGCCCTTGAAGCCTCCATATGGCGTCTGGGGGACGGATCTGTTTTTGCGGTTCCGGCTTTCTCACTGCCGAAAGTGTCATGGACTGCCGTCGCAGCGATCATGCCGATCGCCATCGCGACGATCCCGGAGTCCACTGCCCATATGTACCAGCTGGATATTTATGTCAATGACGTAGCCCGCAGGAAAGGAAAGAAGATGAAATACAGCCTGATCGATCTGCTGGACCGCAATCTGATCGGCGACGGCATCTGCGATATGATCTCCGGAGTGATCGGCGGACCGGCCGGGACCAATTACGGCGAGAATATCAGTACCATGGCTATTACGAAGGTGTTCTCTGTCCCTGTACTGGTGGCAGCCGCAGTCATCGCTATGGTGATCAGCTTTTTTACCCCGTTGATCCGGGTGATCTACGGAATTCCGCTGGCGGTGATCGGAGGTCTGGAGATTTATCTGTTTGGAGCGATCGCAGCTCAGGGAATTGCCATCATGATCGAAAAGAAGGTGGACATGTTCTCCTCGAAGAATATTGCGGTGATCGCCTGCATCATGATTATCGGCATTGGCGGCAACTACGCGTTTGGCGGCAACATTCCGCTGTTTGGCGTTCAGATCCCCTGCATTGCGGGCGCCGCTGTTTTCGGGATCCTGCTCAATCTGCTGCTTGGCATCGGGGAACGCCGGACAAAGACAGAAAATCCGTAAATTTGCACTCAGAAGAGATGCCCCTTGATTTTGAAACGGGACCGGACTATAGTATATCTTAGGAATCATACGATCAGGATAAAGGAGGTTTTATCTATGTTAAATGAAAAAGTAGCAGAGCTGCTGAACACACAGATCAATAAAGAGTTTTATTCGGCGTATCTCTATCTTTCTTTCTCAAATTACTTTTCAGAGGAAGGGCTGGACGGATTCGCAAACTGGTATCACGTACAGGCACAGGAAGAGCGCGATCATGCCATGCTTTTTGTGCAGTACATGCAGAATAATGATGCGAAGATCACGTTTGAAGCGGTCGAGAAGCCGGATTCCGAATTCGCGGACCATATGGAAGTCCTGGAGGCCGGCCTGAAGCATGAGCGTTATGTCACCGGACTGATCAACCGCATTTACAGCGAAGCTTATGATGTAAAAGACTTCCGCACAATGCAGTTCCTTGACTGGTTTGTCAAAGAGCAGGGAGAAGAAGAGACAAACGCATCTGACCTTATCAAAAAGATGAAGCTGTTCGGTACGGATCCGAAGAGCCTGTATCTGCTGGATCAGGAGCTTGCGGCGCGTACATATGCGGCTCCGTCACTGGTCCTGTAGGTTTGGCTGCGCCGGAGCTCTCCGGTCTGAGGACCATTACCAGCGGGCGGCGGGCAGAAATACGATAAAAATACGGACGGGCAGGAAATCCTTCGGGGTTTCCTGCTTTTTGCATCGGAAGAAGAGGGCCAAACCCGAAGGTATCAACATGGGAACTTATTGTTTCTTCAATTCATCGGGCAATCGTCCTATAATTTTATCTATGAAAGGAGAGGTTGATATGCAGAAGTTTGTTTATGAGTATGCGACAAAGGTTTATTTTGGGGAAGGCGCGGCGAAGGAGCATCTTGCGGCGGCAGTCTCAGGGTATGGGAAGAACGTGATGCTTGCGTATGGCGGCGGCTCGGTGAAGAAGAACGGGATCTATGACGAAGTAAAAAAGATCCTGGAGGATGCAGGGAAAAAGGTGACAGATTTTGGTGGCATTAGGTCGAATCCGACTTATGCGAAGGTGCAGGAAGGGGCGGCGCTTGCCAGAAGGGAAAAGATCGATTTTATCCTTGCGGTGGGCGGCGGCTCAGTCATCGACTGCTGTAAGATCGTGGCGGCGCAGGCAAAAACAGACCGGGACCTGTGGGAGATGGAGATGTCGGACCGCCAGTTCCCGGATGAGGTGATCCCGATGGGAGCCGTCGTTACCGCTTCCGGTACAGGAGCGGAGATGAACGGAGGCGCAGTCATTACGAATGAAGAGAAAGTCGTCAAGGCAGGAATGGCTGCGGCAGCTCCCAGATTTGCCGTGCTTGATCCGCTCTATACGGCATCTGTCCCGAAAATGCAGGTGATCTCCGGTGCGTTTGATACGTTAAGCCACGCAATGGAGACGTATTTTGGCAATTCGGATCAGGACAACGTTTCAGATGATGTATCCCTCGCCATTATGAAAAATACGGTCGTCAATATGAGGCGTCTGATCGAAAACGCAGATGATATGCAGGCAAGGGGGAACCTGATGTGGGATTCTGCGATGGCGGAGAATGGAATCCTGAAGGTCGGAAGACTGACAGACTTCCAGGCGCATCAGATCGAGCACCAGCTCGGCGCCTATACAGACTGCAATCACGGACAGGGGCTGGCTGCGATCCATCCGGCATATTACCGTCATATTGTGAAGGATGCAGAAGCGAAGTTTGCCAGATTTTCGAAAGAAGTATTCGGCGCAGAGACGGCCGCGGAGGGCGTCGAGGCGCTGGCCGGCTTTATCAGAACATGCGGGCTTCCGACGAAGCTGGGCGATCTGAGATCAAAAGTGGAGATTACACCGGAGATTTTAAGAAAGGTAGCAGACACCTGCAATGTGATCAAATGCGGTCCGAGAGAACTGAGCCGTGATGAGATTTATGAGATTCTGATGGAGTGCAGATAAAAAATGAGGAGTAAAATCAAGAAAATCCTGCTGTTTACGGGAATTCTGCTTGCTTATGCAGGATATACAGGCGCAGAAGCAAAGGCCCGGGAAAACCCGGATACCGTCACGGAAGGGACAGAAGAATACCGGGGCTTTCTTCTTGACAATGTCCTGCATTCAGAGGACAGCGGGGATATCCATTACAATCTGTATGTGCCGGACAGCTATGACGGAAGTGAGCCGTACGCGCTGTTCTTTACTCTTCCCGGTTATGAAGGGCTGTATTTTCAGGGCGTCGGTGAAAATCTGTACAGCGAAAATTTCGGATTTGAGGCGCAGGACTATATCGAAGATATGATCATCGCAGCGCCCCAGCTCTCTGACTGGGGAGAGACCTCGGCAGATCAGACGATCGCTCTTGTGGAGTATTTTCTCGCAAATTACAATATTGATGAGTCGCGGGTATTTGGGGAAGGCTATTCCGGCGGCGGGGAGACGATGTCCCTCGTAATGGGAAAGCGCCCGGAGCTTTTTACGGCGTACCTCCATTGCAGCTCCCAGTGGGACGGAGCGTATGAGCCGGTGGCAGAGAGCCGGACCCCGGTCTATTTTGCTGTTGGAGAAGAGGATGAATATTACGGTTCCGGACCGACGCAGGAAGCGTATGATGCGCTGTATGAACAGTATCGTACCAGAGGGCTTAGCGAAGAAGAGATCAGCGATCTTCTGGTGCTTGACATCAAGGATGCAGAATATTTTGAGAGTCAGGGGATAACGAACCAGCATGGCGGCGGCGGACTGTTTGCCCAGGATGGCGGGATCATGGGCTGGCTGTTCTCACAGCAAAAGAAATGAAAAAAGAATAGTGAAAATTATCTTTCATAATGATATAATTTGTAAATGCAAGCTTTGACAGAGCGTGACAGATGGAACACTGTTTCGGGAAGTGACGGAGGAGAATCATGCGTACGGATCAGGAAATGATGGATTTGATCATTCATACAGCCCAAAAGGATGACCGGGTTTTGGCGGCTTATCTGAAAGGGTCGCGCACCAATCCGCACGTTTTGCGGGATCGCTATCAGGATTTTGACGTAATGTATGTCGTCCGGGAGACCGCGGGTTTTATCGCCGATCCGTCTTGGCTCGATGTGTTCGGGACTGTGATACTGAAACAGGAGCAGGATGATGACTTTGGTTACGGAGACCGTTTTGGAATCCGCAGCAATTATGAGGAAAGCTACTCCTGGCTCCTGCTGTTTGAAGACGGGAACCGGATCGATATCGGGGTAGAGACCGTGCAGGCGATGGAAAAAGGAAAGAACCGCAATAAGCTGTTCCTCCCTCTTCTGGACAAAACAGGCTGTCTGCCGCAGCTTCCGCCGCCAACAGATGAAGAGTTCTATGTGACTTTGCCGACAGTCAAAGCATTCAGAGGATGCTGCAATGAGTTCTTCTGGTGCTTATGTGATGTCGTCAAGGGAATTGCCAGGGATGAACTGCCATTTGCGATGCCGCCTGCGTTCTGTTTCATGAGACGGCAATTTCCGTGGCGGAAAATCTGGGCTGCCAGTATCCGCAGCAGGATGAGGACGGTTTTTTCCGGTATGCAGGCATGATAAAAGAGATATGAACATACTGTGCGGACGGCTGGATGAATGATGGAACATGCAGACGGAAGATACAGTCAGACAGGAAATCCTTCGGGGTTTCCTGTTTTTTCTGTATAACGGACTGTCTTTTTTTGCGGCTGGTTCGTTATACAGGACAGAAAGCGCTTTCGACAGGAAAAGGGAAAGGAGAAAGACCGTGGATGCGGATTTTTTTCTGATACAAAAAATGAAACGCGGGGATGAAGCGGCGATCGAGCTGTTTGTCCGGAAATACTATCCGCTGATCCTGAACTATTGCCGTTATCATACGTACATAGGCGGGACTGCGGAAGATCTGGCGCAGGAAACCTTTGAACGGTTCTTCCGGTCTTTTGCGTCATACCGCCATTCGGGAAAACTGGCGAATTATCTGTACGTGATCGCAGGCAATCTGTGCAGGGACAGTATGAAAAAAAGACGGGACATGCTGCCGGGAGAACTTCCGGACCCGGGAGAAGATCCGCTTGATGCGGTGGAAGGACGGCTGGACCTGGAACGGGCGGTAAAGAAGCTGCCGGAAGAGATGCGGGAGGTCATTATCCTGCATTATTTCCAGCATCTGAAGATCAGGGAAGTGGCGGAAATCACCGGGATCGGGCTGCCGCTTGCAAAGTACCGGCTCAGGAAAGCCAAAACAATGTTAAAGGCATATCTGGGAGAGGAGGAGTAAGGATGTCAGTGGAAAAACTGCTGGGCGCGTATGCCAGGGAAACGCAAGGCGCCGGTGCAGAGGAAGAAAGGCTGCAGGACGTGATCCGGGTATCGAAGGAAGCGTTCTGGAAAAGCGAGATGGAGGGAGAGACAACGTGGCTGGAGTTTTTGTACCAGCAGGCGGCGTATATACGGAAACGGTGGTGGCTGGCGCAGGGGGCGGTCCTCGCCGTGATGTGGCTGGTGCTCTGCCTGTCGGACAGCAGCACGTATGTAAGAAGATGCATGGGGATCTTAACCCCCTGGTTTGCTGTTTTTCTCCTGCCCGAATTATGGAAAAACAGGAGCAGCCGTTCGATGGAGGTAGAAGGCGCCTCTTATTATCCGCTGCAGAAAATATACGCTGCACGGCTCATGCTGTTTGCAATGGTGGACGTCTGCCTGGTCAGTGTATTTCTGGCGGTCAGTACGTGTTCGCTGCAGGTCGCGGCCGCGGACCTTCTGATCCAGTTCGTACTGCCGCTGAATGTGACATGCGGCATCTGTTTCCGGACATTGTGCGGCAGACACGGCACGAGTGTTTTTTCTTCTCTTGCAGCCTGCTTTTTCTGGATGGCCGGGTGGGTATTTTTGATTTCCAATGACGCTGTTTACGCGAAAATATCAATTCCCGTCTGGATCGGGGCGCTCCTGCTTTCTTTCGTCTGGCTGGGGTACAGCGTATGGCGTATCTGGAAAGACTGCCGCAATTATTATGAGACGGACCTTGTGATGCAGTAAGAAGTCAGATATCTTGCAGAGAGAAAGGAAAGAATGATGGAAATAGAAATGAAAAACGTGACCAGGGAATTTCAGGGGATCCGGGCGGTCGACCGGGTGAACCTGGTGATGACAAACGGCGTATACGGCCTGCTCGGAGTAAACGGCGCAGGAAAGACTACGCTGATGAGGATGCTGTGTACGCTGATCCGGCCGTCTTCCGGCACGATTACCTGCAGCGGCAGAGATATTTTTGAGATGGACGGGGCGTACCGGAAGCTGCTCGGATATCTGCCGCAGGACTTTGGATTTTATCCCGATTTTACAGTACAGGACTACCTGATGTACATTGCATCTATCAAGGGAATCCGTCCGGCCGTTGCGAAAAAACGGGTTTCGGAGCTTTTGCGCCGGGTCGGCCTGACGCAGGCGAAAAACAAAAAAATGAAGAAGCTGTCCGGCGGAATGAAACGGCGCGCCGGCATCGCGCAGGCCATGCTGAATGATCCGAAAATCCTGATCCTTGATGAGCCGACGGCCGGACTGGACCCGAATGAACGGATCCGGTTCCGCAACCTGATCAGTGAACTGTCGAGTGAGCGGCTGGTACTTTTGTCGACTCATATTGTAGCGGATATCGAATACATCGCCAATGAAGTGCTGCTGATGAAAGACGGACAGATCGTCCGCCGCGGTACACAGGAGCAGCTCCTCTCGTCGGTCCCGGTAAGAGCATGGAGTTTTGCGGCAGGCAGGGATGAAATTGCCGGATGGCAGAAACGGTATCCGGTCTCTAATATCAAAACATTTCCGAACGGCGTAAAGATTCGCGTCTTGTCAGAACAGGCGCCGCATCCGGACGCCATTGAGGAAGCGGTGACGCTGGAAGACGTATTTCTGTACTGGTTCGGAGAAAAGGCGGGGGAACACTATGACGTATTATGAGATAAAGAAGGTATTTGTAAGAAGAGGAAGCAAAACAGCACTGCTGATGATGCTGGCAGTGATCGCGGCAGTCCTGTATTTCGTCATCAGTGAAAATGGGTACGTAAATGAAAACGGCGAGGAAGAAAAAGGAGCTGCGGCAATCGCGAAGGTGCGGGAATTGAAAAAGGAATGGGCCGGAGACCTGACCGAAGAGAAAATCCGAAGAGTGATAGAGGAAAACGTCAGGATTTCCCATACGCCGGAAGCACTGTCGGAGGATTTTGACCAAAACGATATTGCGTACAGCAAAAAGCAGGGATTTATGGATATACGGAACCTGCTCGTATATTCTTACGGCAGTTTCAATGACTACGATTATTATCTGCCGGATTCCCTTTCACCGGATGCAGCCGGAGATTTTTACTCCAACCGCCTGAAAAATCTGAAGGAATGGCTGGATACCGATGCGGAGGATCAGTTTTCTGAAGAGGAAAAGGAGTATCTGATCCAAACGTATGAAGCGCTGGAAACGCCTTTGTATTATGATTATCAGGCAGGCTGGAAATCGCTGTTTCGGTACGCGCCGTCCATCCTTATGATCGTGACTTTGCTCCTGAGCTTCCTGTGCGCGGGCATATTTTCCGGAGAGTTCCAGCAGAGATCCGGCGCGGTATTTTATTCCTCGCGTTATGGGCGGGGAAAGGCAGTCGCGGCAAAAATAAAAGCAGGGCTGATCATCATTACGATGGTCTACTGGGGCGTTATTCTGCTGTATACCGGTCTGGTCCTTGGCATTTTGGGCGCCGACGGAGCAAACTGTCTGATCCAGTCTGATGCGGCAGGATGGAAAAGTATCTACAACATTACAAATTGGCAGGAATATCTGCTGGTCGTGCTGGGCGGCTATCTGGGCTGTGTATTCATGCTGCTGCTTACCATGTGGGTGTCCGCAAAGACGAATTCAGCAGTAACAGCGGTCATTGTGCCCTTTGTGCTGATATTTCTTCCTTCCTTTCTGTCCGGAACGGGCATACCGTTTTTGAACAAGATACTCGGTCTGCTCCCGGATCAGCTGCTCCAGATGAATCAGGTAGTGAAGTATTTTAATCTGTACGGAATCGGAGGCAGGATGGTCAAAGCTGCTCCGGTACTGCTGATCGCATATGCCGGTTTTTCGCTCCTGCTTATACCGCTGATTTACCGGACCTACCGGAAAAAAGAGGTGTATTAGGCGTACATTCTGTTTGACGCATTACGAAAATGTAATACAATAGAATTACAGATACCAGAGTGTGAAAGAGTCAAGAGCAGAGCCGGAATGCCGTCCTGATTTGCAGAATAATCTTTATAGAGGTGATTCCAATGAGCTTCATTAAAAACCTGACAATTTTATATAGTATGTGATAAGGTTATGCCCCACATCAGGATATGAATAAGTGGTGATAGCCGTATATGAGCAATGCAGGAGGTGAGAACAATGAGTAGAACCTTTATAACAGCGTTATTGATTCTGCTGCTGCCACTATGGGGAAGTACGGCAGAAGCTGATAACAGATACATGCCAATA
>DVHT01000124.1 GCA_018711885.1 Candidatus Choladousia intestinipullorum | reverse complement strand
TCAATGGGGAACCGGTCATGGAAATGGATTATGACACGGAAGCCATTACAGGGGAACTTTTTGTGGAGATGGAAGGAAAACACCGGGCGTCGACGGGATTTAAAAATATCGCGATGTGCGAGGTGGATCATGGGCTGCACCTCTATATGGGGTATGCGGCCATCATCGCAGTGAACCCATCCTATGACCTGACGGATCTGCTCAGAATGAAAGGGACGGATGTGGCGGCTGTTCTGAGGATCGGGAGAAATTTTATCAATCCACCGGATCCCTCACGGGAAAAAGAATCCGTAAAGCTTTTAGAGACTACGCAAGAGTCTACTACACAGGGACCGGGGAGCTCGGGAAAAGGAAAATAACTGAGTTTTTGATCGAATACGCGGAAGCGGCGGAGGATCTTGCAGAAGAACAAAAACGGCGCGCCGCGAAGATGAGGACAAGACCGAGACGGAAGAGGCGGTGAAAAAATGGCAGGGAAGACATTAAAAACAACCGTTGAGATTGCGGGATCCATAGACGAATCCTTTGAAAAAAGTATCGAAAATGCAGGGAAGTCGATTGAAGACTTTGGCAAAAACGGCTCGCTCAAGCTGGGGAAGCTTGGGGATAGCGCGAAAAAGTCCGGGGACTCGGCGCTGGAAGCCGGGGACGGGTTTACTGTATTCAAAGGAGTTTTGGCCGGCCTTGCCACATCCGGGGCCGAGATGGCGCTGGAGACGCTCGCTGAGGGCGTGGGCGCAGTAAAAGACAATATGTATGACCTTAGCGGCGCGTCTGCCCAGCTCGCCGCAAGCACTGGATTGTCGGAGGAGGCGGCAGAGCGGTACCGGGACGTCATGAAGGAGATAAAAGCCGACAATTTCGGCGAGAACTATCAGGACGTTGCAAGCGTCATGGAAGAAACGATACAGATCATGGGCGAACTGAACGACTCCGACATGAAAAATGTCGTAGAATCAGCGATCACGCTCCGGGATACCTTCGACATGGACGTCAATGAGACGCTCCGTGCAACAGACGTCATGGTGAAAACCATGGGCGTAGACGCTGAAGAGGCCTTTGATCTAATCGCAAAAGGAGCACAAAACGGCCTAAACCGATCAGATGAGCTGACAGACAACCTGACGGAGTACGGGTCCCTTTGGGGCCAGGCAGGATTTTCTGCACAAGAATCATTTGCCATCATGGAAAACGGCTTGGATGCCGGAGCGTACAACCTTGACAAAGTAAATGATTTTGTCAAGGAATTCGGGATTTCCTTGTCAGACGGAAGGATCGAAGAAAATATCGAATCTTTCTCAGAAGGAACGCAGGAACTTTTTGAAGAATGGAAAGACGGCGAAGCGTCAACGAAGGATGTTTTTAATTCGATCATCAGTGATCTGGAAAACATGGAAAGCGAGCAGGATGCTTTAACACTTGCATCTACGATATGGTCTGCGCTTGGCGAGGATAATGCCATGCAGGTACTCACGGCGCTGAATGATGTAAACACCGGATACGAAAACATTCAGGGTACGATGGAAGACCTGCAGGAAACGAAGTTCAGCGACCTCGAATCTGCAACCGGCCAGTTAAAGAGCGCGCTGCAGGAGAATATCATCACCCCGATATCCGAAGCTGCCATATACCAGTCATCACAAGCCTATTTGAAAAAGCAACCGGCGTACTTGATGGAATCGGGGAGGCACTCACGCCGCAGAAAACGCTGATGGATGAATTTATCGAAGACATCCAAAAAGCGAACGATGAGGCGGCGGCGCTCCTTGAAAGCTCGGGCGAGACCATGCAGGGTGCTGAGGTGGACGTGGCAGAACTGGAATATTACAAAGATGTTCTGCTGGACCTGAACAGTGAGACGGCAAAAACCGAGTGGCAAAAATACCAAATGAAAGATGCTGTCACGCAGCTGTCACAGTCAATTCCGGACCTTGCGAGTGCGTGGGATGAAGAAACCTCTTCATTGAAGCTCACCAATGAAGAAATCACGACACTGATTGATAACCAGAAGGACCTTGTTATGCAGCAGGCACTTCTGGCGGCGAGTGAGGATGCGTACGCAGCAAAGGCAAATGCTGCCTTGGCAAAATCAATGGCAGACAGCGCTGTTGAGCAGCAGAAAAAAGATCTGGAAGAACTGATAAAGTTAAATCAAGAATCTCTGGCAAGTGATCCGATGGCCGGATGGGGATATGGGGACTATTACAGTGAGATCATTGACCTGCAATCCGGAATAAAAGACGCGGAAAAAGAACAGAAAGAGGCAAACAAAACCTACGAAGAGGCTTCCGAAAAAGCGGAAGAGATGGACGGCGCGCTGAAAAACGCGCAAGAAACACTTGGCATTACAGCGGAAACTACAGAAGATGTAGCAGATGGCGCAAATGCTGCTGCAGACGGGCTGGATGGAATGGCAAATGCATCTGGAGCGCTGTCTCAAGAAGCCCAGGAAGCGGCGGAAGAGGCACAGCAGGCATACGAAGATATGTATGAGTCGATCCGATCATCAATAGAAGGATCTATTACTGCTTTTTCGGAATTTTCCGGAGGAACAGAGGTTAGTGCATCCGAGGTCCTGGAAAATTTGCAAAGCCAAAGTGAGGGAATCTCAAATTGGACGGAAAACATGAGGACCTTGGCTGCGGCAGCCGGACAGGGTATGACACAAGAGTTATATGATTATCTTGCAGGGCTGGGGACCGAAGGAGCAAACCTCACACAGACACTTGTCGATTCGCTTTCGGCGGATCCGGAACAATTTGCGCAGATCGCACAGACATACACGGACAATTTGAAATTGACGGATGAGGCGGCGCTTCTGGCAAATTGGACCTCTGTGGGAGCAGGAATATCGGATGCAACTGTATCCGGAATGAACATCGAGAGCACGCAGGCAACGGTAGGCGCACAGGCATCGGCATCAGCCGACACGATCGTGACTGCGTTTTCCGATGCAATGAATGAAACCTACGCCAATGTATCAGCAGGACTTTCAAATCTTAAATTTTTGTTCAGCTCGACGAGGTTTGCATTTAATCAGCATATTGCACTGCCTCATTTTTCCATGTCGGGGTCTTTTAATGCAGAGAGCAGGGCAGTACCATCTGTATCCGTTTCCTGGTACAAAGAGGGCGGTATCCTGACCGAGCCAACAATCTTCGGGGCAATGGGAGGTTCTTTTTTGGGCGGCGGAGAAGCTGGAAAAGAAGCAGTACTGCCGCTGGATGTCCTGTGGGATAACATGGGGCAGATGTTTGATGCTGCATTTGCGGAGCAAGACAGCGCTACGGCGACCGCAGGCAGGCTACTGTCACTGGAAGATTTCAGCCTGTCGGACATGGCAGCCAATAACCAGAGCATTACATACGATTTCAGCGGAACAACGTATTCGCCGGTGATCAACGTATCGGGAAATGCTGACACAGATGATATCATGGCACAGCTCAAAAAGAATGAGAGCGACTTTTTCGACTGGTTGGAAAGCTGGGTAGCACAGAAGGAGGCGGCGCTATATGCATAGGGTGACGGGATATTACGAATACACCGCAAAAGAGGGCGACACTTGGGATATCCTCGCATTGGATATGTACAATGATGAGACATTAATGGACCAGATCATCCAGTACAATCCGGATTACGCGGATATCCTTATCTTCTCGGGCGGCGAAAAACTGCGGCTCCCAATTTTGGAAAAACCGGAAACGGCAGGTAAAGTGCCACCGTGGAAGGAGACAGCATGAGTGAGCAGATCATATATAACAATGTTGACATTTCCGGGAGCGTGGAAACCGAAGAAGCGGTACACGATATGTACGCCGGATGCGAGCAGGCAGATACGCTGACACTGACCTTTGAGGACGAGGGAGCAGATTGGGATGCATGGGGCGCTGTGCCGGGGGACACGGTGGTATACAAAAACGGAGGGACATCGACCGGAACCATGTATGTACACAGCGTTTACCCGGAAAACGGATTTTTTACAGTACGGGCGGCCTCCATTCCGCAGAATGCAAAACTTTGCCATACAAAATCGTGGGAATCCGTACACCTTTTGCAAGTTGGATCAGAAGTGGCCGGCAGGTTCGGCTTTTCGTTCCGGATAGAAGGGATGGAAAATTTTTATTACGATTACATCGCGCAGGAAAACGAGCCGGACATCGCTTTTTTAAACAGGATTGCAAAGCTGGAAGGAGGTATCCTCATTGTGTACAACAATGAGGTGATCCTATACGGAGAGGCAGCGCTTGAAAAGAGGGAAACCGATCTGGAAGTAACAACAGGAGATGGCACTTTTTCCGGGTGTGACCGATCGGGGGATATCTTCGGTAAAGCGAAGCTTTCAGCAGGGTCCTGTTACGGAGTTTTTACGGCAGACCCGTCAAACAGCCGAACACTGGACATAAAAGGAAGAGCAACTTCGGATGCCGAGGCTAAGCGCTGGGCCAGAGGGCTGCTGAGGCAGGCAAATAAAAACGGGAGGACATGCAGGCTGCAAAAGGACATCATGCGCGAGTTCTCCGCAGGGATTACGGTCGACCTGGACAACCAGGCGGCGCCAAAATGGTCCGGGAAGATGTTTTTGTACCATGTAAGGCATGAGTATAAAAAAGAGAGGACAACGTTATTTATGCGTCCTCCACTGGAGGGGTACTGATGGAAGCAAAAGTTTACAAAGGGACTGTACTGTCCGTGGAAGACGACGGGATACGGGCAGCGCCGTCCGATGACATCGACAATGTGAGCCGGCGGATCGGGCTGGCCGGATACCTGACAGAGCCCGTCCAAAAAGGGGACGAGGTGGTCTATTGTGTCTTTCCAGATATGACGGGCCTGATCCTTGCAAAAATCAAGTAAGGGAGCGGATAAATATGGCGACAGCAATGCTCAAATGGAAAAACAAAAAACTGCAGGTAAATTCCACGCAGATCTATCCGCTCAGCGATTTCTCTGCATCCGTAAAAATAAAAGAAAAAAAATCGTCCAGCAAAAAGAAAAACACGGAGCTGGAAGAGCTGGAATTTACGGCAGTGTGCAATGCAAACACAGGAGCCGATCCACAGGAAGAATATGAGAGCTGGTGCGGGAAAATTAAGAAAAGCGGAATCCTGTATCTCCACGGGAAAGCGTGGAGCACCACTCCTTTTATCTTACAGTCAGTCTCCCTTGATGGGGTTATCACGGACGACTACGGACGGATCCGATATGCGGAACTTAAGCTGAAATTTAAGGAAAAAAATAAGAAAGAAAAATCTGAAAAAAAGGCAGCAAAAGCTGCAGCATCTGAGGCGTCCAAAGCACAGAGGAAAAATGCAAAGCAGAAAGGAAATCAGATCACATTCCGGGCGGGAAGCAAAGTAAGGATCACTGGAAATTATTGGGCGGATGGAACAAAGGTTGATCCCTCCATGAAGAAAAAGAACGTTACCATACAAAAAATATCAGGGGCAAAATCTTATATTGCAGAGGGCGCGGCATGGATCTATACCAATGTCCTGACACTGGTGGAGTGAGGTGAAGAGATGCTCGGAAAAGGAAACTCAAATCCAGAACAATGCGCGGCAAACCTTATGAAAATAGCACGCGGGGAGGTCCCAATGGACCGCACAAGAGGCCTGAACGCAAACCTGACCGGAGCCCCATGCGCAGAAGTGAAAGAAGAACTGACATCGGATGCGGAATGGGTAATTGAAACGTGGGAGCCAAGAGTGCAGGTCAACCAGATCTCAGTGTCACAAAATGGAGAAACTGGAGAGCTGGACGTGGATGCAGATCTGTCTGTCGCTGCCGAGGAAGAGGAGGAGATAGATGAATGACATAGATTTTATCCAGACACAGCCGAGTGAGATCATCTCCCTTATCATGCAAAATCTGGAAGACCGCGTAGGAGAGGAACTGTACCCAGGAGACGAACGGCGTATCTTTGCGGATGCACTCTCTTATGTAATGATTGTCCTGCTTAATCAGATAAACGATTCCTGCAGGCAAAGACTCTTGCGGTATGCAAGGGGAGAAGTCTTGGAAGCGATCGGAGAATCATACGGAACAGCCAGAAGAGAGGGCAGAAAAGCCGTAACAACAATCCGGTTTGGGATCAATCAGGAGATGGGTCAGGATATCGTGATACCGGCCGGAACAAGGGTAACGGCAGACTATACGTCATATTTTTGGACAGATTCAAAGGCAACCCTCCCGGAAGGGAGCTTATACGTAGATATACCAGCATCAGCAGAAGAAAACGGAGAATCCTACAATGATATTGAAGCCGGGAAGCTGAATATACTGGTTGACCAGATCCCATATATTGACTATGTCACGAATACGGTAAAAACCGACGGCGGAACGGATGCAGAGGACGACGATGCTTACCGGGAACGGATCCGTATCGCACCGTCTGCATGGTCGACCGCAGGACCGGAGCAGGCGTATCGGTATTGGGCATTGTCTGCAGATAGCTCTGTTGCGGACGTCTATGTGTACTCACCACGTAAAGGTGAGGTTGAGATCGTAGTGCTGGGAGCAGGAGGAACAATACCGAATGAGGAAGTCCTTGAAGCAGTAAAAGCAGCATGCAATGACGACGGGAGACGGCCGTTGACCGATCTTGTGACAGTATCCACGCCGGAACAGGTGGAGTGCGATATTGACATCACCTACTATACCACGCCACAGGAAGAAGAGGCGTGCGTGGAAGCAGTGGAAGGGCAGCAGGGGGCGATCGAAACATACAGAGACTGGCAAGAATCAAAGATTGGAAGACATATCAATCCGGATTATTTGCGCAGACTGGTCCTGAGTCCGGCAAATAACGCTGCTGGAGCCGTGAGAATAGAAGTCGCATCACCAAAATACACAGAGCTGGAAAGGACACAGGTGGCAAAAATACGGAAGGTCACAGTAAAACACATCGTGGAGGTTGATGCGTCATGGGCATGAAATTACCTGAAACAGAACTGCTTAAGCTCCTGCCGGCATTTATGCGGGATGATGAAGCGGTTGCCGCACTGTGTGAGGCGCTGGATGCCATGATCCGGACGGCTGGGCGGCGAGCCCCGACATTGCGGACATGGGATCAGATCGACCGCCTAACAGAAGCGGAGCTGGAAGAGTTGGCCTATGAGCTGAATATCGACTGGTGGAACCCGTCATGGGGAATCGATGAGAAACGAGCCACGGCCAAAACAGCCATTGCAACCATGCGGAAACGAGGAACAAAACAGGCCATGCAAATGGTCCTGGAATCAGTATTCGGAAACGGAAGCGTAGAAGAATGGTTTGAATACGGCGGAGAACCATATTCCTTCCGGGTAAAAGTGGACGCAGAATTTACAAAAGAAAAATTCCGCGAATTTATCGGACTAATGGAGAAAACCAAGAATGTCCGGTCATGGTTTGACGGGATCATAAAACAGCACGAAGCTTATCTGGACATGCGGTATACCGGAGTCGGAATATGTTCAGCAAAGGAAGTATCAATAACAGTCCGGCCATAAGCGAAAGGAGGTGCGGTATGGCAAAAATACGCGATGCTGTAACGACCTACGCCGGGAGAGGGCTGATCTCTGAGGCGCTGGCCGGACAGGCGGCTATTACATTTACAAGGATCGCGGCAGGGAGCGGGGCTTATGACGGGACAGAAGACCTGAGAGCCATGACATCCCTAAAAAACGAACAAAAAGAACTGAATATCGAAAATATTGACCGGGCCGACCAGACCACAATGAAAATCGTCGCTACCCTGTCAAGCCAGGAATCGGAAAAAGAATTCGGGCTTACGGAAATCGGGGTGTTTGCAAAAAAGACTGGTGGGGAAGAGGTCCTGCACAGCATCATTGTAATGGAGATCGGGGATTATATGCCGGAATACAGTGAGGCATATAAGACAACCACTACATTTACGATCTACTGCGCGGTCGACTCGGAATCCGAAGTGGTGGTCGAGGATTATAAAGGGCAGTATGCGACGAG
>DVHT01000123.1 GCA_018711885.1 Candidatus Choladousia intestinipullorum | reverse complement strand
TCCGTATCCAGAATGGAAAATGTATCCGTCAGACACTGGATATTCGCATTAATGATCTTTTCGCAGATCTGCGAAGCATTGTCGATATTCTTCACATCCGCATAACCCCGGATTTGCTCGTGGTGCATAAGATTACTCTTTACCATCTCCGCCTGAAACGCCCGGTAATTTGTGCATCCGAGAAACTTTACAAACCTGGAGATCGAAGCCTCGCTGACATTGCTTTCCTGCGCCAGACGCCCAATCGGCATTCCCGGTACTGCTTCCGGATTTTCAAGGATATATCTCGCGATCCGCCCCTGCGCCGGATTCATCTGTCCGAGCTGCGCTCTGATATTCAGTACGACTCCTGATGTAGCCTGCAACTGTTTGTTCTCTGCCATTTACCCTCCCATCCATATGCGTACCGCATATTTTTGTTTCGGGAAAATATTTTCTGCCTTACTGTAAAGGATTCTTGCAGTAATGAAAGTAATTTTCTTTTATATTCCTTTCACGAAAATATCTTACATCCGAACCACTGACTTGTCAACAGTTTTTTGTATTAGAAAGACTTCGGGGCACAGCCAAAAACTGCACCCCGTAAATTCACTCTTATGTAACTATAAAATTACTCGCTGCGGGCCTGCATCTTATTCTGTCTGATCATATCAATATAAACCGCAAGGAGAATGATGATACCTTTTGCAACGTACTGCCAGTTGGAGTTTACATGCAGAAGCGTCAGACCGTTTGTAATAACGCCGATTACAAGTACGCCGATCAGAACGCCGCCTGTACATCCTACGCCGCCGTACATACTCGTTCCGCCAAGCACACATGCAGCGATCGCATCTGTCTCTGCTCCTACGGAAGTACCCGGCTGGCCGGAAGCCAGACGTGCAGAAAGCACGATACCTGCGAAGGAAGCGAGGAAGCCGCTGATCGTCCATACCATGATCTTGACTTTCTTAATATCAATACCGGAGAACTGCGCTGCCGTTGCGTTTCCGCCTACTGCATAGATATAACGTCCCATCTTCGTCTTATTCAGTAGCAGATACTGCAGGAAGAAGAAGATCAGCATGTAGATGATCGGATATGGCACCACGCCAAAAGCAAGGCCTGTACCGATCTTCGGGTATACTGTATTAACATAAAGAGGAACCGGCTGGCCATTGGCGATCAGGTACGCAGCACCGCGCAGGATACTCTGCATAGCCAGTGTAACTACGAACGGATGGATTCCGCTGTATGCAATGATCGCTCCGTTGACAAAACCAACAATGATACCCAGAACAAGGCCGATTGCGATCGCCAGGATCATGTTCATGCCAAAACGCTCCATGCAGACTACTACAAGACAGCCGGAGCATGCGATCATCGCGCCTGCAATCAGGTCGATACCGCCAAGCATGATCGCCAGCATCACGCCGATCGCCAGAAATCCCGTCGTAGAAACGGTCCTCAGAATCGTCAGCCAGTTATTCAGTGTCATAAAGCTGTCCGTTGCGATCGTCAATACAACGCACAGGATAATAAATGCTGCCAGAATACCGAGATTTGAATTCAGATAACGGACGATCGGTCCGAGAATCACATGATCGTCATATTTACTTAAATCTATTTTCTTTCCCATAATCACTCATCCTCCGCAAATACGTAATGTAATATTTTCTCCTGGTCAAACTCGGATCTGTCGAGCTCACCCGTGATTTTCCCATCATTCATTACCAGGATACGGTCACACATGTTTACAATTTCCGGCATCTCCGAAGAAATCATGATAATCGCCATACCCTTTGCAGCAAGTTCATTCATAATCTTGTAGATCTCCGCCTTTGCACCGACGTCTACGCCTCGTGTCGGCTCGTCCAGGATCAGGATCTCAGGATCCGATGCCAGCCACTTTGCAAGAACTACCTTCTGCTGATTTCCTCCTGAAAGATTTCCGACTCTCTGGTCTCTCGACGGCGTCTTTACCGCCAGAGAAGCAATACCGTTGTCGACGATCTCTTTTTCCTTTTTCCCGTTGACACGCAAATGGTTCATGAACTTGCGCAGCACGGAAATACTCATATTAAAAGAAATCGAGTTCTTAAGGATCAGTCCCTCCAGCTTACGGTTCTCAGGCACAAGCGCAACCCCGCTTTCCTGTATCTTCATCGTCGGGAGCTTCGTTACGTCTTTGCCCTTTACGTATACAGTACCGCTGTCCTTCGGGTACAGCCCCATTGCCGCCTTCACAAGCTCTGAACGTCCGGCTCCCACCAGGCCGTAAAAACCGAGGATTTCTCCTTTGCGCACTTTAAAACTGCAGTCGCGCAGCCGGATTCCGGAATTGATGTTTTTCACTTCCATCATGACTTCGCCCGGCGTATTGAACGTCCTTGTATAATAGCTGTCCAGCGTCCGGCCTACCATCATGGATACGAGTTCGTCTCTGGAACTTTCTTTTGTGACGATCGTACCTACATAACCGCCGTCACGCATGACGCATACGCGGTCCGTGATCGTAAAGATCTCATCCAGCTTATGAGAAATATAAATCAATCCGATTCCGTTGGATTTCAGTTTATTCATCATTTCGAACAGGGATTTTACTTCGCTCTCCGAAAGAGAAGAGGTCGGCTCATCCATGATCAGCAGCTTCATATTCAGAGAACATGCTTTTGCGATCTCCACCATCTGCTGCTTTCCGATACTCAGTTTGCAGAGCATGGTCGCCGGATTGACATCAAGTCCTACCATATCGAGCCACTGCTTTGCTTCTTTGTACATTTTCTTCTTATCAACCATTCCGGCAGACATTCTCTCTCTGCCGAGGAAAATATTTTCCGCAACCGACAGGTACGGAACAAGCGCAATCTCCTGATGGATAAACGCAACACCAAGATTCTGCGCATCCACTACGCTCCCTATCACGGCTTCTTTGCCGTCGATCACAATCTTTCCTGAATCTGGTTTATACACGCCGCCAAGCACATTCATCAGCGTTGACTTCCCGGCTCCGTTTTCACCCAAAAGGCCTAAGACCTCGCCGGAGTACAGTGTCAATTGTGCATTATCAAGCGCCTTTACGCCAGGGAAAGTTTTTGTAATACCAGTCATTTCTACTAAAGTCTTAGGCATTTTCCCACCTCTGCTTTTTAAGAGTAGCAGCCCGTATACACGAGGCTGCTACTGCTTTCTCTTTTTATAAATTTGCTATTTTACAATAACTGTATCAGAACCTTCCGGCTTACTGCCATCCGTCTGTACCGAATTCAGCAACATTGTCTGCTGTGATAAGGAATGTATCAACTACGATTTCCGGTTCAACTTCTTCACCAGCAAGTACGCTGAATGCTGCCATCATAGACTCATATCCGAGTGTTTCCGGAGACTGGGAACCTGTACCTTCCATTGTACCAGCCTCGATCATCTTCTTAGCATCCGGGTTTCCGTCAACACCGTATACCATGATGTCTTTTTCAAGAGTAACGCTTGTCTGCTGGATCGCATTTACAGCACCCATAGCTGACGGGTCGTTAACTGCGAAGATAACTTCCAGATCCGGGTCTGCTACCAGAGCGTCGCTCGTCAGTCCAAGAGAAACTTCTGTTGCGCCCTGTCCATCCAGTTCGTTTACGATCGTATACTCTTTTCCGCTCTCATCCAGCGCTGCGATGAATCCGTCATAACGATCTACACACGCTGATGCACGCGGGCTGTGGAGAATCAGGATCTTAGCGCCGTCTTCCATCTTGGAAGCTGCATCCTGTCCTACAACGTATCCTGCATTGTAGTTATCGGAAGCGATGATCGTCTCTACCTGGCTTGCATCCGGAACCGGTGTATCAAAGTTGATGACCGGAACGCCTGCCTGATTGCACTGCTCAAGAGCAGAACCTACAGCGTTTGAGTCAGCCGGTGCACACAGAAGTGCATCAACGCCTGAGCTTAACAGGTTGCTGATACCGTCGTTCATGATCGCCTGGTCGCCGTTTGCATCAATATCTACCAGCGTTACATTAGCTCCAGTCTCATCAATTGCCTGCTGAACACCATCTTTTACTGCCAGCCAGAATGCGTTGTTCAGCGTAGCCGGCGCATATCCGATCACGTACTCTTTATCCGGATCGATCGTCGGAAGAGCCTTCTCTTCAGCAGCTTCCGTACCAGCCTCTGTTGCAGCTTCCGCCGCTTCCGTTGCAGCTTCTGTCGTAGCCTCTGTTGTAGCTTCCGTAGCATCCTCAGCATTTACTGCCATAGGAGCCATAACCATTGCTGCAGCCAAAAGTGTACTAATCAGTTTCTTTTTCATTCCTTTTTCCTCCTAACACTTATTTGTCTTTGTTTTATAACGTACAGCCGGCCGCCCGTCCGGACCCCCGCTGCCATTATCATAATTATTTAGAAAAAACAGAAACAGCCTTTCTATTTCTTCTTCGATCGAAAATCTTTTTTCTTTTATTTTTTCTTTCGTTTTTCTTTCTTTTTCCTTTCTTTTCCTTTGTTTTATTTCCTGTTTCTTATTTTATACCACCTTTTTACTTTCATGTCAACAAAACATGAAAATTTCTTTCTTTTTTATCAGATATGTCCAATTTTTGGGCGGTACATCTCCCATCTGCGGCCCTTTTTTGTATATTTTTTTCTATTTATTCCGCTACCTCCAGATTGGTCACCTTTTCTATCGTAGAATAGTCAAAGTCCTCCAGACGGCAGTCCGTAATCAGGCAGTCTACACCACTTGCCAGATCATTCACTTTGAGAAAGCTCTTATTGCCGAATTTCGTATGATCCGCCAGTATAAATTTCTGCCTGGATATTCCGAGTATCGCCTGCTTCGTCGTCATTTCCATAAAATTGCTGGTCGTGTAAATCCCTTCTTCTTCTACGCCGTTGATCCCGATAAAGCACTTGTCCACACGCATCTCGCTCAGCATACGCTCCGCCATGCTGCCGAGCACCGCATTTGTGTTATTAATGATCGGACCTCCGATGATCACAACATTCAGCTTTTTATTCGTGAGCAGGATATTTACAACAGGTATGGAAATCGTCACGACCGTCAGATTTTCAAAATCAGCAGCCGCGATCAGCTTTGCCAGCTCCTGCACCGTCGTTGAGTCGTCCATCGCGATCACATCGTTGTCGCACACATACTTAAATGCCACCCGCGCCATCTTCTCTTTTTCTTCAATCTGCCGCACTGCCAGCTCCTGCCACGGCAGCTCATTCTTTTCATGCCGCAGAAGCATCGCGCCTCCGTGGGTCCGGTACAGCTTCTGCTCACTGTGCAGCTCATCGAGGTCGCGCCGCACCGTCACCTCCGAGGTCTTTAAAATATCACTCAGCTCCGATACCTTCACTGTCTTCCTGCGGTTCACGATCTCCAGAATCTTTTCTTTTCTTTCTTCTGAAAACATTGCTTTCCACCTCCTTTAGTATCTCAAAACACATATCCGTCCCTTCTTTTCTTATGTATCATTATATCTTTTTTCTCTGCCAGAATCAATCACCGTTTTCTTTTTCTTTCGTTTTATTTTCTTTCATTATACTTTCACGGCAGGAAATATAGTAAAAAAAATTCCCGAAGCGCGTACCTTCGGGAATTTTTTCTTTGCAATTTATTATGCAAGTTTTACCGGATTCAGCTTTACGCCAGGTCCCATTGTCGGAGCGATCGTCACGCTCTTCAAAAACTGACCTTTTACTGCTGCCGGTCTTGCTTTGTTGATTGCTTCAATAAGCGTCTGGAAGTTGTCCGTTAACTGCTCCTCTGTGAAAGAAGCTTTACCAATTGGCACATGGATAATGTTTGTCTTATCCAGTCTGTATTCGATCTTACCAGCCTTGATATCATTGACAGCTTTTGTTACGTCCATTGTAACAGTTCCTGCTTTCGGGTTCGGCATAAGTCCCTTCGGTCCAAGTACACGTCCGAGACGTCCGACAACACCCATCATATCCGGTGTAGCTACTACAACATCGAAATCCAGCCATCCTTCATTCTGGATCTTCGGAATCAGCTCTTCTGCTCCTACGTATTCAGCGCCTGCAGCAAGAGCCTCGTCAGCCTTTGCATTCTTGGCGAATACAAGAACGCGGACTTTCTTACCAGTTCCGTGCGGAAGTACTACTGCGCCACGGATCTGCTGGTCTGCATGACGTCCGTCACATCCTGTTCTGATGTGAACTTCGATCGTCTCATCAAATTTTGCTACTGCTGACTTTTTAGCCAGAGCAATCGCTTCATCTACATCGTAGAGGACTGTACGGTCGATCGCCTTAGCAGCCTCTGCGTATTTCTTTCCTCTTTTCATATTAAATAACCTCCTGGTGGTATTTGCGGGGATTGCCCTCCCACTTGTTCTGTTCACAAACGGTTTTACTCTTCTACTGTGATACCCATGCTTCGTGCCGTACCTGCGATCATGCTCATCGCCGCTTCGATGCTTCCGGCATTCAGATCCGGCATCTTCATCTCTGCGATCTCTCTGATCTTGTCTTTGGAAATCGTAGCTACCTTCGTCTTATTCGGAACTCCGGAACCTGATTTGATATTGCATGCTTTCTTCAGAAGAACTGCTGCAGGCGGAGTCTTTGTGATGAAGCTGAAGCTTCTGTCCGCATAAACAGTGATAACTACCGGAATGATCAGGTCGCCCTTATCAGCCGTTCTTGCGTTAAACTCCTTTGTAAACTGAACGATATTTACACCATGCTGTCCGAGAGCCGGTCCAACTGGCGGTGCTGGTGTCGCTTTACCAGCAGGAATCTGTAATTTAATATAACCTGTTACTTTTTTTGCCATGTCAGGCACCTCCTATGTGGTAATGTCGGGAGTACTTCTTCCCTCCCACGTCCCGCGGTCTTGCCGGGGATAGTTTACTTGTTCTACACACTTTTGTGAATCCCGGTGCGGTACACCGTCTCACGCCTTACGGATCTCAGTGAAACTGATCTCCACCGGTGTTTCACGGCCGAACAGTTCAACATTGATTGTAGCGCTCTGCTTGCTCTGATTGACAGTCTGGATCACTCCGACTGTATCCTTCCACACTCCGCCTACTACGGTAACCATATCTCCTTCAGCGAATTCCACGGAAATATTGTTTGCCTGAATACCGAGATTGAACATCTCAGTCTCTGTCAGCGGAACCGGTTTGGAACCCGGACCAACGAATCCCGTAACACCGCGTGTATTTCTCACTACATACCAGGTGTCATCGTTCATCACCATATTGAGAAGCACATAGCCCGGAAACATCTTTTTCTGAACTGTTTTCTTCACGCCATTTTTCACTTCGACAACATCCTGAAGCGGCACTCGAACCTCCAGAATCTGATCCTCCAGATGTCTGTTCTCAATCGTCTTCTCGATGTTGGCCTTTACTTTGTTCTCATATCCTGAATACGTATGAGCTACATACCAGTTAGCTTCTGCCATACAATCACCCTGTCCTCAATTCATTTAGAAACTGATGTTTACCAGAATGTCCACACCATACTTGAAGATAAAATCAAGCAGTGCAATGATTATTCCGAGTACGATAGAAACGGCAACTACGGCACCGGTCTCTTTCACCAGCGATTTCCGGTCCGGCCAGATGATCTTCCTAAACTCAGTCTTGAGTCCGTCGAACCAGCTTTTTTTCGAACTTTTTTCAGTCTTCTCTGCCATATCTTCACTTCCTTTGCACGAATCTATCTCTTACTTCGTTTCTTTGTGTAACGTGTGTGTTCTGCAGAAACGACAGTATTTCTTCGTTTCCATTCTGTCCGGATGAGTCTTCTTATCCTTTGTCATGTTGTAATTACGCTGCTTACACTCAGTACATGCCAATGTGATTCTTACACGCACAACTTCCACCTCGCTCTCTAAATTTGTCGTGTTCAGCAGTCAGGCTGCTGTTCTTTGTTTTAAGGCACAAAAAAAAAGCCTGCTTCCATACGCCCGTATAGTGTAACATACCAGGCATATGGAAGTCAAGCATTTTATCTGTAAGTGCGCACCGATGGCACGCGCCGGCCGTCACTGGCGCAGGCGGTGCAGACGGCCCATCACATCTGACTTCTTCGGATCGAACAGTTCCACCAGCTCCGAGTAGATCCCGTACAGTTCGCGGTAACGTTCTGTATTTTCCGGATTCGGGCGGTACACAATATCCTTCAGGTGGCTCATGTTCGATACCGCTTCTCCGACGGTATCATAACCGCCGGCCGCCGCTCCTGCCGCGACGGAAGCATATACCGCCGAACCGAGCGCCGCAGTCTGGTCCGTATCAGATACCATGATCTCTCGCTCCAGCACGTCTGCGTAAATCTGCATCAGCAGCGGATTCTTTTCAGCAATCCCGCCGCTCGCAATGATCGTTTTGATATCCGCATGAGCCTCTTCAAACAGGTCAAGGATTTTTTTCGTGCCGAACGCAGTCGCCTCGATCAGAGCACGATAGATTTCTTCCGGTTTCGTCGTCAGCGTACAGCCAATGAGTGCTCCGGAAAGACGTCCGTCCACATACGGCGTCTTATTCCCGTTCCACCAGTCAAGCGCGATCAGCCCGTTTGCTCCCGGCTTTAATCCCGCTGCCTTTTCCGATAAGTAAGTGTGAAGATTGGCTCCCATTTCTTCTGCCTGCTTTGCGCAGGACTGCGCTGCAGCATTGTCCACGAACCAGCCAAACATGTCTCCGACAGCCGCAAGCCCTGATTCCAATGCAAAATATCCGGGAAGGATCGCATTTTTCACACCGCTTACCACGCCGTTTTTCGCATATCCGTCCTCAGACAGTGCAAGCATGACGCTCGACGTCCCGACTACCATCATCATCTGATCCGGCCGGCTCACGCCGCTTCCCGGCATGCCCGCATGAGAATCAATAATCGCCGCCGCCACCGGTATCCCGGCAGCCAGGCCCAGACGGTCCGCCCACTCCTGAGTCAGCGTTCCGGATGCCTCTCCGGCCAGCGCAATATCGCTTCCCAGCTTTTCTTCTGCCAGATTTTCCAGCAGAGGCGAGAGTTCTTTGAGGAAAGCCTTTGAAGGGTAACCCGTCTCCTCCGTCCACATGGCCTTATACCCGGCAAGGTTCCCGGAACGCTTTCTTCCGCCTGTCAGTCTCTGTGTCAGCCAGTCTCCGGCCTCCAGGATCTGGTCTGCCGCTTCGTACACATGCGGCGCTTCTTCCGCAATCTGCAGTACTTTCGGAAGCAGAAGCTCTGAAGAAATTTTTCCTCCGTACTGAATGTTATTGATCTCGCCTCGTTTTTCCAGAAGCGCGCTGATCTGATCCGCCTGCGGCTGCGCACCGTGGTGTTTCCACAGTTTTACGTAGGCATGCGGCTCCCCTCTGAACTGCTCCTGTTCACAGAGCGGCTCATTCTTCTCATCCACCGGCAGGATAGTGCAGGAAGTAAAATCAAGGCCGATGCCGATAATATCCTCTTTCGGCACGCTTCCCTTCTGCACAACGGTATGTACCGTCTCCGCAAGCACATCCAGATAATCCTGCGGATACTGCAGCGCCCAGTCAGCTCCCGGAAGGATCTCTCCGCCCGGCAGACTGCGGTCCATCACTGCATGTTCATAATTTTTTACTGCAGACGCCAGTATCGTTCCGTCGGCGCAGTCCACCAGTACGGCACGCCCCGAAAGCGTACCATAGTCAAGGCCGATCACATACTTCTTTTTCATAGTTCCCCTCCATACCTTTCTATTTTTTGCTGTTTTCTCCTTTTTAACAGTATAGCACAGATTCCATCCCCATGCAATTCAGTTCAGCCATGCAGAAAAAAGAGTTCTGTCTATAGAATGAATTTTGTGATATACTGACTTCAATGGAGCGTTCCATAGAAACCAAGAAAACAATAAAAGGATAAGGAGGACAAGAGTATGATCAAAAACAGGCCATTGGACCACATCGGATTAGCTGTTTCAGACGTAGAGTCAGACGCCGCATGGTATCAGAACGTACTGGGACTGCATGTGAAGGGAAAATTTCAGGATGCAAACGGGAAGAACGTTTATTTTCTGTCTACGGCAGACGGCTCCGTGACGTATGAAATGTATCAGGACGATACGCTCCCGGCAGATGCCAGAGGAAAAATCGACCACATTTCCTATCTTTCCAATGATATCGAAGCAGACTACAAATACTGCGTAGATGCAGGCTATCAGATCTGCACAGAAGGGATCGAGGGAATCGCAAACTTCTGGGAAAACGGATGCCGTTACTTCAAAATCTTAAGCCCTACCGGTGAGCAGGTGGAATTCTGCCAGGTACTGTAACCGTACATCCGGAACAATAAATGAGGAGATCCCGCAAGCCGCCTCATGGCTTTTGGGATCCCCTCATTTATTACTTAATTCTTATTGCTTACTTGATTCTATTTTATCATCTGTCTTTCCCAGAAATCTATCGCGCGGTCGATCCAGCCCTCCGCCACGGTCCCTTCCCCGAGTCCGAAGCCGTGAGGCAGACCCTCAAACACTTCAATCTCAGCGTCAGTTCCCTGGCTCCTGATCTGTTCAATCCGTTCTTCCATGATGCGGTAGGGTGCAATTCCATCGCTGGTCCCGACGCAGTTATAGGTTGGCGGCTCATTTCCAGTCACCTCCGATAATCCGGTATACTGCATGATCACAGCCGCAGGACGCGGATAAGCCTCCTCCTGAAACGCTTCCGTCCCGTAGCTTCCAAGCCATGCAGCCATTCTTGCGCCCGCGGAGCCGCCCCACAGAGAGTATTCCGATACATCGACCTGCAGCTCATCTGCATTCTCATGGATAAAAGCAATCGCGCGTGCAAGATCCTCACAGGCTGTCTGCGCGCCGGGGCGGTAGATCAGCGCAAAGGCATTGTATCCGTTCTTCGAAAGTTCCAGCGCATGCGGGAAACTGTCCTGCATCGCTCCCACATAAACGAATCCGCCGCCTGCATTGCAGATCGCTGTTTTTCCTCCCGGTTCTCCCCGGAAAAGAAACAGACCGGTATCTTCTTTATCCGGGTCTTCTGCTTTTTCTTCTTCTGTATAAATATCATAAAAAATCTGATTGCCAGATGCAGCCTGCTCTCCAAGGTAATTTACGATCTCCACCGTTTTGTCGGGATTAATATCATTGTACCAGACCAGAATATCTCCTGCATCTTCCAGAGTCAGATCCTCGTCAATCTCTCTGTCCACCGGAAAAAGCAGCCTTCCATAATCCTCAAAGACAGGATTATCGATCACTTCCTGCACTTTGGTATCCCGCGTCACAGCTTCAAACATTGAGCCGTTTCTTCCCGTCGTTTCCGTCTCATTTGCCTGATCGCTTTTCAGAGGGCTGCTCTCAGAAGCTGCCGCTGCCAGACTGCATGCGCTCAGCACAATTACCAGATAAGCCAATCCGGCTATCCGCCTCCTTCTTTTCCTGTTCTCCATTTCCTACCTCCTCTTATCCAGCAGGCAATCCCTCATCCGGACGCCTTGTTCCACTGTCCCGTGTATGATTATAGAGTGAGGTACGCAAAAAGTACAATGCCGAATCTGCAACGCAGTATGCGCCCGCCACATAGCGAAGACTTTTATTCCCTGTACGTATCAGCGATAAAATCTATCATCTTATAGGTGCGCAGATAATGTTTTACCATTGCAAGCCCTGCGCCTATCAAAATCCCGTTTTTCCCGAATCTGGAAAACTGGATATTTAATGTTCTGTACAATTCATCCGGCAGAAAATCTCTCATATACTGGTACAGTCTTTTCTCAAATTTACTGCTCCTGATAATCTCATCTCCCAGTACGATCACTTCCGGATTCAAAATAAAGATGAGACTGGTAAGGCCGTATGCCAGATATTTCACAGCGTGGTTCAGCACCCTTTCAGCCAGTTCATCTCCCATTTCATATGCGTCGTATATCTCCGGCAAACCCGAATTTTCTTTCAGCACCGTCCCCGGATAATCCTGATATGCTTCCCATACCGTTTCCCGGATCGCCGCCGGCGAGGCATAATCTTCCCATATCCCGCCTATCCTGCTGTTTTTCCGGGAACGCTGCGTCATACAGTTGATCCCCATGTGGCCCACTTCACCTGCGATCCCGTTGCTTCCGCCAAACACTTCTCCGCGTATGACAATACCGCCGCCGAATCCTATGCCTCCCACAATGCTCAGCAGGGATTCCGGCATCCGTTTTCCTTCCTTTCCAAGCTCGTACCATTCCGCAAGTGCGCTCATGTTGGCGTCGTGATCCACCCATATTTCCATATCCGGAAACATTTCCGAAAACGCATTTTTGATATCCAGCTCTTCAAATCCCTCAGCCATCATACCCGCTTTAATATAATATCTGCCGTTCTCATGGAACAGCCATCCCAGAGTAGCGACAGAAACCCCAAGCACTTTGTAGTTTTTTGCCCTGCAGTATTCCAGCTGTTTTTGCCCTTCCTCCTGGTACTGCTCCAGAACGCCGACCATATCATGGTCATCCCGGTACGCGGTCCAGGTATCATTCTCAATCTTTCCATGCATATTGCAGACTGCAGTCAGCATATAGCTGGTATGGATGTAGACCACAACCGTCACCACACCTTCCATACACAGACTGAGTCCTGCCACCTTCCTCCCGTTGCTCGCTTCGATCTGACCGATCTCCTTTACGATCCCCGCATGGAGAAACTCATGGATAATATTTGTAATCGTTGCCTTATTCAGCTGCGTGATCCTCGCAAGCTCGACGCGCGAAATCTCTGGGTGCTCCATCAAAGTCTGCAGCACGATGCTTCGGTTTTTCTTCTGAATATCAATGATGTTGGAACCTAATTTCATTATTTTCCTCGATAAAATCTGTTTTTGAACGATGTGAATTTTTATATTGCGAAAACTGCACATCGATTATATCACGGAAAAGCATCTCTCGCAAATCAATCCCGCGCGTTGCCGATCAGTCGAATTTTTTATATCCCGGATGCCTGCCATTTGGATTGCTGCTTCGGAAAGAACTGATCAGCTTATCAATCTCCTCTGACGGCAGCTCGTTGCACTTCCCCAGCAGTCTGGTCAGGTATGTGATCTTTGCATTGTACTCTAATGTTTCGGTTTTATAATACGCCTTCACCAGATCGCTGCCTACAGTAACAGTCCCGTGATTTTCCAGAAGAAACGCATCATAATCCTGCAGATACGGAACCAGGCCATCCGCCAGCTCCTGCGTGGACGGCTGGGCATACGGTACGATTGGCACAGCTCCAAGCGCATAGACCGATTCCGGAAGAATATATGCATCCAGCGGGATATGTGCCACTGCAAACGTTGTGGCATACGGCGGATGCGCATGTACGACCGCTCCCACATCATCTCTCTGCTCGTACACTTTTAAATGAACCTTGACCTCAGACGACGGTTTCCAGTTCCCTTCCAGAACTTCTCCTTTTTCATTTACTTTCACGATCATATCGGGCCTGAGATACCCTTTGCTGACTCCTGTCGGCGTCGTCAGAAATTCTCTTTCATTCAGTTTGACTGTGATATTTCCATCATTAGCAGCCACAAACCCGTTTCTGTAAATCCTCTGTCCTATATCACAGATTAATTCTTTCAGTTCTTTTACACCCATTCTTCTGTTACCTTTCCAGATCCATAATCACTTTTATTGTCTTTTTCTCAGCCACCAGCTCCACGACTTCCTGTATATCCTTCAGCCCCTTAACATGGCTGTAGAAATCTTTCGGATGAATAATGCCGTTTTTCATCAGTTCAATATTTTCCATCGTTACATCCCACTGCCCGTACGGAAAATTGAGCATCTGGAGCAGTGTATTATTTTTCAGTTCCGAAACATTGACCGTCGAATCCGTGTTGCGCAGAACTCCCATCGAACCTGCGATCCCGTACGGCCGCAGCAGGTGAGAACCCTCCAGCAGGATCGATGTCAGTCCCACGATATCGATCACTCTGTCAAATAATCTCCCGGCCAGAGCCTCTTTCTTATCTACCTTATTATAATTTATGGTTTCATCAGCTCCGGACAGCGTTTTGGCAAGTTCCAGCCGTTCTTCCACTCCGTCAATCACCGTAATGCTTTTTGCGCCCAGATACCGCATGTACCTCATCGTGGCCAGTCCCATCGGGCCGGCCCCGTATACAAGTACATCCTTATCCTGGACTTTAAAATTTTTTGCCGCGCTGAAACACTCGTTCAAGGTAACAAGATTCCCTGCGTCGATCGGATCAAAGTCGGATGGGATCGTCACACACTCCAGCTGACGGTCCGTCAGCTCTTTTTCGTCCACGCCGTCATCGATCATTGCCTGCCGGTCCTGTACGTAGGCATAGTCGCACATACCGCCCCAGGTATTTCCATATCCGCTGCCCGGCATGATCCGGACCATCGGATTTAAAATCCTGTCGCCCACTTTATAATTCCGCACTTTGCTTCCGAGTTCAACGATGTCGCCGACTGCCTCGTGCCCGATCAGTGTCGGAAATCCGTCAACCTCTATCGGCATTTCTCCTTTAATAATATGAAAATCAGTACCATTGCAGAACCCGCACGCTTTTACCTTGACCAATGCCTCATACGGTCCGATCTCGGGCACCGGAACATCTTCTACATACGCTACTTTTCCCTGCCCCATTGCCGCAATACCGCGCATATATTTTCCCTGCATTTTTTCCGCTCCTTTTGCTTATTTTTCAAAGTATTCTGCTATCATATCCAGATATCCCCTGTACAGAGTCTCCCGCTCGTAATCGTTCTGCGGCCGGAAAATTTCTTCCGGCATGTCACGGCCTGCGATTTCCGGAAACTGCTCCGTTTTCAGAACATCTCCATGAGCCCAAAGCTGGACCAACAGATTTCCCATGGCTGTCGCCTCCGGATGTCCCGCAGTGACCCGGCATCCGGTCACATCCGCTGTCCGCTGGTTCAGATAGCGGTTATTCCTTCCCCCGCCCATAATGTAAATATCTGTAATTTTTTCTCCTGTCACCTGCTCCAGCTGTTCATTGTGCCGCCGGTATTCACACGCCAGCCCCCGCACGATCGTCTGCACGATATCGACCGGAGTCCACGGCACCGGCTGCCTGGTACGCCTGCAAAACTCTTTTATTTTTTCCGGCATATTCCCAGCTTTGGCAAAATCAGGGGCATCTGTATAGATGACAGCCGGAAATTCCGGCTTTTCAAAAGCCAAAGATACCATCTGCGGTATCTCAATCTTTTTTCCTTCCGCTTTCCAGCTCCGGACGCACTCCTCCAAAAGCCACATTCCAGTTATATTCCGCAGCAGTCTGTTTTTCCCCCAGGGCTGGCCCTCATTGCACATTTTATACTTACATGCCTTTGCATCTATGTACGGGTGTTCTGTGACAATCCCTTTTACAGACCATGTACCGCTGCTGATAAAGGAACATCCCGCCCGGTTTGGAACTGTTGCGACAGCAGAAGCCGTGTCATGACCCGCAACCGCTATCACTTCCGTCTCCTGAAGATTCGGGATCCCGGCAGCGATTTCTTTTCGCAGCCTTCCCACCGCTGTCCCGCTTTCCGAAAGGCGGTGGAAAATCCTGACCGGAATGCCAAGTTCTTCAATAAACGCTTCGTTCCACCTTCTGTTCTTCAGATCCAAAAGACGCGAAGTCGTTGCGATCGTCACTTCATTCACCGCATTTCCTGTCATCAAAAAGGCCAGAAGATCCGGCATAAACAGCAGCGCTTCTGCCTTGTCCAAAGGGCTGTATCGCTGTACCTGCATTCCTTTCAGGATATGCGCCGTGCATGTTGTTGCGAATGTTCCGCCTGCTTCCTCATACAGCCTTTCTTCCTCCTGAAAATACGCTTCATATATCCCGTCGCTGATGTCATCTCTGTATGCTACAGGCAGATCCAGCAGATTCCCGTCTCCGTCCAGCAGGCCAAAATCCGTCCCGAACGTATCAAAACCGACCGAACTCACAGGTTCTCCGCTGCCTGCGGCAGCCTGTATCGTTTTAACTACATTCTCTGCTATCTCGCAGACATTCCATCTGTAATGTCCGTCCAACCATACAGGGCCATGCCGAAACCTTGCCAGAACCTTCATATCCAGCCGCCCGCCGGAATAGATTCCTTCAATCACCCGGTAGCTCGTGGCCCCCACATCTACCGCTATTACTCTGCTCAAACCTCTCACCCTTTTTTCAGAAACCGTCCTACATTTTGATAATGCCTTTCACTACGTTCTGCGCATCTTCCACCACGGTAGAAAACGCCTCATTCGACTGCTCCAGCGTAAACTCATGCGTCACGATCTGCTTTACATTGATGCGTCCGCCTGCGATCGCCGCGATCGCGACCGGATACAGGTTGCGGTAACGGAAAACACATTTTATCGTAACTTCCTTCTGCATGATCTGATAGAAATTGTACGTAATCTCGCTCTGCGCCGACATCCCGACGAGCACGATCGTGCCGCCCTTTTTCGATATCCAGGACGTCTGGGCGATTGTGGCCGGAGAACCTGCCGTCTCAAATACGACGTCCGGTCCCTCGCCCAGAATCTCATGGATTCTGTCAATCACATTTTCCTCCGACGCATTGATCGTGACATCCGCTCCCATATTCCTTGCAAATTCCAGCCGTTTTTCAAACAGGTCAACCACAACTGCTTTCGCCGCTCCGCGCGCTTTTGCCGCAAGCAGCGTCACCAGTCCGATACAGCCGGCCCCCAGGATTACCACCGACTGCCCGAGCGACACGTCTCCGAGGCTTGCCGCATGCAGCCCGACTGCCAGCGGCTCAACCAGGGCGCCCTCCATGGTCGATACATTGTCCGGCAGTTTGAAGCACATATCAGCCGGATGGCTTACGTACTCTTTCAAAGCGCCGCTCACCGGCGGGGCCGCAAAAAACTTCATCTCCGGGCAGAGATTGTAGCGCCCCGTCTTACAGTACTCGCATTTCCCGCATCCGTATCCCGGCTCCAGCGCTACCCGGTCGCCGGCCTTGACATTCGTTACTCCTTCGCCTACTTCCACGACCGTCCCGGACACCTCGTGTCCCAGGACGAACTTGTCTGTCAGCACGCAGTCTCCCACTCTTCCATCCTTAAAAAAGTGCACGTCAGAGCCGCAGATGCCGTTATATTCAATTCTTACCAGAGCGTTTCCCGGCGTCACCTCCGGAATCGGCTCCTCTGCGATCTCCATCTTTCCAGGTTCTGTCAGATATACGACTTTCATCTTTCCCTTCATTACCGTTTTCCTCCAATCTCAGATTCTCTGTTCTGTCGCCGCGTCAAACAGATGCGCCCGTTCCATATGCAGGGCCAAATGCACGCGCTCTCCCTCTTTTTCCCCGACACCGGGCTTTACATCTGCAGTAACCCTGCTCCCGGCAAACTCAAAATAGAGAAGCGCCGACGAGCCAAGAAGCTCGTACACCTCCGCGGTAACCGTAATTCCCCACTTACTGTATTTCTCTGCTTCCGCCCCGCACATGATGTCCTCCGGCCTGATGCCGAGAACGATTTGTTTTCCGTCCATTCCGCGCAGCTTCTCCCGCTGCTCCTCCGTCACAGGAAGCCGGACATCCCCAAGCTGAAGAAATGTCGCTCCATCCTCTTCCTTCACAACAGAATAAAGGAAATTCATCTGCGGCGATCCGATAAAGCCTGCGACAAACATATTCGCCGGCTTCGTGTAAAGATTGTTCGGCGTATCCACCTGCTGTATGATGCCCTCTTTCATGACCACGATCCTGCTGCCAAGCGTCATAGCCTCCGTCTGGTCGTGCGTCACATACACAATCGTCGCCCCGAGGCTCTCATGCAGCCTTGCAAGCTCGACACGCATCTGCACGCGCAGCTTCGCGTCAAGGTTCGACAACGGCTCGTCCATCAGAAACACCTTTGGATTCCTGACGATGGCCGCCCCCATCGCCACCCTCTGCTTCTGTCCTCCGGAAAGCTCGCGCGGCTTTTTCGCGAGCTGGCTTTCCAGCCCCAATATTCTTGCGGCGTTTTTGACTTTTTCATCCAGCTCCGCCTTTGACAGCTTTTTCCGGCGGAGCCCGAACGCGATATTGTCATAAACCGTCATATGCGGATACAGCGCGTAGCTCTGAAATACCATCGCAATATCACGATCCTTCGGCGGAACCTCGTTCATGATCTTTCCGTCAATCAACAGCTCCCCTGCCGTAATATCCTCCAGTCCGGCGATCATGCGCAGCGTCGTAGATTTTCCGCAGCCGGAAGGGCCGACGAATATAATAAATTCTTTATCTTCAATTTCCAGATTAAAATTGTCCACTGCGCTGACACCGTTTGGATATGTTTTACAAATATTTTTCAGTACAATATGGGCCATTCCCAGATCCTCCTTCCAGATCAGACGCAGGTATAAGCGCCGTCCACCACAAAATCTGCTCCGGTCGTAAAGGAGCTCGCATCGCTCGCCAGATACAGCGCGATCCCCTGAAGCTCTTCCGGTTTTCCCATTCTTCCGTAAGGGGACAATTCCTCCCATCTCGGAATCAGC
Organism: Candidatus Choladousia intestinipullorum; assembly: GCA_018711885.1. GTDB lineage: Bacteria > Bacillota > Clostridia > Lachnospirales > Lachnospiraceae > Choladousia > Choladousia intestinipullorum. The sequence continues at coordinate 8,138 of DVHT01000123.1, read as the reverse complement.
TCGTTCCCCTTCGTCAGATCCGTCATAATATAGCCGGGACTGATGCTGTTCACCCTGACATTTTTATCTGCCCACTCCACGGCGAGCGATTTCGTCAGCATGATCACTCCGGCCTTTGAGGCGTTGTACCCCACCTGCGGCTGCGGAATGTTTACGATATGCCCAGACATCGACGCCGTATTGATGATACTGCCTCCGCCCTGCCTGATCATGTATCTGCCCGCCGCCGTCGCCGTAAGGAATACGCCCGTCAAATTAATATCAATGACTTTGCGCCACTGCTCATACGTCATCTCTTCCGCTGGCACGTTAATGGAAATGCCGGCATTGCAGAAGGCAATATCGATGCGCCCCATCTCTTCCGCCATCTCCCTGCACATACGCTCTACCTGCTCCGGAACCGTAACGTCCACCTCGATCGCCATCGTCTTTACGCCGAATTCCCGCGCAATCCGCTCAGCCGTTTCCCGGGCCTTTCCTATATTCAGGTCCGCGATTGCCACACCGGCTCCTGCGCCGGCGACCGCCATCGCGTAGTTCAGGCCGATCCCCTGCGCTCCGCCTGTAACGACCGCATTTTTCCCTTCCAGATTAAATTTTTCTGTTATTTTCATCGCTATTTTTCCTCGTTTCTGTTTGATCTCTTATCCTTTTACAGCGCCCGCAGTCAGCCCCTTAATCAGTGATTTCTGTGAAATCCAGCCGAAAATCAGCGGCGGAATACAGGAAATCGAAGCGGAAGCGGACAACTGCGCGATAAACTGCCCCTGCTGCTGCCCGAACCGGGCCATATAAACCGGGAGCGTAGCCGTTGCGTTCGTAGTCAGATTATATCCCAGGAAAAACTCATTCCATATGAATACGGCGACAAGCAGCCCGGCTGTCATAATCCCTGTTTTTGTAAGCGGTATAATAATCCTCCAGATCAGCGCCGCGCTGGAGCAGCCGTCAATCTTAGCAGCCTCTACCACTTCCTCCGGCACATCCTTAAAGAAGGAATGCAGAAGCCAGATACAGATCGGAAGATGGAAACCTACATATAAAAACAGAAGGCCTCCCCTGACATGATTCAGGTTCAGCTGCTGGAATATAATATAGAGCGGGATCAGCACAGCCACCGGCGGCAGCAGAATGGTTGTCACAAACCAGTTATAATAGCTCTCTCCATGGCCTTCCTTTTTGAATTTCGCGAACACCAGCGCATAAGTGGCGGGGATTCCGATCACAAGACAGAGCAGCGTTCCGAACACTACATGGTACACTGTATTTGTCAGATAATTAATCATCGACGCGTCAGAAAGCACCTTTTTCCATGTCACAAGCGTCGGATGGAACAGCAGCGACGGCACGGCCGCCTCCGCCTCCGTCTTAAATCCGCTCAGAATCATATAAAGTATCGGAAAGAAATAAAAAAGCGCAAAAATGAGTACGAGGATTCCGATAATCCATCTCCGCACCTCTTTTTTAGCGGCAGCCTTTTTACTTCTGGCATCCCTCTGTATCACTACCTTTTTCACCTTATCCCTCCTCATTGTCACAGTTTCCGGCGGCGTATCTTAATCGCCTTCTGGATCAGATTGATGATGATCAGCATGCCGATTACCGTCAGCACAGACAGTGTCGCCGCCCGTCCTACATTCGAGCCGCTGAACAAGGCTTTATAAATATAAAAGGTCAGCGTATAGGACTTCTGCCCCGGCCCTCCGTTCGTCGTAGTCAGAATCAGGCCGAATTCCTTCATCAAAAAAATAAAACCGAGCAGCAGGGCGACCTGCATATGATTGAAGATCATCGGAAGCTTGATCTTGAACACCATCTCGAACCAGCTGCAGCCGTCCAGATTCGCGCGCTCCAGAACCTCTCCCGGGATTCCCTGAAGGCCGCCGAGCAGCACCAGAACGAAAAACGGCATCCACTGCCATACAAACAGGAACACGAGCGTCTGCCTCGGATAGAAACTCACAAAGTCGACTACATCAATATTCAGCATATCGGACAGCTTGCCCACCCATCCGTAATTCGTATTCAGGATTGTCGTTTTCCAGAGGACTCCGGTCGTCGTAGTCATGATAAAAAACGGGCTTAAAATCAGTGTCCTTGACAGCGTCTTACCGGGGATATCGCTGTCCAGCATCAGGGCGATCAGATACCCGAGCACCATGCAGATAATCAGCGAAGCGCCAATAATGCCTACCGTCTGCAGGCATATAATGTAAAATTCGGAATCCGCCAGATAATATATGAAGTTTTGCAGTCCGGCAAACGTAATTCCCTGATCAGGCCGTACAATATTCCACCGCAGCAGAGAAAAAATAATCGAAAGCAAAAACGGCGCCTGCGTAGCGACCGCAACGATCACCAGGGCCGGCACGACAAAGGTACGGTCGATCGGATACTTTTTGCCGGGAATTCTTTTTTTCTTATTCATAGTCCTCATTCCATCCTTACTCCTGCCCGCGGCTTTCTCCGGTAAGAAAAGACGCCAGACTGCAACCAGCCTGGCGTCTGCCTTTCCAAGCCGCAAACCAGCTTTGAATTTACTTATAACCGCCCTCTTCAGCTACCTGCTCAAATACTGCCTGCGTATCTGCAATCGCTTCGTCGAGCGTCATATCGTCCGTTACGTAGGCCGCAAGATTTTCTGTCATACGGTCGCCGGCTTCCGCAAATTCCGGAATAGCGATATACTGGCATCCAACGTAAGGAACTTCATTCTTACACGGATGATTGAAGTCGCTGTTTGCCAGCGCGTCCAGCGTCGGCTGCGCATACGGAAGATCCTTGTACGCATCCAGTTCATACGTAGAAGCACGCACGCCTGACGGTGTTGCCTGTCCTGTCGGATCCTCTTCCAGAGTAAGATTTACATAATCTTTCGAGCATGCCCATACCATGAAGTCGAATGCGGCCTGTTTCTTCTCATCCGCCGCGTTCGGGTTGATGTTCATAGCCCAGTTCCAGATCCATCCGGACGGAGCCGGCGCATAGCCAACTTTTCCTTTGATAAGGGAATCCTCTGCCTCAAGGTTCGGGCCGTTGGATGTTGCGTCATACCAGATGCCGCATTTACCTGACGTCATCAGGCTGATGCACTCATTATATGTATAAGTAATAATATCATCCTGTCCGGCGTCGCGCAGGATCTTCTTGTACATCTCCCATGCAGCCCGCTGCTCCGGAGTATCTACCGTAGCGTTCCAGTCCATATCATAGAACTGTCCGCCCATCGCGTTGACGATCGTTACAAACGGCGCTCCGCTCATACCCCATCCAGGAGCCCCTCTCATCGTCATACCGGTGATTCCGGCTTCTTCGTCGTCGATCGCTACCGCAAGCTCATAGATATCGTCCCAGGTCGGATTTTCCGGCATCTCTACGCCTGCGTTCTCAAAAAGCTCTTTATTATACATAAAGAAATTGGATTCTCCGAAGAACGGGAGCGCGTACAGGTCGCCTGTTTCAGGATCAGAAAGAGACTCACGGATACTCGGGAAAATATCCTCAATGTCGAACGCTTCCTTCTGCTCCTCCGTCATGTTATCAATGTACGGCTGCAGGTTTTCCGCCCATCCGTATGTAATCCAGAAATTCGCTTCATAAGGTCCCGTAAAATACGCGTCGTAAGTCGTACCGCCTGTGGAAGCTTCGAGCGTCGCTTTCTCCCTGAGGTCATTTTCCGGAAGAACAGCGAAATCAATTTTAACGCCTTCCGCCTCATAATATTTGTCTGTCAGCTCCACCAGCTTGGAGCAGATCGGATTGTTCAGCGTAGCGATCGAAACCGTAATCTCCTCCTCTGCCGCTGCGGGCATCGCCGGTCCTGCCAGTCCCATCACCATTGCTGCGGCCAACATACTTGAAATAACCTTTGATCTCATAAAATTAACCTCCTTTTTTCTATAATAATCTGCCATTGAAACATCGGCTGCTTTCGGGCCCATAAAATCAGCAGCCTGGAATTTGCATGACAAAATTATTTCTTATTTTCTTTTCAGAATGTAAACGCAACCTTTATGGAGCCTGCGCCGCTTCCGCTCTGTTCGAAAGCAGCCTTATAATCCTCGAGCCGGAATGTATGCGAGACGACTCCGTCTGATTTCAGCTCTCCCGTGTATAATCCCCGGATCACCTTCGGGAAGCATCTGCTGCTTAAACTTACCCCGTAAAGATCCAGCTCTTTTTCATCGCCGATTACGCTCCAGTTGACTGTGGTCGTATCCATAAATACGCTGAATTCTATAAAGCGGCCGCCCTTTCTGATGATTTCCAGACCCTGCGTCACGCTGGAAGGATGCCCTGTCGCTTCGATGTACACATCGCAGCCGTAACCGTCCGTCACGCCGCGGATAATATCCGCCAGATTTTCCTTTGCAGGATTGACCGTCATATCACAGCCGAATTCTCTGGCTTTGCACAGGCGCTCCTCATTCAGGTCCAGCGCGACCAGATGCTTCGGCCTAAGCCGCGCGGCTGCGGCGATCATCCCAAGTCCGAGGCAGCCGGCCCCTGATATTACCACAACATCGTCCTTTTCTATTTTCGCGCGCTCGATGGCATGCATGGAACACGCGTACGGCTCAATCAGAAGCGCCTTTGAAAGCGGCATATCCTCCGGTATCTTGTAGACCAGGGCTTCCTTCGGCAATTTCACATACTCTGCGAACCCGCCGTTCAGATAGTATTTAAAGCCGAACACGTTGTGTGGGGCGCACAGGTGATACTGGCCCTCTCTGCAGAACCGGCACGTACCGCACGGCGCAATCTGTTCCACAGCCACCCGGTCCCCGATCTTAAAATCGCTGTCGGCGATCTGATACGTCTCCTTTTGATCCATCTCAGATCCAAGCTGCACAATATGGCCCACAAACTCATGTCCTCCAATGGCGGGCACTTCCAGATACGGCGGCTTAACCCCGTCGCCCCAGAATACGCTTCCGCCCTGATATGCCTTTAAATCGCCGGCGCATATGCCGCAGCCCTCTACTTTAATCACCATTTCGCCGGGACCTGCCTCCGGTATTTCCACCTCTTCCAGGCGGTAATCATGCGCCCCGTAGGTAACAAGAGCTTTCATTACCTTCTTCTGCATTCCTCCATTCCCTTCTTTCCCTTATATTTTTTCCGCATTTTCTGTATATTTTTTACTCCTTGAAACGTTCATTTTCTACTATTTTTTCGTTCGTTTGCTTGTTTATTTGTTTTTTAATCATCTCATTTTTGTGCAAAATTGATAATTTTATTTTTCGTTTCGCAGCTTTTTCCGATCTTTTATTCTCCAATTTTTCCCGTATTTAAAACAAAAAACTGTAATTTTAGTTTTTTATATAAACTTTTTGTTCCCTGCAATTTTTGTGTAAAATGATGAATTTCAGCAAAATCAATCTTTTTTCTTTACAGAACCTTTTGTTTGTAGACGCCATTTTAAGCATTTTTCGTTTTTTGTAAACAAATTGATGCATTTCAAAATTATACTTGTAAAATCTTTTGATAACTTGTATAATATCAAAAGCATTTCCGTTCCAAAATCTCGTTTATTTTATTAACTTTTCTCCAATTGCGAGGTGATCATGATGAAATTCACAAACAGACAAAAACTCATTTACGACTATATTAAGAAAAACCATGAAGTGTCAACAAACAGCATTGCTCAATATTTCAACATTTCCCCTGTCACTGTGCGGAGATATCTGGACTGCCTTGAATCCAGCAATCTGATTATCCGCAAATACGGAAAAGCCATCCTTTCCTCCGTCCCGGATAAAATCGCCCCCTTTTCCGTCCGTTCCGGCATAAACGAAGATCTCAAGCAGCGCATAGCAAAACTGAGCCTTCCGTATCTGCTGAATACCTCTTCCGCTTTTTTAGACGCCAGTTCAACAGCTACGGAACTTCTGAAGCTCATTCCGGTCACGCAGCAGATGACTATTTATACGACAAACGCTGCCGCTTTCCAGTATCTGAGCGGCCGCCCTCACGTCAGGCTTTTCATGCTGGGCGGATATCTGAACCCCGAAGACGGGCTCACTCTGGATTCCAAGCTGACTGCGAACATTGCAAAAAGCATTTTCCCCGAATCCGCTTTCATTTCGTGCGCCGGTTTTACGAAGGATGGGATTTTTGACAATGTGAACATCGACATTACGAACGTGAAGCAGATCATCCTGAAAAACACAACCCGAAACTATCTCCTCGCAGACCACACAAAGCACAATAAAAAGGGGATTTTCCAGATCGCGTCCTGGGATCAGGTCCAGACCCTGATCTGCGACAGCCCCTTCAATAAACTCACCGAACGCGTTCTGGAATCAAAAAAAGTAAAAATCATCACACAGTAAAACGCCTTCCGGCGCCGGGTATTTCATTTCCCTGGCGCCGAAAGGCGTCCCCTGTCTTCAAATATAACAGATTTCATATTCCGCTTCCCCGTTTTCACCGGCAGTCATCCTGATATAGCTGGGCCTGCGTCCGTTCTGCCGCGGAAACGACAGGCTGCCAGGATTCAATACCGTAAGCTCTTTATCGCTCCTATCGACGAACGGCTTATGCGTATGGCCAAACATCGCTATATTGCAGTCATTCGCCTTCGCGTCTTCTACCAGATCCCTTGTTCCCACCGAGACATAATAATAATGCCCGTGCGTCATCAGGATCCGGAAGCTGCCGATCTCTACGATCGCCGTCCTGGGAAGATCCGAAAAGAAATCGCAGTTTCCGGCCACAATATAAAGCGGACAGGTGATCATACTCCGTATATGTTCTCCGCTGTCTTCCGAATCCCCGAGATGAATCATGTAGTCCGGCATACCTTCCCGCTCCAGCACTTTTTCCAGATTCTCTTCACGCCCGTGCGTGTCGCTTAAAATAAGAATTTTCATGCTTTGCCCTCAGTCTTTTCCTCAGTTTTCATTTCTGATCCAGATAGTTTCTGAGCTTTTCTTTCATTTCTCTCAATGCCTTTCCCCGATGACTCAGCTCATTCTTCTTTTCCGGTGTGATCTCAGCCGAAGTACAGCCGTATTCCGGAAGATAAAAAATCGGGTCATATCCAAACCCATTCTCTCCCTTGATCTCGCGAGCGATGCGCCCTTCCATCACGCCGCGGGAGGTCAGAGTCGTACCGTCCGGCATCACGCAGGCAATCGCGCAGACAAACCGTGCACTCCGCTCTTCCCCCTGTGCACCGCTCAGCTTTTCGATCAGCTCCGCATTTTTAATGCTGTACGGCGTATCCTCGCCCATATACCGTGCAGAATAAATACCGGGAGCCCCGCCAAGATAGTCAATCTCAAGTCCGGAATCATCAGCCATCGCCATCTCGCCCGTCAGCTCCATCACTGTTTTTGCCTTAATGACCGCATTTTCTTCAAACGTTTCCCCATTCTCTTCAATATCAGCAGAAACCCCTGCTTCCTTCATAGAAACGACCGGAATGCCAATATCCGCCATAATCATGCGTATTTCCCGCATCTTTCCTTCGTTTCCTGTTGCAAAAACAATCCTGTTTCCCATCCGGCTCTCTCCTTTACATCACCGTCTCTTCCAAAAACGGCAAACTCTACAGCATTTTTGAGTATATCACACTCTGGCATTTCTGTAAATCACGCCTTTGTGTAAGCTTTCAGACACACGTTCGTTCCGAAACTCTGTTCCGTGTGCTGCCAGTGATCGCCGTATTGGCTCAGATACCCATCTTTGCCTTCCAGCACCACATTCTGTGTTTCCGGATCGCCTGCATGCTCTACCGCCGCAGGATTCATCCGGTCTGGCGCCGTCAGTTTTACGACTACAGCAAATCTCTGGCCTTCCCCAAGCGCTATCTCCTGATCAAATCGGACCGTGTAGTATCCGGCATTCTGAAACGCTCCGCTCTGCACAAACTGCCTCTCCTGCAGCGAATCCTCCGACTCAAAATCCGGCACAAAGTAGATTTCATAGGAAGCCCCGGGAGCCGTCGCATAGAAACCGACCGCTGCCAGACGTTCATCCCGGCGGGCCGTATACACATTCGCAAACCAGCAGGTCTCATTGCCGTATCCCTGGCTGCTCTGCCAGCCGCAGTCATCTGTCTGATAAATATCCGAATAATTGTCCGCCGGCTCGATCACGCTGTAGGCAGCCGCCATAGCGCCCAGATTTGC
>DVHT01000014.1 GCA_018711885.1 Candidatus Choladousia intestinipullorum | reverse complement strand
GATTATCTGGTAGGGCATAAACCACAAAAAGGAATCTGTCATACAAAAAAGCGAGAAAATGGGCTATCCGGAAATAGATAATTCCAGAAAAGCCGGAGTAACTCGTATGAGTCACTCCGGCTTCTGAATTTTATCCATAAAAAAGAGAAAAGATAGCCAACAACAACCATCTTTTCTCTGCTCCATGCTAGTTTCTCTCTACCCTATTTTTTATATTTCTTGAACAGAACGATCATCTCTGTTCCTTTTCCTACTTCACTGTGCAGCTTCAGCTCCGCTTCATGCTGCGCTACAATATGCTTTACGATCGCAAGTCCAAGTCCCGTGCCTCCGGTCAGTTTGGACCGGCTCTTGTCTACGCGGTAAAACCGCTCAAAAACACGTTCCTGACTGTCCTCTGGAATCCCGATTCCCGTATCCTTGACCGAGAGCATAACCCTGTCGTCCTGCATCCCCACTGTCACATCCACGCGCCCGTTGATCCGGTTATAGCGGATCGCATTGTCGCAGAGATTAAACAGAAGTTCTTCGATCATTTCTTTATTTGCGTATATGATGCAGCGTGTTCCGTGGCAGGCAATGCGGATGCTGTGTTTCTCAGCATTCAGCTGGAGCATCTCTACACAGGTCTGCGCAATGTCATAGAGATCGACTTCCCCGTAAGACACTTCCGCATGCCCGCCGTCGAGTTCGGAAAGACGTATGATATCATTGATCAGAGTCAGAAGCCGCTGCGCGTTGCGGTGTATCTCCCGCGCAAACCGCTGGACCTCGTTCTCTCCCGCAATCCCTGTCTCGATCAGCTCCGCATATCCGGAAATCGAGGTAAGCGGCGTCTTCAGTTCATGTGAAACATTCGCCGTAAATTCCTGCCGCATCTTGGCGCTTTTGATAATATCCAGATGCTGCTGCTGGATCGTCTGGATAAAAGGAACGAGTTCTTCATACGCATCAATCTGCTCAATGCTGTCAATATCCTGCGCCATTTTTTCAATCGGTCCGACAATGCTCCGTGTAATATACCGGGACAGCAGCATACAGATCACCAGCATCAGCACGCCGATACCGGCAATTCCATACATCGTACCCCTGAAAACACTCCAGATACTGTCTGCCTCTTTACTGACACGCAGGATATCTCCGCTCTCCAGACGGATTGCGTAATAGTACATATCACGCCGCAGCGTATCAGAGTGACGGATCGAATATCCCTCTCCGTTCTGTTCCGCCTCTACGATCTCCGGCCGGTCCGCATGATTGTCCATCGGCATATCCCCCGCCTTGCTGTCATACACGACGGCCCCGTCCGTGTTCACCGCGGTCACGCGCAGATCCGACTGTGTGTTCGTGTACAATGCTTCAAGCTCCTCTGCCGAGGATACCATACCGTTGATCACACGCGCATACGTCTGCATATCATCGACTACCTGCTCTCGATAAATATGATGAAAGACGGCGCCGGCCATGAAAAGAGTGGCCGCCAGCGTAAGAAATACCGTCAGGAGCAGATACCTGTTGATTCGTTTCTTCATGGCTAATTCTCTCCGGTCAGCATATAGCCGACGTTTCTGACTGTCTTTATCATGCTTCCCGCACTGCCAAGTTTCTGGCGGAGCGTCTTGATATGCATATCGAGCGTTCTTGATTCTCCCTCAAAGTCAGTTCCCCATACGCGGTCGAGTATCATATCACGCGCCGCCACAATCCCGGCATTCAGAAGCAGAAGTTTTAACAGCTCGTACTCTTTGTACGTCAGTTCGCAGGGACTGTCATTTACAAAAACGGCTCTCTTTTCATCATCCATAAAAATCGGACCGAACCGTATCATTCTCTCGTCTTCCATCCCGCGGCTCCTGCGCATCAGTGCCTTGACTCTTGAGATCAGTTCCATCACGCCGAACGGTTTCGTAATATAATCGTCGGCGCCTATATCAAGACCTTTCACCTTGTCAATCTCAGTTGTTTTTGCTGTAGCCATGATGATCGGCAGCTTTCTCGTCTCTGCAGCAAAACGCAGTTTTTTCACGATGGACAGCCCGTCTTCATCCGGGAGCATAATGTCGAGAAGCACAAGCGCCGGCACTTTTTCTTTCAGTCTCGCATAAAAATCGGAGGCACATTCAAAGCCCTGCACCTCATATCCGGCGTTCTTCAGGGCAAACATCTCGATTTCCCGGATGTTTTCATCATCTTCTACAATATAAATCAATGCCATGATATTCCCTACTTTCCGTAATTACAGGTTTTTTTTCTGCTGCATTCTGGAGCGCATGTCTACCTTCGGGGTTCCCTTGATCCGTTCCGGAAGGGCATATTTCTTCTTATACGACTGATAACTTTCTCTGAAATACTGGTTATCTTCCTCCTTCAGGGAATTCAGATATTCATGTCTTCCAAATTCATTATTTTCTGCCTGGATCAGACAGACTGCGATATTTGAACAATGATCGGCAATCCTCGTGTAGCTTGTTGTAAGATCAGAAAGGATAAATCCGAGTTCAATCGTACATCTGCCCTCTCTGAGCCGGTCGATATGCCGTTTTTTCATCTCATCGCTCAGATCATCAATGGCCTCTTCCAGCGGCTCTACCTTTCTCGCCAGCGCAATGTCTTCCGTTTTCATCGCTTCCATTGTAATACGAACAATGTCTTTTACTGACGCTGAGAAGACTTCCAGTTCTTCTACCGCCGCCTCTGAAAAGGCAAGGTTCTTATCATAAATTTCTTTTGCCGCATTTACGATATTCACTGCATGGTCTGAAATCCTCTCCATATCGCCGATGCTGTGAAGCAGTACCGACAGCGTATGGCTGTCCTTCGTCTGCAGCTCTTTCTTAGCCACCTGTACCAGGTACGTGCCAAGACGGTCTTCATATTTATCTACGATATCCTCATCCTCGATCACGCGCGCCAGATTGTCTTCCGTGTACGTGTCAAGCTGACTGATCGCCGTATCAAGCGCATCGATCGTAACTTCAGACATTACTGCGCACACATCGCGGCATTGCGCGATTGCCAGAGCCGGATTGTCGAGAAAACGGTCATCAAGCGCCTGCAGACTTTCCATTGATTTTTCAACAGTTTTTTCCTCGTCACCGTCGCGCACGGTCAGAGTTGCCAGTTTTACAAGCACCTTGTTAAATGGCAGCCAGACAACGGTAGCCAGAACGTTGAATGTAGTATGGACGACAGCGATTCCAGTCGCATTCGCCGCGCTTCCCAGAAAGCCAAAATGAACAAATACGTTGACGGAATAGAAAACGATCATGAAGACGACCGTACCAATCAGGTTAAAGTACAGGTGAACAAAAGCGGCTCTCTTTGCATTCTTCTTCGCACCGATCGAAGACAGAAGCGCGGTGACGCATGTACCGATATTCTGTCCCATAATGATCGGGATCGCAGATCCGTACGAAACGGCTCCCGTCACGCAGAGCGCCTGCAGGATGCCGACAGATGCAGAAGAACTCTGAATGATCGCAGTCAGTACTGTCCCTGCGATCATACCCAGAATCGGATTTTCAAACATCAGGAACAGATTTGTAAATTCCGGGACATCTGCAAGCGGTTTAACCGCTGCGCTCATCGTATCCATTCCTGTCATCAGGACCGCAAACCCCACCATGATAGCTCCGGCGTCTTTTCGCTTGTCCTTTTTGGAAAAAAGGATCATCGCCACACCGATCACGGCAAGAATCGGAGTAAAAGATGACGGCTTCAGCATCTGGACAAAAACACTGTCCCCTTCAATCCCGGAAAGACTCAGGATCCACGACGTGACTGTCGTACCGATGTTCGCACCCATGATGATGCCGACTGCTCTCTGCAGCGTCATGATTCCCGAGTTTACAAAGCCTACCACCATTACCGTAGTGGCAGAAGAAGACTGGATCACCGCAGTCACGGCTGCTCCAAGCAGCACTCCGCGCATCGTACTCGACGTCAGTTTCTCAAGAATCTTCTCAAGGCGTCCCCCGGAAGCTTTGGAGAGTCCGTCTCCCATTACATGCATTCCATAAAGGAACAGAGCCAGACCCCCGATCATACTCAATACATTAAAAATATCCATACACTTTCCTCCACAGCTTTCGCTTATGTAAAAATATTGTAAAGCATAATCAAAATTATAAAGGAGGAAAGTAAAATCTAAAGACGCTTTATGTAAAATTTAAGTAAAATAGTGCAATTTCAATCTATGCCGGTATTCTGTTCAGCTGCTGCCACTATATTACCGCTCTTTTCGGTATCATGCAACGGTACTCTTCCTCTTGTCAGCAGCCATCCGGCGCACAGGGCGGTGAGCGGAGCCACACTGACAAGCCCCATACTTCCGACGATTGTGTCCAGAATCTCGGAAGCAATGTACTTATAATTAAAAATATTGTACAGCGGCGTTCCCTGTGCCATAAATACCATCATCAGCGTCACATAACCGCCGGAATATGCAAGCAGAAGCGTCGTCGTCATCGTGCCCATTGCGGCGCGGCCGACATTCATGCCGGACTTTGTCGCTTCTTTCCAGCCGATATCCGGCTTTTTGCAGACAACCTCCCAGACGGCGGACGTAATGTCGACCGAGAGATCGATCACAGCTCCCGACGCGCCGATAAAGATACTTGCCATAAAGATGCGCGTCAGATTCAGATCAGCATAGCCGCTGTATAAAAGGCTTTCCGAATACGGCATAATGGCGCCGTGGATTTTCAGGACGTCAGTAAAGATCACTCCCAGCACAGCCGTGACGATGAGACCCGACATAGCGCCGCATACCGCGGCGCCCGTCCTGCGCTCAAAGCCATAGACGAGTGAAATGATCACGACTGTCAGCACTCCTGTAATAATAATACCCGTAACGACCGGATGGTATCCGTTCAGATACATCGGAACGAGTACCTTCCAGATCATCAGCACCGTAATGGAAAAGGAGAGGATCGCACGGATTCCTGTTTTTCCGGCCACCAGTATCAATGCAAGGATAAACATCGCTGCCAGCGCGATCTCCCACGGGATCCTGTAGTGATCGATCATATTGACGGAAATGATTTCATCTCCCTGATAACTGATCACGACCTGCGCCTTGTCTCCGGCCACAAAAAGCTTGTCATTCTCAAGGGAGCCGTTCAGCATATTAAAAGCGTCCGTCTCCTGTCCCTTGAACCGGCCTCCAAGCAGCCTTACACGGCAGCTCTGCTCTCCGCTCTTTACCAGTCCCGTGTCAATGATCATACTTTCATCCGTTTCAAGAACCTCCGCCGCGCACCGGTCCGTGCCCTGGTAAATCACTGCCTCCTCATAGCCGGTCGGAATGACCAGCAGGATCACGAACAGGACAAAGGAAACGTATACTGCCGCAAGTTCCCTGGTTAATAATTTCTTTCTGATTTTACCTTTCATAATTTCCTTTCCATCGTGCCAAAAAGCGGGCAGCCGGACCATATCGCCCGCTGCCCGCTTTTCCTTTCAAATCCGCTGTCCCTATTACTCTACACCGAGAAGAGCAGCCATCTTATTATAGATATC
>DVHT01000122.1 GCA_018711885.1 Candidatus Choladousia intestinipullorum | reverse complement strand
AGCATAGCTGCATTTTTGGACAGCCCCTTCTGTTCTGTGTATTTCACAGATAAAACTGATTCTTTTTTCTGGTCTCGCAGGCTTTGCCTACTTTCTGTATCAATGCAGAAACAAATTCTTTGCTTATGCTTCTGGCCTTTTTCGGACAGATCTGAATGCACCTCATACAGTTGATGCAGGCATTCCCGTCTAAATGGAGCCCGTCATTTGAAATCGCGTTCACAGGACATTTTGACGCGCACTGCCCGCAGCTTATGCAGATATTTTCATCCACTAAAATTTCCGTCTTAGCGGCATGGTATTCCTTATATGGACGGCTGCCCGGAAAGTCCGGACTCTTCCTGATCCCCGATTTTATTTTTTCTGCGGCTTCGGCAGAAAACTGCAGGATTTCCTTTTGGTCCGAATTATCCGGACGCCCCGTCCCATAAATATGCATAATGTTGTGCTCGCCTGCCACGGCGCATCCTGCTTCGACATGGAATCCGGCTTTCCCGGTGCAATCCGCCAGTTCCAGCAAAGCGTCTTCAAACGCTCTGTTTCCATAAGTAACGCAAAGAACGGCAGTAGCCCCGTTTCCATGAATATGAGCCAGACGTTCAATGGCTGTCTGCGGAACACGCCCGCCGTAGCAGGGGACAGAAATGATGCAGACGCTCTGCTGCTCTATCTGGATTTCATCGCGTGGTTCCCTGCACAGATCAATCAGTATTGGCTCCGTATCAAATGATTCCGCAATCTTATCAGCGGCAAACCGGCTGATTCCCGTTGGGCTGAACGTTATAGTGTATAGTTTTTCCACTTTGGATTCCCTCCTGATTCCCGAATTTGTCCTACTGACTTTTTTCTATTATATCATCGGGAAATTTTCCCCACAACAGGAACTTACTTCTGTAAGATCCACAAAACAAATACCCCCGCATCCGCAGATACGAAGGTATTTGCTTTGTATGGTGTCTTCACCGCTACAATTTGCTTTCCGCCAGCAGCAGTTCCGGCCGGTCCGCCCGTTTCATTTTGATCAGTTCTTCATTTACGGTAAAGTTCAGCAGCGCATCAATGATAACAAACTCGTTCAGGTAAGAATATCCTTTGTATACATTGAGCGGTTCCTGTTTCCCGCTGCTGATCAGCACATAATCGGCGAACTCCGTTATCTCAGACTGTGCGCTGGCAGTTATCGCTATTGTTTTCAGCTTTTTTTCTTTTGCCAGTCTCATTCCGTCCAAAACTCTTTTGGAAGTTCCGGATTTGGAAATCGCCAGAACGATATCGTTTTTATCCGAAAGGTTAATATGGTTAATATAATATTCCGGAAGCTCCGAATACGTACTCCGGATCCCGAGCCTTTCCAGGCGGAATCCCATATATCTTGCGAGGTTTGTCGTGTTGCCCATGGAAATGATATGTACTGTACCTGCATTTTTAATCAGGTCAATGCAGGTGCAGACGGTTTCCTGATCAAACTGTTTGCCAATCGCGATCATTGTCTCAGCAAAATCTTCAAACAGTCTTTTGACTGCGTCCCCGGGATCCTTGATTTCCAATCCTTTGGAATGGTTTTTCCCCAGATCTCTCGCCAAAGCGATCCGGAACTGGTAGTATCCGCTGTATCCCAGATGATGACACATGCGGACGATCGTCGCGTCACTGACTCCGCTGGCTCTTGCCAGCTCAGAAACTTTGTAATTAACAACCTCCTGCGGTTTTCTCAGGATTAAATCTGCCACTTTTTTTTCTGCCGGAAAAATCTCCGTATAGTTTTCCCGAATGACAGTCAGTACCTCCTGATCTACTATGTTCGTCTTATCATCCATCGGTAACTGCCTCTTTTGTCTGTCCGTATTAGTAGAGCGATGCCTTTCCGGTCGTCTGGAACAGATCCAGTTTATGTTTTGCCACAACCTTCATCGCTTCAATACACGGCGGCTCGATTTCGTTCGGCTCTCTCAGACCTTTATTCTGCAGCACTTCACGCATCTTCTCAAAGTATGCAACCTTGATATCAGAGGAAATATTGATCTTGCTGATTCCGAGCGTTACGGATTCTCCGATTTCCTTGTCCGGGTTATTGGAGCCGCCATGAAGGACAAGCGGAACATCTACTTTAGCGGCGATTTCTTTCAGGATATCAAGCTTCAGTTCCGGCTTCATGCCTGCCGGATACAGGCCGTGGCAGGTACCGATCGCAACAGCAAGCGTATCAACGCCTGTAGCCTCTACGAATTTTTTCGCATCGTCCGGATCTGTGTAAATGATCTTCGCAGAACCGCCTTCCAGATCGGCAGGATTCGTGGAACCGATCGTTCCGAGTTCAGCCTCAACTGATACATTAGCCGGATGAGCTGCTTCAACTACCTTCTTTGCACCGGCGATATTGTCCTCAAAGGAAAGCTCCGCGCCGTCAAACATAACAGAAGTAAAGCCTGCCTGGATCGCATATATGATTTTTCCGAAATCTCCGCAGTGATCAAGATGGATGCAAACCGGCACTTTAGACTTCATTGCGCGTTCTCTGATGCTCGGCATAAAATCTGCTGTGGTAAAGCTCAGCTCATCCGGATGGATCTCGATGATCACCGGAGAATTCGTCTCTTCGCAGAGATCCATGATCCCGATAAACATCGGCCAGCTGCTGATATTAAAAGCCGGGATCGCAAATTTGTGTTCTTTTGCTACTGCAAGAATGTCTTTCATGTTGTAAAGCATTTTTTCTTCCTCCTTAAAATGAAATGAAATAAATTTGTCCGGAAACTCCGCTAAAAGCACATCTGAACTCCGCCTGTAAAAGAATCTCCCAAACCGATCGTATACTTTGGTTTGTCGAGATACAGTGTCGGGATAAGGACCGTACGATCCTTCCAGATGCTTTCCTCCAGTTTTCTCAGATGCCTGCATCCCTGATCACTCAGGTTCAGTTTCATCACATCCCGGATCTGCTCCTTATTTCCGTAGCTTCCGTAAAGTGCCTTTGACGTCGCCATCAATGCGCCGTACATCAGCCCTTTTTCTATCTCTATTCCCTGCGCATCGCCCACATACATCGCGTAATCCTTCGTATGTATGATGATTCCCCTGCGGATTCCCAGTTTTTTCATCAGAAATTCCGCACCTTCCGCGCAGGAACAGATATCGTTTATATTCACCGGATAACCGTAGAACTCCTTCAGGGTATACTGAAGTTCCTCCTCATTCATGCTGAAAATATCGACGCAGGGAGCGATACTTTCGATACAGAGCCTGCAGATATTTTCATCATGGTAGTGCGCGTCCTCAAAATAGACGACGCCTTTCGGGTTATTCCGGCGGTACGCCTCCACATGTTCTTTTATGTATCCAAGCCTGTCTTTCAATATCTCCGGTTCCAAAATGGAATTGAAGCTTGACAGAACGTTGCTGCTGACTCTTCCGGCATTCTGTTCGATCCATCTGAAGTAGGGAACCCAGAGCGGAAGGTATTCATTCACTGTATTCTTCGTTAAGATGACCCGGTTTGAGCAGGGGATCTCAATCTCCTGACCGTCCAGCCGCACAATATCGCCTTTTTTAAACTGGAGAATAAAGTGCAGTTCCTGAGGATTGCGGGCTTTCACCTGATCTACATGACCGATCTCTCCGTTTTCCAGCGCTACATGGATGTAGGGAGACTTCAGGATCTCGCGCACTTCCTCCGAGTCATCCGTCAGGTGGACCAGTGTCTCCCCGCCAACCGCAGCGAGGGCAAGAGCCGCCTGAACTGCTGTTCCTCCCATCCCGTTTTGGAAAAGAAAACTCTCTCTTACCAGCTCTGTATTTTCCACATCCGTTTCGCCGCCGATTCCATGAATGCAATAGCAGACAATGGTTTCCAAAAGTTCTTCCATGGTGCGGATCTTCTTCGCAATTCTCATTTCTCTCAGATTTTTCCCCTGCATATGCCTTGCCAGAAGGTCATTCAGCTTTTCCACTTGAAAATCACAGAGAAGATCTAAATTGCTGGTATATCCAAGTGCAGTATAGATGTCTTTCTGATGCCGTTTCTCAATGGTGTCCTCCAGAGAGCGGTACGCCCTCTGGAACTTTTCTTCCATATTCATACATTACTCCTGATGTCAGTATCGTTCTACGCCTTTTCATTTTCCTTCATAAACCGCAGCACGGAATCAAAATCCGGAATTGCCGTGCTCGCCCCTATGGCAGAAATGCCAAAAGCAGAAACGGCGCTTCCAAATCTGCCGCACCTCTCCAGCGGCCACCCCTTCAGGTACGCGCAAAGGAATCCTCCCATAAAACAATCTCCGGCTCCGGTCGTGTCGACCACCGGCATTCCTTTGCAGGGCGGCAGTTTTATGTACTGTTCAAAATCGCTGGTCAGGACACAGCCCTCCGCGCCCAGCTTAATTCCGAAGACCTTCAGCGGAAATCTACGGAACGCCTCCATGATATCCTTTACCTCTGTCTTCTGCGCCAGATAAGAAGCCTCCTCATAGCTGGGGATAAAAATATCCGTATGCTGCAGCGTCTCCCGCAGGAGATCCATTTTGCAGACAGCATTGTCCTTCACCGCCACCGACGCGTCCATAGCCGTTATTTTCCCGCATTTGTGGGCCCGCCGGAACAGATCTGAGAGCTCCGTATCGTCCATTCCCTCCAGAGCCAGGGCGCTGCCAAAGAAAACGAGGTCATGCGCCGCAATGGCCTGATCGGAGATATCTGCGCTTTTCAGCAGACTGTTGATCCTGCTGTCCACGAGAAAATGCCTCTGCCCGTTTGCCTCTATCAGCTGATAGGATGTGGCCGTGGATACTTCCTTCTCAATCATCATCAGATCCTGATTTACTCCGTTTCTGGAAAGCTCTGACCGGACGAACGCCCCGTTGGCATCATCTCCGACCTTTGCCGCCAGGGCAACGGGTTCTCCCATTTTGGCCAGCACGACTGCGACGGTCAGCGCATCTCCTCCGGTATGCAGTTCCACTTTGTCGATCATTGTATTGTCCAGGTCCATGATATTCGCCGGACACGGACGCAGCGGAATATCACAGAACGCCATGCCTACTGATAAAATACTCATGTTCTTCTCCTTTTTTACGATTCCATCGAAATTTACTTCACAGAACCTGCCGTCATTCCTGCAATAAAGTACTTCTGGAAGAACAGGAAAAGGATCAGGATCGGAAGGGATCCGAGAACGCTCATTGCCATCATCTGATTCCACTCATAAGCGTGCTGTCCCATCAGCAGGTTGATACCTACCGGCACCGTACGCATATCATTCGTTCTCGTCAGAGTCAGCGCAAACAGGTACTCATTCCACGCCTGCATGAATGTGTACATTCCCACGGATACAAGACCGGGAACTGCAGAAGGAACGAGTATTTTCCACAGCGCCGTCCATCTGGAGCCGCCGTCGATCATAACCGCCTCGTCCAGATCCTTCGGCATCGTATTCAGATACCCCGTTACCATCAGAATACAGTAGGGAAGGGTGAATACGAGGTACGTAAGTATCAACGCTCCGTATGTATTATACAGCTTCAGCGTAACAATAAGGCTGAGGTACGGGATCAGAAGCGTGATCGGCGGAACCGCCTGCACGGAAACGATCAGCGTATTAATAATATTTTTTCCTTTGAACTCAAAACGGCTGAAGGCATAAGAAGCCATAATCCCGATGAAAAGAGTGAGAACAACGACGATCGCTGAAATCATGTAGCTGTTCAGGAAAAACCGGATCTGCTCCGGATTCGTAAAAATCTTTGCATACGCTTCGAAGCTGAAATTTTCCGAGATCCAGGTAGGTGGAAAGGTGAAAATCTCTGCATTTCCCTTGAACGAG
>DVHT01000121.1 GCA_018711885.1 Candidatus Choladousia intestinipullorum | reverse complement strand
TCACCAAAGGATTACCGAGAGAATTTTCATGGATAAGAAAAGTAGAAATATGAAAAAACTGTACACAAAAATTCTGGGAAAATTTACCTTTGCGACGATTATGATTGCACTGTTGACGGATCTTTGCTTTTTAGCCTATTTTGTGAAAGTCACGGAAAGAAATGCGCAGATCACGCTGGATTCGGCCGTGAATTACAGCGGGCAGGCGCTGGAAAAACTAAGCGAGGAAGCGCAGCTCATCAATTCGCTGATCCAGAAGGATTCTGATGTGCAGGCGGCGCTGCGGGATGTGCCGCGGGACAGCAACGCTACTTATTCACAAAAACTGCAGATCAATGGCTATCTGTTTACTCTCCAGGCGAATAATACGTCATATATCGATTCCTTTTACGTACTTTTGGACGACGGAAGACAATTCAAGTCGACCAATTTTCCGCTTCTTTACGACAGTACAGAAGAAATGCCGGAATTCAAAACACTGCGGGAGTATGAAGGTGAATACTGGCTTTCGACATATGAGCGTTCTATGGTGGCAAATAACTATAAAACGGGATATGTTGCCGTCTGCTATCCGCTTATGAATATACGGACCGGAGAGAGCGTCGGCGTAGTGGTGGAAGAAATATTGACGGAGACACTCGAGGAGTGCCTGGTAGCGGCGGGATATCTGGAAGACGTCGTGGCGGAAATATACGATAAAAACGGGACGCAGCTCCTTACTGTGGGCAATGGCCGGACAGCAGACAGGAACATCATTGAGAGTTCGTCTGATGTCGCGAACGGATGGAATCTCCGGTTCCTGTGCGGTATGTGGAGTATGGTGGGCCGGACTGTGCGGATGGCGCTTCTGCTCGGCGGGCTTCTGGCGGCAGCCATGATTATGATCTCCGTATACTGGAGCCGGAAGATAGCCGGCTCGGTATCCAAGCCTATTAACAGGCTCCTCGACATTATGAAAAATGAAGAGCTTTTGCAGCGTGACAATGAGGTGGAAATCGAGACGGATATCTATGAAGTAAAGCGTCTGTTTCAAAAGTATGAACAGATGATCGGACGCCTGAAGGCTCTTTTCGGAGAGCTGGAACAAAAACAGCAGGCGCTCAGAAAATCGGAATTTGCAGCTTTGCAGGCACAGATCAATCCGCATTTTCTGTACAATACACTGGATAATATTACGTGGAAGATCCGTACCGGAGATCAGCAGGATGCGGTCGAAGAGGTGGTAAGCCTGAGCCGCTTTTTCCGCCTGTCATTAAGCAAAGGTGCTGAGATGGTTCCGGTAAAAAATGAAATAGAACATGTACAGCTTTATCTGAAATTACAGAAAAAAAGATATGGGGACCGGTTTGATTATGAAGTGGAATCTTATATCAGGCTGGCAGATATGAACCGGATTTATGTGCCGAAGCTGATCCTGCAGCCGTTGGCCGAGAACGCCATCTATCATGGGTTTGAGCAGACGAAAAAGGGCGGTTTTATCCATATTTCCGTAGACCGTATAAAAAGCGGGATTGTTTTTGCGGTGCGGGACAATGGAGAAGGAATAGAAGAAAAAGAACTGGAAAAAATCAACGAAAAACTGCAGTATGGAGGAAATGACAGTGCCTCTCTGAATGGAGGCGGTTATGGGATTTATAACGTGAATGCAAGGATAAAGAGTTTGTTCGGGGAACGTTACGGACTGATCCTTACAAGCGAAAAAGGCTGCTATACGTGTGCGGAACTGACGCTTCCGCCAGATACAGAAATGCAGGAGGAAGACACACTTTTTTCATAAAGTTACCACATATCGGACACAAATTAATCAAAAACTCAACACAAATGACTGCTAGTATTTCTCATAAATAGAAAAAAAGGAACGCCGCAAAATACAGGGAAAGGGCAGATCCTGCGCATTTTGCAGCGTCCGGGAAAGGAGCACGTGAATTTATGGGACGCGTTGGGATTTTGAACAAAAAGAGAGGAGCGGCAGCGGCTGCGGTCTTTATGGCTGCAGCTTTGCTTGGCGCGATGCCGGTATATGCGGCAGAGACGACAGAAGCCGGAGTGGACATGAGTACTTCATATCCCGGAATTACGGTAAGGGCAGGAGAGACAGTCAGCTTTCCACTCGATTTTTTAAGCCTTGACGGAGAGGGCTATGATGTGGCGCTGTCTGCGGAGTCTCTTCCGGAAAACTGGACCGGATACTTCCGGGGAGGAGAGAGCCAGATCACGAAGGTGCATGTAGGGGCAGAGACGGAAGGGACAGCAGATGACACCGGATCTGATACAGATTTCAGCCTTACGGTTCCTGCAGACGCGGAGGATGGAGTATATACGGTAGAACTGTCGGCGGATGCAGGAGCGGGCAATGTTGATACACTGGAGCTTGAGGTTACGGTCAGTGAAGAGCAGGCCGGAGAGAGCAATTTTACTTCCGAGTATCCGCAGCAGCAGGGAGCTGCCGGAACGGCATTCAGTTTTGATACGACACTCGTCAACAACCGGGGAACGAACCAGTCTTACAGCTTATCTGCAGAGGCGCCTCAGGGATGGCAGGTGACCTTTACACCGTCAGGAGAGACGAACGCAGTGGCAAGCCTTTCTGTAGATGCAGGCGCAAGCCAGGGGATCACAGTGGCAGTCACGCCGCCGGAGAACGTGGAAAAAGGGGATTATGAAATCCCGGTTACGGCGGTATCCTCAGACG
The DNA here is from genome assembly GCA_018711885.1 of Candidatus Choladousia intestinipullorum. GTDB lineage: Bacteria > Bacillota > Clostridia > Lachnospirales > Lachnospiraceae > Choladousia > Choladousia intestinipullorum. Next base: position 4,542 of record DVHT01000121.1, on the reverse strand, counting down.
ATACACTGCAGACGACGCTGACGGTAACGATCACAGGTACATACGGACTGACCGTGTCGACGCCGGACCAGCTCCTGAGCTTTGACGCGTATGAAAATGAGGAATCTACCGTCACTCTCAGTATTACGAATACCGGCAATGTTGATCTGACGAACGTGAACCTTTCTTCTTCAGCACCGACCGGATGGGAAGTAAGCTTCAGCGAATCAGCGATTGATACGCTGGAAGCAGGGGCGACACGAGAGGTCACAGCATACGTGACGCCGGGCGAAAATGCAATGACGGGAGACTATGTGACGACCATTACTGCGACGAATGCAGAAACTACAGCAAGCGCAGATTTCCGTGTATCAGTCAAGACGTCGACAGTATGGGGAGCCGCAGCAGTCGCGATCATTGTAGTGCTTGTATGTATTCTTGGCGTTATCTTTAAGAAATACGGGAGACGGTAACTATGGCAGAACATGTGATTGAGATTTCCCATCTGACGAAACAGTACGGCAGCAAGACAGCGGTCAATGACCTGAGCCTGTCTATTCGCAGGGGAGAGGTGTTCGGGCTGCTCGGACCGAACGGCGCGGGAAAGACGACGACCATCCTGATGCTGCTCGGGCTCACTGAGCCGACATCCGGGACGGCTGAGATCCTCGGGAAAAACTGTGCGAGAGAACCGCTGGCAGTCAAGTCGGTCGTGGGATATCTGCCGGATAATGTGGGATTTTATTCCGATATGACGGGACGGCAGAACCTGCGGTTCACCGGACGGCTGAACGGGCTGCCGAAGGATGTGATAGAAGAACGGATCGACCAGCTTCTGGAACGCGTAGGCATGGCACATGCCGCGGACCAGAAAGCCGGCACGTATTCGAAAGGTATGAGGCAAAGGCTTGGTATCGCTGATGTATTGATGAAAGATCCGCAGATCATCGTAATGGATGAGCCGACGCTCGGTATTGACCCGGAAGGTATGCGGGAGCTTCTTGAGCTGATCAGAAAGCTGTCTGTAGAGGATGGAAGGACGCTTTTGATTTCTTCACATCAGCTTCAGCAGATCCAGCAGGTATGTGACCGCGTCGGGATATTCGTGGAAGGGAGCCTGATAGCAAGCGGCACATTAAAAGATCTGGAAGAAAAAATACGAAAAGACGGCGGCTATCTGCTGGAACTTGAGGTACAGCCGTGTGATGACAAGGTGCTCGGGATGCTGTATAAGCAGCCAGGCGTGCAGAACATCAGCAAAGAAGGCAGCCGTTTTATGGTTTCATCAGCCTCGGATATCCGCGGCGAGCTGACGAAATTCCTTGGAGAAAACGGTTATTCGATTCTTCATCTTCACCAGCGCGGAGGCGATCTGGATGAGATTTACAGACGCTATTTTGAAAAGGCAGGGCAAAGTGATGAAAGAAATGAGTTTGAAACTAAGAGGAAAAATATCTGGAAAGGAAGGAAGCAGAAGTCGCATTAGCGGTACGACCGGCAGGCATGCGCTGTTTTGCAAAGAGCTTGCGGACCATTTAAAAAGCAAACGCTTTCTGATCCTGCTGCTCCTTTTCGGCGCGACGAGTTTTGCGAGCCTGTACGGAGCGATCGCAGGCCTTCCGGAAGCGATCGAGACTGACAGTAATTTTGTGTTCCTGAAGCTGTATACGGCAAGCGGCAATTCCATTCCGTCGTTTATGTCGTTTATCGCGCTGATCGGTCCGATCATCGGACTGGCGCTGGGATTTGATTCTGTCAACAGTGAGCGGACCAGCGGAACGCTGAACCGGCTGGTATCACAGCCGATCTACAGAGACTCGATCATTATCGGGAAATTTCTGGCAGGCACCGCACTGATCGCGATCATCATTTATGCGATGGGAATTGCGATCGGAGCAGTCGGTATTCTGGCGACAGGATTAAAACCCGGAGTGGAAGAAGTTCTGCGTATTCTGATCTTCCTCACGTTTACGGTGATTTATGTGGCATTCTGGCTGGCGCTGTCCATTTTCTTTTCTGTGATCTGCCGCCATGCGGCGACGTCAGCGCTCGCGTCGATCGCGGTCTGGCTGTTTTTTGCCATCTTTATGAGCCTCGTAGCGACGATCGTGGCAGGAGCAATCTATCCGATCAATAATGATTACAACGCGGTAGTCAATATGTTCAATAATTATACGCTGGAATTGAACCTGAACCGGATTTCGCCGAGCTATCTGTACAGCGAGGCAGTATCAATCATCATGAATCCGGGCGCGCGTACCGTCAATGTTGTGACGATGGATCAGCTGATCGGGGCGGTTTCCGGTTATCTGAGCCTTGGACAGAGCCTGCTGCTGGTATGGCCGCATCTCGTCGGTCTGGCAGCGCTGATGCTGATTGCATTTGCGGGTTCTTATATCGGATTTATGCGTCAGGAAGTGCGGACAAATTGACCGATGTATAATTTTCGGCAAACTGCGGAAACTACCTCTTGAAATAAAAATTCAGGAGGTGCAGTTATGCCATCATTAGTTTGTTCGGCACAGAATTGTGTCTACAATAACGCAATGTATTGCAGCAAAGGTGATATCAAGGTAGACGGGCAGCAGGCCAGCGTCTGTCAGGACACGTGCTGCGGCAGTTTTGAAGAGCGCAGGCGCGACAATATGCGCAGCTCAATGGGAAGCCCGAACATTGATACAGAGATTAAATGCGAGGTTGTACACTGCAGATACAACGATAACTGCTGCTGCAATGCAAAACACGTAGATATCTCCGGAGCAGCGGCGCATTGCGCGGATGAGACGGAATGCGTGACGTTTGAGAAGAAAGCATAAAACGACAAAGAAACATCTGACAGGCCCGGGCGCGCGGAGGAATCCGGAAAGCGTGCCCGGGTCAACTGCTTTCTGGAAAAAGTAGTTGACACAGCATAAGCGGTGTGATAAAGTAATTAAGGTTGTAATTAACAGGAAAGCAGAGTATCCACTCTCACCGTGGCACAGAGGTGACCTCGGTTCATATCGGGAGCATTTCATACACGCAGTGTATGGATTTATGTGAGGATTTTGAGTGGATGACGATGTTATCCACTCTTTTTTATATCAATGTGTGGAGGTGCAGTACGATTAGCGAATTAATGATTAACGAACAAATCAGGGACCGTGAAGTCCGTTTGATCGGTGAGAATGGCGACCAGCTCGGCATCATGTCTTCGAAAGAGGCACTCAGGCTGGCGAGGGAAGCAGAACTTGACCTTGTCAAGATTGCCCCGACAGCGAAGCCGCCTGTATGTAAGATCATCGATTACGGAAAGTATCGTTATGAACTGGCTCGTAAGGAAAAGGAAGCCAGAAAGAAACAGAAAACGATTGAGATCAAAGAGGTTCGGTTGTCCCCCAATATTGATGTAAACGATTTGAATACGAAGGTGAACAGCGCCAGAAAATTCATTTCGAAGGGTAACAAAGTAAAAGTCAGCCTGCGTTTCCGCGGGCGCGAGATGGCTCATATGCAGGCTCACAGGTATATCCTGGAGGATTTCGCGAAGGAGCTTGCAGATATTGCGGTCATTGACAAGCCGATCAAACAGGAAGGAAGAAGTCTTACTCTGTTTCTGGCGGAAAAACGTTAATTCAGATATTCTAAATATAAGGAGGAACACTAAGATGCCAAAAATGAAAACAAGCAGAGCTGCTGCAAAACGTTTCAAAAAGACAGGTACAGGATTATTAAAGAGAAGCAAAGCTTATAAGAGCCATATCTTAACAAAGAAGTCTACAAAGAGAAAGAGAAATCTGAGACAGGCTGCTATTACAGACTCTACAAACGCTCAGAATATGAAGAAGATTTTACCGTATTTATAAGATCAGGCGAAGGAGGAAATAAGACATGGCAAGAATTAAAGGCGGAATGAACGCTAAGAAGAAACATAACAGAGTATTAAAGCTGGCAAAAGGTTACAGAGGCGCCAGATCCAAACAGTATAGAATCGCAAAGCAGTCCGTTATGCGTGCCCTTACAAGCGCATACGCAGGACGCAAGCAGAGAAAGCGCCAGTTCAGACAGCTGTGGATCGCTCGTATCAATGCTGCTGCACGTCTGAATGGTCTTTCTTACAGCAAGTTTATGTATGGCCTGAAGCTGGCCGGCGTAGAGCTGAACAGAAAAGTTCTCGCTGATATGGCTGTGAATGATGCGGCAGGATTCGCATCGCTCGTAGAGCTGGCAAAGACAAAGGTAGCTTAATAAGAACAGGCAGGAGCCGGGTACGTTTTGAATGAAAGACGCGCCCGGCTCTTTTTTGGTTCGCCTGCCATGGGCAGGCTCTAACGGGTGAAAGTCCCGAGTGCGCGTAGGCAACGGCGAAGCACATAGCTGAACAGCAAGGGTGTCCATCGTGAGGTGGAATCTGGAGGAAGCTGTAGGCAAACCTCTGACCTGACGGACAGAAACCACATATAAGGCTGGGAAATACGGATAAGGCGGCCAGAAACGCTGAAGTCCAAAAGTTGCTGGAAGTACTAGTAAATGTGGCAGGTACATGGAGGGAAAGAGTCAGCACCTTAAGCGGGGAGGTCTCAC
>DVHT01000120.1 GCA_018711885.1 Candidatus Choladousia intestinipullorum | reverse complement strand
CTGGAAGACCGTCTCGTCGATTTCTGCGACGTGGAATATAAAGGAGTCAAAAAACGGGCGGATGAACTGATCCGTCTGTTCTATGATAAATTTCCGGAAGTACCGATCCTCTCACGGATGGATGCAGTGATGGAATACTTTATTGATGAGGTCGAGACGTTAAAGAACAAAACTTTGAAAGAAGATGAACTGGAGCTGATCCGCGGACGCTTCAGAAAGATGTATGTGACGACTGATATTTATGAGATTTATAACTGGCTTCTGGAAGACTGCGGTCTGCCTGTGCTTCCGTATCTGCCCAGAGAACAGCGGATTCTGGAATATGAAGACGTGTATCCGGTCCTGTATCTGAAGCAGCGGCTGCTGAAGGGCGGGAATCACAGAGATATCCGGCATCTGGTGATCGACGAAATGCAGGACTATACGTACCTGCAGTACGTGATCCTGCAGCGGATGTTTTCCTGTAAAATGACGATACTCGGCGACCGGGCGCAGACCATCGACGGGAACGGGCAGGATGTCCAGACGTTCCTGCCGAAAATTTTCGGGAAAGGGATTTGCCGCATAGAGCTGAATAAAAGTTACCGGAATACGGCGGAGATAGCGGAGTATGCGGCACAGATTTCGGGAATTACTGGAATCGAGTATCTGCAGCGCCACGGAAAAAAAGTGACGGAGGGGACTCTGGCTTCAGCCGATGAACTGGCGGACGAAGTGGAAAGATACTTAAATACAGGAGCTGACGGGTTTGAAACGGCGGCAGTTCTGACGATGACGGAGAAAGAAGCGAGGCAGTATTATGAACTGCTTGGCGGGAGGATAGAAAATGTCTCCTATATCGACCGGGACAGCAGCTCGTTTCAGAAAGGCCTTACGGTTACGACATACTATCAGGCAAAAGGGCTGGAGTTTGACCAGGTCTTTGTGGCGGGAGGAAGCCCGGAAAATCCGTTTTTCCGGCAATTCCGCTATATCAGTGCGACACGGGCTCTGCATGAGCTTTATGTGTATGAGATTGAGGGAGGAAAGGCATGAAGACGACATGCATTGCGCTTGACCTGGACCGGACGACACTGGACGGGAGAGGAAGACTGAGCGCGGCGAACCGGGCGGCGATCGAGGATGCGGTCGAAAGCGGGATACAGGTGGTTGTGGCCAGCGGAAGAGCGCTTGCTTCATTGCCGGCGGATATTCTGGCAGTAAAAGGAATCCGATATGCCGTTACTTCGAACGGGGCGGCCGTTTATGACCTGTATACCGGGACCTGCCTGAAGCAGTACAAACTGACAGGCAGGTCTGTCCGTATGATCCAGGAGCTTGCGAAGGATAGCAAAGCCGTATACGAGGCATTCATAGACGGAACGGCGTATGCAGATCAGGCATACGTAAAAGATCCCGTGGCGTTCGGCGCTTCGCCGTCCGCCATTTCTTACATACAGAGTACACGCATTCCTGTGGACGATATGACAGGCTTTCTTGCGCGGCACAGGGAGGAATTAGACTGCCTTGATGTCGTGGTGGGGGATCCGGAGCAGAAGAGTAAGCTGTTAAAGCTGTTTCAGGACAAGGCAGACGATATTTATGTCACATCGTCGGTAGAACAGCTTCTTGAGATTTCGTACAAGGACTGCGGAAAACATTCCGGAGTGAGGTTCCTGCTGGAGTACCTCGGACTGAGTGCGGACGGACTTGCGGCTTTCGGGGATGCGGACAATGATGTTGACCTGCTTTCGTATGCCGCGGTGGGAATTGCCGTTTCCAATGCGACAGAACGATGCAGACGGGCAGCGGATTATGTGACCCGTTCGAATGAGGAAGACGGTGTGGCGTACGGGATCAGGAACCTGCTTGCGCAAAACGGGAAAGAAGATTGACGGGACTGGGAGAAACGAATAAAATAACAGTATGAAAATTGTGGTTGAACCTTTATGTTACGTGGGATGAGAGGAGAAAAATACGCATGAAAACAGAAAAAACGTATGCATCTGTGTTTGAGCTGAAGGGAAGGCCGAAATTGTCGCAGGCGTTTCCGCTGGCGCTGCAGCACGTAGTGGCAATGATCGTAGGATGTGTGACACCGGCTATCGTCATAGCTCAGGTGGCCGGACTGTCCGGGAATGACAGGGTCATCTTTGTACAGTCGGCTCTCGTCATTGCAGCAATCTCGACGCTGATCCAGCTGTTTCCTCTGGGAGGCAGGATTGGTTCCGGACTGCCGGTCATCATGGGCGTCAGCTTTGCGTATCTGCCGAGCATGCAGGCGATAGCCGGCCAGTTTGATATCGCGACCATTTTAGGCGCGCAGCTCATAGGCGGCATTGCGGCAATTTTTGTCGGAATTTTCATCAAAAAACTGAGAGTTCTTTTCCCGCCGCTGATCACAGGGACCGTCGTTTTTACGATCGGCCTGTCTCTGTATCCGACCGCCGTGCGCTATATGGCAGGCGGTGACAAATCGCCGACATACGGATCCTGGCAGAACTGGCTGGTGGCGTTCCTCACTCTTGCAGTAGTCATTGGACTGAACCATTTTGCAAAAGGAATCCTGAAGCTTGCTTCAATCCTGATCGGCATGATCGTCGGATATATTGTGGCCGGATTTTTCGGAATGCTCGATTTTTCGGAAGTTGCGGGCGCAGGCTTGTTTCAGATTCCGCAGCCGCTGTATTTCGGCATGAAATTTGAAATCACATCGATTGTTACGATCGTCCTGCTGTTTATTATCAATTCCGTGCAGGCGATCGGAGATTTTTCTGCGACGACCGTCGGCGGTCTGGACCGTGAGCCTACCGACAAGGAGCTGTCCGGAGGAATTGTCGCTTACGGCGTTACCAATATTTTCGGGTCCCTGTTCGGAGGACTTCCGACTGCTACGTTCAGCCAGAATGTCGGCATTGTGGCGACGACAAAGGTGGTTAATCGTATGGTGCTGGGTTTTGCGGCGGTGATCATCCTGCTTGCGGGATTCGTTCCGAAGTTTTCCGCGCTTCTGACGACTATTCCGCAGTGTGTGCTGGGAGGAGCTACGATTTCCGTATTTGCGTCGATTGCAATGACCGGTATTAAGCTTGTCGTAAAACAGCCGCTGACGTACCGCAATACTTCCATCGTAGGGCTTTCCGTTGCGCTTGGCATGGGAATTACACAGTGCCCGGAGGCGCTTGGCGGTTTTCCGGGATGGGTCACAACGGTGTTCGGAAAATCGCCGGTAGTGGTGACGACGATCGCAGCGATCCTGCTGAACGTGATTTTGCCGGCAGATAAAGAAACAAAATAGCGGGACGTGTGAGGCAAAAGGAGGAAAAGACTATGAGAGAATACAACTGGGCGACACTGGGCTGCGGCGTGATTGCAAATCAACTGGCGCAGGCTATGGAACAAAAGGGCAGGAAACTTTACGGCGTTGCGAACCGCACTTACCAAAATGCGGTAAAGTTCGCTGAAAAATACGGAATTGAGAAGGTCTATCAGGAAATCGACGAGATATTTGAGGATGAAAACATTGACATTATCTATATTTCAACGCCGCATAATACGCACAGTGTTTATTTGAAGAAAGCGCTTGCCGCGGGAAAACATGTCCTCTGTGAAAAGTCGATCACGCTGAATGCAGAGGAACTGCAGGAGGCAGTCCGGTTAGCGGAAGAAAATCACGTCATACTGGCAGAAGCGATGACGATCTATCATATGCCGGTCTATAAGCAGTTAAATGAAATGATCCGTTCCGGCCGTCTTGGAGCTCTGCGGCTGGTCCAGATGAACTTTGGATCTTATAAAGAGTACGATATGAGCAACCGCTTTTTCAACAGAAATCTGGCCGGTGGAGCGCTGCTGGACATCGGCGTATATGCTCTTTCGTTTGTGCGCTGGTTCATGACTTCCAAGCCGGATCAGATACAGTCGCTCGTAAAATATGCGCCGACGGGTGTGGATGAGCAGGCAGCCATTCTGTTAAAGAATAAAGAAGAGGAGATGGCAACCGTGATCCTCTCTCTTCATGCAAAGCAGCCGAAGCGCGGAACCGTGTCTTTTGAAAAGGGATACCTTGAAATCTATGAGTACCCGCGCGGCGATGAGGCAGTCATCACATATACGGAGGACGGACATAAAGAGACGGTCAAAGCAGGTTCGACCGGGCATGCGCTCATCTATGAGATCGATGACATGGAGGCGGCCGTATCCGGACAGGTTAACGAAATGCACCTTGATTACACGAAAGACGTCATGGAAATGATGACGGAGATCCGGAAAGACTGGGGCATGAAATACCCGGAAGAAGAATAGAAAGAACCGGCATATCTCGCGTACGAAATGTTTCTGTATCCACTGTCCACCTAGTTCTCTTGACATCTGTATGTCTATGGCGGATTTTATCCGCCTTAGCCATACAGATGTCTCGAACATGTGGAACAGTCGGACACAGAAATCATTTCTCATGTGAGATATGCCATACTTGTTCGTGAAGAGTTCAGTTGCCTTGAATTTATCATGAACAGGGACACGATCAACTGGATTCTGAAAAAACTGAATACAGGAGGTCGAATATGGAGCATTTACCAAAGAAAATCCATC
>DVHT01000119.1 GCA_018711885.1 Candidatus Choladousia intestinipullorum | reverse complement strand
ATAAAAAATTTTGAAAAATTATGGAAAAAAAACACAGAATTAGAATATAATAGTAACAAGAGGTGAGTAAACAGTGACGATACGGGAAAAGACAGAGGAACAGGAATTTGCCGTTTTCAGTAAATACGCAGCTTTCAGCAGAAATTCAAGGGGCAGAGAGCGGGAAGAAGAGCAGTGCGATATCCGGACTGTGTATCAGCGTGACCGCGACCGGATCCTGCACAGCAAGTCCTTCCGGCGCCTGAAACAGAAAACACAGGTATTTCTGATCCCGGAAGGCGACCATTACCGGACAAGGCTGACGCACACGCTTGAAGTATCGCAGCTCTCCAGAACGATCGCCAAAGCGCTCAGGCTGAACGAAGATCTGGCAGATGCGATCGCACTCGGGCATGATCTCGGCCATACGCCGTTCGGACATGCCGGGGAGCGCGCGCTGAATGCTGTCTGCCCGTATGGTTTTGCGCATTTCGAACAGAGTGTGAGAGTGGTGGAGCTTCTGGAAAAGAAGGGAGAGGGCCTGAATCTGACCTGGGAAGTGCGCGACGGAATCCGCAATCACAGGACTTCCGGGACGCCGCATACACTGGAGGGACAGATCGTGCGGTACTGTGATAAGATCGCTTATATCAATCATGATATCGACGATGCGGAGCGCGCCGGCATTTTGAGGGAAGAAGATATCCCGGAGGAGAGCCGCATGGTGATGGGAGATACGACGGGCAAACGGCTGAATACGCTGATCCATGACGTTGTACAGAACAGCGAGGGAAAAGGCGCGATCCTGATGTCGGACAGGATGGAGTCGGCAATGAAGTATCTGCGTGCGTTTATGTTCCAGCACGTCTATACGAACCACGTGGCAAAGCGGGAGGAAGATAAGGCGGTGAGAATGATCCAGGATCTGTACTATTTTTACAATGACCAGCCTGCGCTTCTTCCAGAAGAATATCAGTATTTAATGAAGGAAAAGGGAGAGCCGAAAGAACGGGTCGTCTGTGATTATATCGCGGGCATGACCGATTCTTACTCCATTCATACATATAAGGAACTGTTTGTTCCAAAATCATGGCAGGGGTGACGGAAGATGTATTATTCAGATGATGTAGTACAAGAAGTACGTTCAAGAAATGATATTGTGGATGTGATTTCGTCCTACGTAAAGCTGCAGAGAAAAGGAAGTTCTTACTTTGGACTCTGTCCGTTCCATAATGAAAAATCGCCGTCGTTTTCCGTCAGCCCGGCGAAACAGATGTATTATTGCTTTGGCTGCGGCGCAGGAGGAAATGTCTTTACGTTTATTATGGAATACGAGAACTATACATTTCCAGAAGCGATCAAAATGCTGGCAGACCGGGCGGGGATTTCGCTTCCGCAGCAGGAGTATTCCGAGGAGGCGCGGCGGCAGCGCGATTTAAAAAGCGCTGTGCTCGATATCAATAAAACGGCGGCAAAATATTACTATTATATTCTCCATTCCGGCCAGGGAGAGCTGGGAATGAGATATTTAAAAGACCGGAAACTGAGTGACGATACGATCCGGCATTTCGGACTTGGATATGCCGGACAGTACAGCGACGCGCTGTACCGCTACATGAAAAAGCAGGGGATATCCGACCAGCTTTTGAAAGAATCGGGGCTTTTTCAGGTCAGTGAAAAGCGGGGAATGTATGATAAATTCTGGAACCGCGTGATGTTTCCGATCATGGATGTGAATAATAAAGTGATCGGCTTCGGAGGAAGAGTGATGGGAGACGCGAAGCCCAAATATCTGAACTCTCCGGAAACGGTGATCTTTGATAAGAGCCGCAATCTGTACGGACTTAATTTTGCCAGGACGGCGAAGAAAAACTATCTGCTGGTATGCGAAGGGTATATGGATGTGATCTCCCTCCATCAGGCGGGATTTACGAATGCTGTGGCGTCGCTCGGTACGGCGCTGACGAGCCAGCATGCTTCGCTGCTCAAACGGTATACGGATGAGGTGATCCTGACGTATGACAGTGATGAGGCCGGAGTGCGTGCGGCGCTGCGTGCCGTCCCGATTTTAAAGGAAGCGGGAATTTCCACCCGAGTGCTCCATATGGAACCGTATAAAGATCCGGATGAATTCATCAAAGCGCTCGGGACGGAAGCATTTCAGGAGCGGATCGACCATGCGGAGAACAGCTTCTTATTTGAGCTGTCCGTGATGCAGAAGTCTTATGACATGAAAGATCCAGACAGCAAGACGAGATTCTTTCAGGCGGTTGCCGCAAAGATCGCGGAGTTTGAGCTGGAGATCGAGCGGGAGAATTATATTGAGGCTGTCACCGGCCGGTTCGGAATTTCATTTGAGGGCCTTCGGAGAATGGTGATGAACGTTCTGATGCAGGGTGTACCGGTGAGAAAAGAACCGGTCCGTCCGCAGGCAAAGACAGAGAAAGACGACGGGATACGGAAGTCTCAAAGACTGATCCTGACGTGGCTGTCAGAATACCCGAAGCTGTTCCCTGAAATTTCCGCATACATTGCGCCGGAAGATTTTTCGGACGAGCTTTACCGCGAAGTGGCGTCGATGCTGTATGAACAGCTGGAAAAAGGAGAGCTGAATCCGGCACGGATCATCAATCATTTTACGGATGCGGACGAGCAGAGGACCGTAGCACAATTGTTCAACACGGCAATTCCGATCGAAAATCCGAAAGAACAGGAGAAAGCGATTGCGGAAACGGTAAGAAAAGTCATGGATTATGGGATCAAACAGAGGACGCGGCGGCTGGATCCGTCCGATATCAGAGGACTGCAGGAGCTGATCGAAGCAAAAAGAAAGCTGGAGGAGCTTGACCGGCTGCATATTTCTCTTTAACCGGGACAGACTTATATCTTAAGGACAGGAAAGCCGTTTGATACATGGTATCAGGGCCGGCAGGGCCGGTCCGGAAGATGCCGGGAAAGGTAGGAACGATTCATGAACGCACAGACGATCGACTTTCAGAAAAAGCTTGAGGAACTGCTCATTCTGGCAGGGAAAAAGAAAAATGTACTGGAATACAGAGAAATTCAGGACGCTTTTGGCAGTCAGCCCATCCGTGCGGAAGAATATGAAAAGATACTGGAGTATCTGGAATCGAAGGGAATCGACCTTTTGAATGCGGTGGAAGAAGAACTGCTCCTTTCTGAGACGGAAGAATTTGAAGAGGCAGATCTGGCGCTGCAGGAAGGAGCCGGTACGGACGATCCTGTCCGTATGTATCTGAAAGAGATCGGAAGGATTCCGCTGCTTTCGACGGAAGAGGAATTGTGGCTGGCAAAACGGATGAACGAAGGGGATGAAGCGGCGAAGGCGCGTCTTGCAGAAGCGAATCTGAGGCTGGTCGTCAGTATCGCGAAACGGTATGCGGGACGGGGAATGCAGCTGCTCGACCTGATACAGGAAGGAAATCTCGGACTGATCAAAGCAGTGGAAAAGTTTGATTATCATAAAGGATATAAATTCAGTACGTACGCAACCTGGTGGATCCGGCAGGCTATTACACGGGCGATCGCGGATCAGGCACGTACGATCCGGATCCCGGTGCATATGGTCGAGACGATCAACCGCGTAGTGCGCACGTCGAGAGGACTGCTGCAGGAGCTTGGCAGGGAACCGGCGCCTGAAGAGATTGCGGAAAAACTGGGCATGTCTGCCCAGAAGGTGCAGGAGATCCTGAAGATTTCTATGGACCCTGTCTCTTTGGAGACTCCGGTGGGAGAGGAAGAGGACAGCCACCTCAGTGATTTTATACGGGACGAGCATATGCCGGTTCCGGCAGATGCGGCGACCTTTGCAATCTTAAGGGAGCAGCTGACAGAAGTGCTGTCTACTCTGACGGAGCGGGAGCAGCGTGTGATCTGCCTGAGATTCGGGCTGCAAGACGGGAGAGCGCGTACGCTGGAAGAGGTGGGCAGAGAATTTAATGTTACGAGAGAACGCATCCGGCAGATCGAGGCGAAAGCACTGCGCAAGATGCGGCATCCGAGCAGAAGCAGAAAGCTCCGGGATTATCTGGATTAGGAGGAAGTTATCATATGCAGATTTCAAAAAGGCTGGAGGCTGTTGCCGGTATGGTAACTTCCGGCTATACTGTGGCAGATATCGGAACTGACCACGCATACATACCAATCTATCTTGTGGAAAATAAAAAAAGCAATCGCGTGATCGCGATGGACATCAACAAAGGCCCTCTGCTGCGGGCGAAGGATCATATCAGACAGCACCAACTCTGCGGGTGCATTGATACGAGGCTGTCGGACGGACTGGATGCCCTGGCACCTGACGAGGCAGAGAGCATTATCATTGCCGGTATGGGAGGGCCGCTTACCGTCCGGATCCTGGAAAACGGCAGGAGCAAACTCGGAGCGTGTAAAGAGCTGATCCTGCAGCCGCAGTCTGAGATCCGCTCGGTGCGCGCATATCTGGAACAGTCCGAGTACCGCATCGTCCGCGAGGAGATGGTGCTGGAGGACGGAAAATACTATCCGATGATGCGTGCGGTAAAAGAGGCAGAGCAGAGAAAAGAAGAGACGTATACGGACGGAGAACTGCGGTACGGACGGTATCTCCTGAGAGAAAAACATCCGGTGCTGCAGCAATTTCTGCAGCATGAGCTGGAGCTGAACGGAAGAATCTTAAGCGCGCTGAAAGAAGAGACGGGCGAATCTGCCGTGTCGCGCCGCAGGGAAGTGGAGACAGAGATCCGGATCATAGAACAAGAGTTAGAGAAATATGGGAAAGGTACAAAAGAATGAAAGTAAGAGAGATTATTGAAAGACTGGAACAGGAGTATCCGCGGCAGATGGCATTATCGTGGGATAATCCGGGACTTCAGGTCGGGCGGATGGAACAGGAAGCGGAAAAAGCAGTCGTCGCTCTGGATGCGACAGACGAAGTGATACAGCAGTGCGTCCGGTGGGAGGCAGACCTCCTTGTGACGCACCACCCGCTTCTGATGTCCGGTATCCGGCAGATCAACAGCGAAAATTTTCAGGGACGCAAGATCCTTGCGCTGGCGGAGAACCAGATTGCACACTATGCCATGCATACGAACTATGACGTCACAAAAATGAAAGAGCTTGCAGGGGAAGCCCTCAAACTTTCGGGTCAGGAGATTCTGGAGGAGACGGGGACGCTGGAAGACGGCACGCCGTGCGGCGTCGGATGTGTCGGGAATCTTCCGTATAAGATGACGGCAAAGGAGTGCTGTGAGTATGTGAAAAAAGCATTTGAGCTTGATCATATCCGGCTTTTCGGCAGTCAGGATGTGATGGTAGAGCGGATTGCCGTATCGCCGGGATCCGGAAAAAGCATGATCGCACCTGCACTCGGCTGCGGGGCACAGATGCTCGTGACAGGAGATATCGGCCATCATGACGGCCTTGATGCGGCCGAACAGGGAATGCTGATAGCGGATGCGGGCCATTACGGGACTGAGCATCTCTTTATCAGGCAGGTGGCCGCGTATTTAAGAGAAGCATTTCCGCAGCTCGAAGTGCGTGAGATCGAGACGGGAGCGCCGTTTACTGTGTTCTGACAGCATCCCGGGCAGCAGATTCGGCAGAAGGGAGAGACAGGATGGAAAGAATGGTTACTGTAGAAATAAACGGAAAACAGGAAACGTACGAAGCCGGAACGAAATATCAGGAGATCGCGGCGAAGCACCAGAAGGAAGAGAAATATCCGATCGTCCTGGTAAGGGCGGCCGGCCGTCTGCGGGAACTGAATAAGCGGGTGCAGAAAGACTGTAAGCTGGAATTCCTGACAGTCGGGACAAAGGCGGGACACAGCACGTATCTGCGCAGCCTGATCATGCTGATGCTGAAAGCGATGTACCACGTCGTAGGTGACAACAGCAGGATCGACCGCATTGGTGTGCACTTCAGAGTCGGCGACGGCTATTACTGTACGATGCAGGGGGAAGCAGAGCTGACGCAGCAGTTCCTCGATGACGTAAAGGCATATATGCACCAGATGGTGGAGGAATGCCTTCCGATCCGGAAAACATCAGAAAATACGTTTGAGGTCTGCAGAAAGTTCGGGGAATACCGCATGTACGATAAGGCGGAGCTATTTCTTTACCGCCGTGCATCAAAAGTGAACCTGTATCATCTGGCAGGCTTTGAGGATTATTTTTACGGCTATATGCTTCCGGATACTTCTTACCTGAAATACTTTGACCTGCAGCTGTACGAGGACGGTTTTGTGCTGCGTTTTCCGGAACGGGAGACGCCTGATAAGATGGGCGAATTCCGTCCGGAGAAGAAAATATTCCAGGTACAGATCGGATCCATGCACTGGGGTGCCAAATTGGGGATTCCGACCGTAGGCGCACTTAATCATTACATTGTGAATCACAAGGTAAAAGACCTGATCATGATACAGGAAGCGTATCACGAGAAAAAGATCGCTGAGATGGCGGCAAAGATCGCGGCATCTCCGGAAAAGAAGATCGTGCTGATCGCAGGCCCGTCTTCCTCCGGCAAGACGACATTTTCGCACCGCCTGTCTACGCAGCTGTCGGTTTACGGACTGAAGCCGCATCCGATCGCGGCCGACGATTATTTTGTAGAGAGGGAAAAAACGCCGCGTGACAAAGACGGGAAACTCGATTTTGAGCGGCTGGAAGCCATTGACATCGAGCTGCTGAACCATGATATGCTCGCTCTCTTATCAGGAGAGACCGTAGAACTTCCTACCTTTAACTTTAAAACAGGAAAGCGGGAATATAAAGGAAAGTTCAAGAAGCTGGAAAAAGACGATATCCTTGTCATTGAAGGGATCCACTGCCTGAACGACAGGCTGACGTACCATCTTCCGAAAGAGAGTAAATTCAAAATCTATATCAGCGCGCTGACGCAGCTCAACATTGATGAGCACAACCGGATACCGACGACAGACGGAAGGCTTCTGCGCCGGATCGTACGCGACGCCAGAACAAGAGGAGCGGACGCGAGAAGGACGATCGAGATGTGGCCGTCCGTGCGAAGAGGAGAGGAAAACTATATTTTCCCGTATCAGGAGGATGCAGATATCATGTTCAATTCGGCGCTGATCTATGAACTGGCTGTGCTGAAACAGTATGCGGAGCCGCTGCTGTTTTCTGTCACGTCCGATCAGCCGGAATACGAGGAAGCCAAACGGCTGCTGAAATTCCTGGACTATTTTCTGCCGATCCCGAGTGATAATATACCGAACAATTCCCTGATCCGTGAGTTTATCGGAGGGGGCTGCTTTGACTTATGACAAAAGGAGAAAAAATGAATTTATTTGTATGCTATCCAAAATGCAGTACGTGTAAAAAAGCGGAAAACTGGCTGAAAGAAAACGGGATTTCATACAAGTTCCGTGATATCAAGCTGGAAAATCCGACGAAAGAAGAATTAAGAGAGTGGAACCAGAAGAGTGGACTGGAGCTGAAACGTTTTTTCAATACGAGCGGAATGCTGTATAAGGAGATGAAATTAAAAGACCGCCTGCCGTCGATGAGCGATGAGGAAAAGCTCGAACTTCTTGCGGCAGACGGGATGCTGGTAAAACGGCCGATCTTTGTAAGCAAAGACCAGGTCTTCGTCGGATTTAGGGAAAAAGAGTGGGAGGCTCTGAAATAAGACGGAGCATATCTTCCGGCGGTTCGCGGCGGAAGTCAAGCCGTTCCTGTGTGACAGGATGGAAAAAGGAAAGCCGGTACGAGTGGAGCGCCTGACGCGCGATCAGCTCTGTGCTGCCGGGATTATAAAGAAAATCACCGATCAGAGGATGTTCGATATGCTTCATATGGACACGGATCTGATGAGTGCGTCCCGTCTCAAGACGGATGGCTGCCAGCGTAAGTTCTCTTTCGCCGGCGGCCGTTTTTTGCTTCAGACGGCGCAGGCTTTTGTAGTGCGTGATGGCCGGATCTCCGTTTTCGAAATCTACTTGGCGCATGATCAAAGATTCGGATGCTCTGGCGATCGGAGCATTTACTGTGCCGTGATCGGGCAGCCGTCCTTCTGTAATAGCCAGATATTCCCGGTGAATCCTGCGGTCAGAGGACATCCGGGAGAGGATGGATGCGCTTACCATATGCTTTGCGATGATCAGAAGACCGCTTGTATCGCGGTCAAGCCGGTTGATGCAGCGGTAGACAAACGGGATTCCCTGTGAAGCATAGTACCACATGACTCCG
This sequence comes from Candidatus Choladousia intestinipullorum, assembly GCA_018711885.1. GTDB lineage: Bacteria > Bacillota > Clostridia > Lachnospirales > Lachnospiraceae > Choladousia > Choladousia intestinipullorum. The sequence goes on along the minus strand of DVHT01000119.1, from coordinate 7,511 downwards.
TTCGCCAGTGTGTTTTCATGGTTCCCTATAGATGGATGGATCGGGGTGTCCCCCTGCTTATTGAGGACGAGCAGGTCCTCATCCTCATAAACAATGTCGAGCGGAAGGCAGACGGGAGTGATATTCGCAGAAGATTCCTGTTCGATGATGCGGATCTCCAGTGTGTCGCCTTCTTTTAATGTTTGATTGGTATAAGCCCATATCCCGTTTAACAAAATTCCGCACTCCGTGCGCTTTAAATGCGTCAAAACATGATGCGAGCAGCCGTGAGTGCGGAGAAATTGTTCAATGGACATCGTTTCATGGACTTTTTCTATTTGCCACTTAAGTGTCCGTTCCATATCATTCCTGATTGTTTCTTACGATGTTGTTGCTGTCAGCTTGATTTTACCTTGTTCCAATATTCATTGTAAATATTGTCTACTTCGTCTCCGAGGTACTGGAAAGTCTCACAGCGTTCCAGTTCGGATGCAGGCGGGAAGGCGATCGTACTGTTGCGGATATCTTCGTCCTCGATCAGTTCCCGGGCAGCCGTATTCGGAGTGGAGTAAGTGATGTAATCAAAGTTCATAAGCGCGATTTCCGGTTCACACATAAAATTGATGAACGCTTCTGCGTTTTCTTTGTTTTTTGCATTTTTCGGGATTACCCAGCTGTCGATCCAGATATTGGAACCTTCTTCCGGGATCACGTATTCCAGATTTTCGTTTTCGCGCTGTGTGTAGATTGCTTCACCGGAGTAGATCACGCCGAGCGCTGCCTCATCTCCGATCATCTTATCGCGCACCTGGTCGATGACGTATGCCTGTACGAGCGGTTTCTGCTCGATCAGTGTGTCAGCGGCTTCTGCGATTTCATCTTCACTGGTCGTGTTCAGGGAGTATCCCAGACGCTTCAGCGCAATACCGAGCGCGTCGCGCACGCTGTCCTGCATCAGGATATTGTCTTTATACTTTTCATCCCAGAGGATATCCCAGCTTGTGACCGGCTCGTCGACCATCGTCTTATTGTAGAGGATGCCGACCGTTCCCCAGCAATACGGGACAGAATACTTGTTTTCCGGGTCAAACTCTCTGGAAGATTTCATATATTCTTCTCCGATGTTTTTGATATTCGGGACATTATCGAAATTGATTTCCGCCAGCAGATCATTCTGGATCATTTTCTGGATCATATAATCAGAAGGACACACAACATCGTATGCAACAGCGCCTGTCTCAATCTTCGGATACATAATCTCATTCGTCTCAAATTCCTCATAGACTACTTCGATTCCCGTCTCTTCCGTAAACATATCAAGCGTTTCCGGGTCGAGATATTCTCCCCAGTTGTACACGATGACCTGCCCTGCATCAGCGGTTTTTTCGCTGCCTCCGCCTCCGCATCCGGTCAGGAGCATAGCCGGGATCACTCCGGCAAGGATCAGCAGATTTCTTTTTTTCATAACTTTCCTCCTTCAAAATCGTTTCAGTATTTTTCTGATGTATTTCCTGCTTTTTTTGTCTTCGGCTTGTAATTGATGATAAGAAGCAGAAGAAGTACTGCGACAAATACAAGCGTTGATAAAGCGTACATCTCAGGTTTGATGCCCTTTCGCACTTCTGAGTATATTTTGGTTGAAAGGGTGTCGACACCCGGACCTTTGACGAAATGCGTGATGACAAAATCGTCAAGGGAGAGTGTAAATGCCAGAAGAAATCCGGAAAGGACTCCAGGCATGATATCCGGCAGGACAACCTTGAAAAATGCGTATACGGGAGAAGCGCCGATATCCAGGGCGGCTTCGTACGTCGATGGGTTGACCTGGCGAAGCTTCGGCATTACGCTTAATACAACGTACGGCAGATTAAACGTGATATGCCCGATCAGGATCGTAGTAAAGCCGAAGGTGACGCTGCCGCCGAACATGGAAAGAAAATTGCCCAGCGCGATAAACAGCATCATCAGGGAGATACCAGTAACGATCTCCGCATTCAGCATGGGAATGTTCACCATACTCATCCAGAACGTGCGGGTACGAAGCTTCATGGAATTCAGCGCAAGCGCCGCCATCGTTCCGATGACCGTTGCGATCAGCGCTGAGAGCAGCGCGATCAGCAGCGTATTGTACAGCGCCTGCAGGATCTGTTCGTTTTCAAAGAGCGCGGCATACCATTTCAGGGAGAAGCCGCCCCATTTTGCTCTCGTACGCGACGAGTTAAAAGAAAGTACGATCAGCGTAATGATCGGTGCATACAGCAGGACAAAGATGAAAAACAGATAAAATTTCTTGAGAAAACTGCGCATTATAAAGTAACCCCCTCTCCATCTTTGTCATATTTGTGCATGATCGCCATGCTGATCAGGATGAATACCATCAGTACCAGCGAGAGACCGCTGCCGACATTCCAGTTATTTCCCTGTTTGAATTTCTGCTCGATCACGTTGCCGATCAGAAGGATTTTTGCTCCTCCGAGCAGGTCGCTGATGACGAACGTGGTCAGCGACGGGACGAACACCATCGTAATCCCGCTGATGACGCCCGGAAGACTGAGCGGAAACGTAATGTGCCAGAATGTCTGAAAACTGTTTGCGCCGAGATCGCGTGCAGCGTTCACGACATTTTTGTCGATCTTGATCAGGCTGTTGTAGATCGGAAGCAGCATAAACGGCAGGAAGTTATAGACCATGCCGAGTACGATCGCGTACGGAGTATTGATAATATTCAGCGTCGGCAGATGGAGCGCTTCAAGGATCATATTGATGACGCCTGTTTTCTCCAGCAGTGTCTGCCAGGCGAGTGTGCGGAGCAGGAAATTCATCCACATCGGTACGATAAAGATCATGACGATCAGACCGTTTGCGTTGAATTTCAGGCTGCACAGTGTCATGGCGAGCGGATACGCCATCAAAAGACAGATGACTGTACTCACCAGAGAAAGAAGCAGTGCGAGCAGCAGCGCTTTAATATTTTCCGGCCTGCCGATCTCCGCGATGTTTGCCAGTGTAAAGCTGCCTTCCGCTGTAGTCAGTCCGTAATAGACGATGATTGCCAGCGGGATTATGATAAAAGCGGCAGTCCAAACCAGAAACGGACCGGAGAGAAGCCATTTGCTTTTTCCTTTAGTCATCAATTGCGACCGCCTCCTCATCTTCAGATTCCGGCTTGTTCATGATCTGGATATCGAAAGGATCAACGGAAATACCGACTTTCGTCCCTACTGGAAACAGGTCCGTGCTGTGTACCAGCCATTCATAGCCGCCGGCCATGACCTCCATTTCATAATGGACGCCTTTGAAGATCAGGTGGGTAACGACACCCTGCAGCGTTCCTTCTTCCGGTTTCAGAAGATCGATATCTTCCGGGCGGATCACAACGTCGACCGGCTGGTTCCTGCCGAATCCTTCATCCACGCATTTAAAACGGACCCCGAGGATTTCTACGAGACGGTCCTCGATCATCGTGCCGTGAATGATGTTGCTGTCTCCGATAAAGTCGGCGACGAAGGCATTCTGCGGCTCATTGTAGATATCTTCCGGCGTACCGATCTGCTGGATATATCCCTGATTCATGACCACGATCGTATCAGACATGGTAAGCGCCTCTTCCTGATCGTGTGTGACGTAGATAAATGTAATGCCGAGTTCGTTTTTCAGACGGATCAGCTCATACTGCATATCCTGCCGCAGCTTCAGGTCGAGCGCGCCGAGCGGTTCGTCGAGCAGAAGTACCTTCGGTTCATTTACAATGGCTCTTGCGATCGCGATACGCTGCTGCTGGCCGCCGCTTAGGGAATCCGGTTTGCGGTTTTCATACCCTTCAAGGTTGACAAGCTTCAGGGCATATTTGATCTTATCGTCGATATAGGATTTGCTCTTTTTCTTGATTTTCAGGCCGAACGCGATATTTTCAGCGATTGTCATATGGGTAAAGAGCGCGTATTTCTGAAATACCGTATTGAGCTGCCGCTTGTTAGGCGGAAGGTTTGTAATATCCTGTCCGTTAAAAATGACGGATCCTTTATCAGGAGTTTCGAATCCGCCGAGAATGCGGAGCGTCGTAGTTTTTCCGCAGCCGCTCGGACCGAGCAGAGTAAGAAACTCATTTTCCCTGATGTACAGATTCAGGTCATCCAGTACCACCTCACCGTCAAAGGATTTTGTGATTCCGACAAGGTCAATCAACTTATTACTCATTTGTTCCTCCCATCAGAAGCTCGGCGGAGTGCTGACCCATATCAGCTCGGCGCCTGTCTTCCCGTTTGCTGTAATGTAGTGCTGTGTATTTGGCGTAAAATAGAATGCCTCCCCGCGTTTGGCTTTGTAAGACTGTTTTCCAAGATGGATCGTGATACTGCCGTGCAGGACATATCCGAATTCTTCGCCCTCATGAGGAATATCCGGATAGGTGGATCCGCCTGGCTCCAGAGTCAGGCGGATCGGCTCCATCATGTTCTTCTGGGCATTCGGAATGATCCATTCTATCTTATTTTTCAGTTCCGTATCGATTTTCTCAAAGTAATCACAGTTGTGAAATACGATCTGTTCGTCTGCCGGTGTGCTGCTGAAAAACTCCTGCAGATCGGTGCCGAGGCACTGCAGGATATCGACCAGCGTAGCGATAGAAGGTGAGGTCAGATCACGTTCCACTTGAGAAATAAATCCTTTTGAGAGCTCAGCGCGGTCGGCCAGCTCCTCCTGAGTCAGGTTTTTTGCGATGCGGAGATCCTTCAGTTTTGTCCCTATTTTCATAATCATTCTCCATTCCCGTGAAAACACAGTCATCTTAAACAAAAAGTTTACTTTTACTAAACGCACATTAAGCTTGATTATACTCAAATTAAACACGGTGTCAATATTTTTTTCAAAAGTTTTTCCTGTATTTTACTTAACAAAGAAACGCATCTGTGATAAGATGACTAAAGACAAAGAGAAATGATTCAAAAAAACAGGAGGTTCTGCGATGGGAGGTCAGCCAAAATACGTTGCATACGTAGGAACCTATACGCATGGCAGCAGTATTGGTATCCATATCTATGATATTAATGTAGAAGAAGGGAATATGACAGAGCGGTATGTGGTGCCGGTCAACAATGCTTCCCACATGACGAAGTCGTACAATGGAAAATATCTTTATTCAATAGCGGACGAAGGCGTCGAGGTCCTGCGCATCCTTCCGGACGGCGGGCTGGAGCCGATCAACCAGGTCGGGATTGACGGGATGAGAGGATGTTATCTGTCTACGGACAAAAACGGAAAGTTCCTTTATGTGGGGGGATACCATGACGGAAAGGTGACGGTGGTCCACACACACAGGGACGGACGCCTTGGCTCTATTATGGACGGTGTTTTCCACAAAGGACTCGGAAGCGTGGCAGAACGGAATTTCCGCCCGCATGTCAGCTGCGTGATCCCGACTCCGGATGATAAATATCTTTGTGCAGTTGATAACGGAGTAGACCAGGTAAAGATCTATAAGATCAACGAGCAGACCGGGCGGATCAATTTATTCGATATTTTAAGATGCAAGCTGGATTCCGGTCCGAGACTTCTGACTTTCAGCCGAAATGGAAAGTTTGCCTATATCAACTGTGAGCTGACGAATGAGATTGTAGTCTACGCCTATGACGGCGACGGGAAAGCTCCGGAATTTGAAAAGCTGCAGTCCATTTCCGTACTGCGCGACGAAAAGACAAAGGGAAGCGCCTGCTGCGGGATGAAGCTGTCTCCGAGCGGCAGATACTTATACGCGTCCACTGCAGGGGAGAACACTGCGGCAGTATTTGAAGTAAATCAGGAAACGGGACTTTTAAAGCGGCTGTGCTGTCTTCCGATCAGTGGGGATTATCCGAAGGACATCGATGTTCTTCCCGGAGAAAAAACGCTGGTGGTCCTGAATCATGAAACGAATGAAATCCGGTTTTTCACGATTGATTATGAAAAAGGACTTCTTGTCATGAAAGGACGGCCGATCAAGGTCGATACGCCAAACTGCATCCTGATCTCGCAGTATGAAGACTGAGTGATGCAGAGCTGAGAAAAAAATAAGGGGACTGTCTCAAAAATGCTTTGCGGGAAGCATAGCCGCATTTTTGAGACAGTCCCTGTTGCTTTGCTCAGTCAAGATAAAATTTTTTGATCTTGTCCATGCGGGACGTCATTGCCAGGAGCAGATGGTCTGCCAGGGTCAGCGCAGTCATGGCTTCGACGACGACGACAGCGCGCGAGACAATGATCGGATCGTGCCTTCCGTGGATCGATTCCTCATGGCAGGCGCCGTCGCGCCCAAGCATGGTCTGAACCTGAGCGATAGAAGGCGTCGGCTTGAAGGAGGCGCGCAGAAGCAGGGGCGATCCGTCGCTGATGCCGCCTAAAATGCCGCCGCTGTGATTGGAGGCTTTGACGGGAATGCCGTCCGCATCTGTGGTATAGCAGTCATTGTTTTCGGAGCCTTTTTTCAAAGCGGCTGAAGTGCCGTCGCCGATTTCCACCGCTTTTACCGCACCGATGGACATGATCGCCCGGGCGAGCGACGCATCCAGCTTGTCAAAAACCGGTTCGCCCAGTCCAGCCGGCAGATTTGAGACGATGCATTCGACTGCGCCTCCGCTGGAGTCCTGAGAACGGATGCAGTCTTCCAGATATTTGACCGCTTTTGCGGATGCTTCCGGATCCGGCATGCGTACCGGGCTTTCTTCTGTCAGAGAAAGGTCCATGCGGGAACGGTCGATCGACACAGGACCGATAGAGCTGACATACGCCTGCACCGTAATACCGAGCTCTCCAAGCAGTTTTACAGCGACTGCACCCGCGGCGACCCGGCCTGTCGTTTCGCGTCCGGAGGAGCGCCCGCCGCCGCGGTAATCACGGAAGCCGTACTTCTTGTCATACGTATAATCTGCATGACCGGGCCGGTACAGTTCTGCGATCGTTCCGTAATCGCGCGATCTCTGGTCCTTGTTTCTTACCATGAGAGAGATTGGAGTTCCAGTCGTCTGCCCGTCGAATACGCCGGACAGGATCTCGACGGTATCCGATTCTGCGCGGGCCGTCGTGTACCGGTTTTGGCCCGGCTTTCTTCTGTCAAGAAATACCTGGATATCATCTTCACAAAGAGGGATGCCTGCCGGGCATCCGTCGATAACGACCCCGACCGCTTTTCCATGGGATTCCCCCCAGGTACTGATTTTTAAAATGCTGCCTAAAATTGATCCAGCCATAAATGACCTTCTTTCTTAAGTATTCTGCGTATGATTTTGTACCAGTATAGTATACGGAAGTACGGTTTGGCAAGCAAATCCTTGGAAAGCGGCATATAATAAGATGTAAGACGGGGAACAGGAGAGTTTTATGAATACTGGAAACAGATGCATCGGTTTTGCACATACAGTTGAAAAAGGCGATACGCTGTATCGGATCGGAAAAAAATACAATGTAAGAGTTTCTGCGCTGATTTATGCAAATCCGTATCTCGATATTTACAATCTGCAGGTGGGGGATCAGATCTGCATTCCGAAGCTGCGCCCATTTTC
>DVHT01000118.1 GCA_018711885.1 Candidatus Choladousia intestinipullorum | reverse complement strand
GTTTGAATTTGACATTGAGACGAAGAAGCTGAACTTTGGCGACAGCATCGGCATTTATGATGAAAAACGGGTGATTGAGCATTGTCCGGAGGGGCTGGTGGAAAAAGGCCTTGTGAAAGAAAAGGACATTGAGATTCTGCGCTGGGCGTATGAAGAGATTAAAAAGGGAAAGAGAGGATTAAGCTTTAACATTCAGGCGTGTCTTAACGGCGGCGACGAATACAGCTGGTATACGGTAAGCTGTCTGGAATATACGGAGCAGCATGCCGGAAATATGCGTGTCATAGGCTATCTTCAGAATGTGGAAAAACTCATCAAAGAACAGAATATTCTGCGGAAAAATGCGATGTACGATTCTTTGATGAATATTTATAACGTAAAAACAGGTCAGACTCTGGTCGAGAATGCGCTTCGAAGCAGTACTGCGGGAGAAGTCAATATCATGTTCCTGATCGATCTTGATGATTTTAAGCACGTCAACGATACGTACGGGCATCAGCAGGGCGACGCCGCGCTGCAAAGCGTTGCCCAGACTGTAAAAGAAGTATTTCGAAAGGACGATATCGTATACCGGATGGGCGGAGATGAGATTATCGCATTTCTCAGGAGCGTGACGTATCCTGAGCAGACGGTGGACCGGACTATGCATGTTTTGTTCCGGATGCTGGAAGACAGCGAGGCAGGACGCATAGGAGTGCGGTGCAGTGTCGGAGTCTTTATGAGCAGCAGGGAGCATACATATTCTCTGTTCTACCGGATGGCGGACCGCGCCCTGTACGAAGCGAAGCATGCCGGAAAAAACAGGTATCATGTGATCAGGGATCTTTAGAGGAAAACACATTGCATTTTTGGAGACGGTGTGCTATACTCCAACTGCGATAAAAAGAGAAAGGCACATATAGCGATATGTGTGGGTGGTAAAATGTTCAGATAATCAGATTCAGACGAACAGAATGAGAGTTCAGTTGACCTGTGGAGGTCTTCTGGTTCTGTATGCCTGACCTGATTTCTGGACAAGAGACCGCTCTTTAAAAATAAGTGAGGGGTTTTTTGTGTATGAATCTGTTTTCGGCTGTGAAGACAGATTTTTTTCGTTAGGAAGAACGGTTTTATGTTGGGAACGGCAGAAGACAGATGACATCCGCGCCACGTATTTGAGTCAGGAGGGATGACGATGCTTCAGATAAAACATCTGAATATCATACACAAAAAAGATCTGCGTACGATTCTGGAGGATTTTTCTTTTGTGCTTGGAAAAGGAGACAGAGCCGTTATTATCGGGGAGGAAGGAAATGGAAAGTCCACCCTGCTGAAGTGGATCGCAGATCCGGCTTTTGTTGAACCGTATGCGCAGGCAGAAGGAGAGCGGATCTGCACCGGGGAGCGGCTTGGCTATCTTCCGCAGGAGTTCCCGCCGCATGAAGCGTCAAAAAGTATTTATGAGTATTTCAGCGAAGAAGACGGTTTCTGGGAACAGGAGCCTCAGCAGCTTGCCATGCTTGCAAGAAAGCTTCATATAGACAGCGGCTTTTTTTACAGTGAGCAGAAGACCGGCACACTTTCCGGAGGCGAGAAGATCAAGCTCCAGCTGGCGCGGCTGCTGATCGCGCAGCCGACAGTCCTTTTGCTGGATGAACCGTCTAATGATATCGATATTGAGACTCTGGAGTGGCTGGAAGACCTGATGCTCCAGTCAGAGATTCCCATTATTTATATCTCGCATGATGAAACGCTGATCGAGCGGACGGCCAATGTGATTATTCATCTGGAGCAGCTGCGCAGGAAGAGAGTGAGCCGTTACAGTATCGCACGTACGACGTACGGAGAATACAGGCAGCGCAGGGAGGCTTCGCTGGAAAAACAGCGGACGGAGGCCGGAAATGAGAGGCGGAGAGAAAAAATCAGGCAGGAGAAATTCCGTAAGATCCAGCAGAGAGTAGAACACGAGCAGAGGGCTGTTTCCAGACAGGATCCGCACAGCGGGCGGCTGCTGAAGAAAAAGATGAAAGCAGTGAAGTCGCTGGAACACCGGTATGAGAGGGAAGCTTCCGAAATGACAGAGATGCCGGAGACCGAAGACGCTATTTTTTTGAAATTCGGGCAGAATATCCGTATACCGGCAGGCAAAACCGTCCTTGATTTTTCTATGGAACGTCTCACTGTGCAGGACGGAAGTGAAAACGGGCGCGTTCTGGCCAGAAACATATCGCTTCTGGTACGGGGACCGGAAAAGGTCTGCATTATTGGCAGAAACGGTGCGGGCAAGACGACGATGCTGAAATGTATTGCCGGCCTGCTTTTGAAGCGGGAAGATATCCATGCGGCGTATATGCCGCAGAACTACGAAGAGCAGCTTGACATGACAAAAACTCCGGTGGAGTATCTTTCCGTATCGGGAGACCGCGGGGAGCAGACCCGGATCCGCACGTATTTGGGTTCGCTGAAATATACAGCCGAAGAGATGGAACATCCGGTATCGGAATTGTCCGGCGGCCAGAAAGCAAAAATATTTTTGCTGAAAATGAGCATGTCGGGAGCGGATGTTCTGATTCTGGATGAGCCTACGCGCAATTTTTCCCCGCTTTCCGGTCCGGTGATCCGGGCGCTGCTTGCGTCATTCAGCGGTGCAGTCATCAGTATTTCACATGACCGGAAATACATTGATGAGGTCTGCGGGAGCGTCTACGAGTTGACTGAGAACGGACTTGTCAAAGTTGGCCGATCAGTGGTAAAATAGTCAGAACATTAACGACTCAGTCGGAAAATTCAGGAGGATATGACGCGAAAGGAGCGCCCCGCCGGGCGGGGCTGCTGTTTTTGTAAATGGATATGAGCAGAGGAAAAGAATATCTTACATTTGTGACAGGGCTGTTAAAAGAGCGAATTTCAAAAATCAATGAAAAGATACAGGATGTGCAGAAGGATATTGAAAATATGCATGACTATTACTGGGAAAATTATACAGAGATGGACCAGTATGGTTATGAAAACTTCGATAACCAGCAGGCGCTGTTTTCTCAGGTAAACGCAAACGAGGCAAACCGGAGCATGAAGCGTCGGCTGAAACGGATGCTGGATTCCCCGTTTTTCGGAAGCGTGGATTTCCGGTATGAGGGCGAGGATGAGCCGGAGGCCTTTTATATCGGAATCGGGAATTTTTCCAGCGAAACGGGCCGTGTTCCGCTTATCTATGACTGGCGCGCGCCAGTGAGCAGTCTGTTCTATGATTATGACAGAGGAGCAGCTTCGTATGAGGCGCCTGGCGGCAGGATGGAGGGCGAGATCACATCCAAATGGCAGTATAAGATCCGCGGCGGGAAGCTGGTCTATGAGTTTGAAAGCGATACGAAGATCGACGATGATATCCTGAAGCAGGAGCTGAGTGTGAATAGCGACACCCAGCTCAAGAATATTGTCCGGACGATCCAGAAAGAGCAGAATGCGATCATCCGCAATACAAAGGATAAGATACTGGTGATCCAGGGAGCGGCAGGCAGCGGCAAAACGTCGATCGCTCTGCACCGGATTGCGTATCTGCTGTATCATGACAGAGGAAATCTGAAATCATCCAATGTGCTTGTGCTTTCCCCGAACAGCGTATTTTCCGATTACATTTCACATGTGCTTCCGGAACTGGGAGAGGAAAATATCAAGGAGATGAGCTTCGATCTTTTCGCTTATCGGAATCTTCAGGATGTGGCTGCCGACTGCGAGGACAGATATCACTATATTGAG
>DVHT01000117.1 GCA_018711885.1 Candidatus Choladousia intestinipullorum | reverse complement strand
AGCAATACACTAAAATCTATACCGTACAAGCCGGTTCCTTCACCGTCAAATCCAACGCGGAAAAAACTGTTCCGGAAGATCAAAAGGCAGGATTTAAGCTATTTAAGAAAGATTGGCGGCAGAAATACCTGCCGCCGTATACCACAATCCTGATTTTCGTGTTGCATTTCGTGTTGCATAGCTGATTAAAATAGCGATTTTTAAGCAATATTTTGTATTTTATGTAAAAATGTAAGCAGTAAAAAACCGCGTATTTACGGGCTTTCCCGAAAACACGCGGTTTCTTTATGCAAGCTGATGACGGGAATCGAACCCGTGACCTCCTCACTACCAATGAGGTGCGCTACCGACTGTGCCACATCAGCAAAAATATGACGGCTACGATTTATAATACTACCATACTCCCTTTGGAATGTCAAACAAAAACTTATGCCTCCGGGGTGGATTTTATCGGTGCATCGTGGTAAGATAGCGTAAGCGTTTGGTTGAGGGAGAATGACAATGGAATATTCAGATATTATTATCTATATGATGGAGCTTGTCGGCACAGTGGCATTTGCCGTATCCGGCGCGATGACTGCCATCCAGAAACGGATGGACCTGTTTGGCGTAAATGTGCTTGGGGTCACGACTGCGGTAGGAGGAGGGCTGATCAGAGATCTGATCCTCGGGGCGAATCCGCCGGTCATGTTTCGCAACTATACGTATGCGCTGACTGCCGTCATTGCTTCTACATTGCTATTTGTAGTTGTCTTTTTTAAAGAGCGGGGCGGCATACGGCCGTTTTTGCCGCGCGTGACGAGGACAATGCCTCTCGGACGGAATGCCCATGAAGCGTATGACCGGCTTCTTCTGGTAGGAGATACGATCGGCCTGGGGATCTTTACCGTGGTCGGCAGCCACAATGCGGTCAGTGCAGGCTATGAGCAGAACCGGTTTCTTCTGGTATTTGTAGGGGTACTGACCGGTGTGGGCGGCGGGATGCTCCGGGATGTGATGGCGGGAAATATGCCGTATATCCTGGTCAAGCACGTCTATGCCGTGGCGTCGCTTGCAGGGGCTCTCGTCTATATGGCGCTGTACAGGCACATATCCGATCTGCAGTGCATGATGGCGGGAGCGGCAGCGGTGATGCTGATCCGCTTTCTTGCAGCACATTACCGCTGGAACCTGCCGAAAATCTGATCTGCGCGGGTGCCGGAAAGGGCGGATGGCAATTTGCGCGGGCCTTCTCTGCGGCGGAGCAGACTGCCATCCGAAGAGCTGTCACTGCTCCATCTGCCGGCCCATAAAGCCCGCCGCGCATTTGGCGAGCACCTGTTCTGTCTCGCCCATTTTTCTGGATGTGTCTTTGCCGCGGAGGATGACGGAACCGATCACGTCGCCTTCGCACAGGATCGGACTGATAACCTGCGGAAGGGCTTCGTCCTTATCTTCGTTAGTAATCTTGATATGCGTACGCGACTGCTGGTCCGATAAAATGTTCTCGCGTTCATTCATTACGGCTTCCAGCTGCCCGGTAACGGGTGTGCCTACCGTTTCTTTCCGGATACCTCCGGCTGCTGCAATGACCTGATCGCGGTCTGTGATATAGACGCTGTGCCCCGATGCAGAGGCAAGTGCTTCTGCGTATTCTTTTGCAAAATTTCCAAGCTCTCCGATCGGAGAGTATTTTTTTAATATGATCTCACCTTCCCGGTCGGTGAATATTTCGAGAGGATCACTTTCGCGGATGCGAAGGGTCCTCCGGATTTCTTTTGGTATAACGACCCTTCCGAGGTCGTCGATTCTCCTCACAATTCCTGTAGCTTTCATAGATAATGCCTCCGTTTATCGTAATAGTGTAATTGTCCATGTGACACTATTATCTGTAAACGGAGGCATTTTATACCTTGACTGTGTGAAATAAAACGGTCTATTCCATCAGGGAATCACGTCCCATCTGGTCGAGCAGATCACTCTTGATCCGGAAAAGCCTGTCAGAAAGATCGACATAAACATTGTGCGGATTTGCGAAACGCTTTGTCTCGTCCCACAGAGTCTCCTTCTCACGGGAACAGTAATCACGAATTTCCATGACAGACGGAGAGGTGTAAACACATTCGCCTTTCAGGAAGACGGGAACAAGCATCTCGCGCAGACAGTACGTTCCGCCTTTAATCTTCGTTTTTTTCCATGTTTCAAGCGGGTCAAAGATAATCATATCCTTCGATTCGTCAAAAGTTTCATCTGCCAGGCAGATGTAGTCGGCGCGGATCTTGCCGCTTTCCTTATCATAAATACGAAGGATCGTTTTATTGCCCGGATTTGTGATCTTTTCTGTGTTTTCCGATAATTTGATCTTCGGGATAAATTCTCCCGTCTTCTCATCCTGCACGGCCGCGAGCTTATAAACGCCGCCGAATGCGGGGCAGTCTCTTGACGTGATCATGTTCGTACCGACGCCCCAGGAAGTGATCGCGGCGCCCTGTGTCTTCAGGCTGTCGATCAGATATTCATCGAGATCACTGGAAGCAGAGATGACTGCGTCAGTAAATCCGGCCTGGTCAAGAAGACGGCGCGCTTTTTTCGACATGTAGGCAAGATCGCCGCTGTCCAGACGGATGCCGTAGTTTTTCAGTTCGATGCCCGACTCGCGCATTTCACGGAAAACACGGATCGCATTCGGCACTCCGGAACGCAGAGTATCGTACGTATCGACGAGCAGCGTACATGCATCCGGGTAAAGCTGGGCATATTTTTTAAAGGCAGTGTATTCGTCCGGAAAGCTCATGATCCAGCTGTGCGCGTGCGTACCTTTGACCGGGATATCGAAAAGCTGTCCGGCAAGCACATTTGAGGTGCCGATGCATCCTGCGATCACAGCCGCACGGGCGCCGTATACGCCGGCATCAGGTCCCTGCGCACGCCTTAATCCGAATTCCATGACACCGTCTCCGCGCGCTGCGCGTACGACACGCGCCGCTTTCGTTGCGATCAGGCTCTGATGGTTGATAATGGTCAGGATTGCCGTCTCAATCAGCTGTGCCTGCATAATCGGCGCAATGACCTTCACAAGAGGTTCATGCGGGAAAACGACGGATCCTTCCGGAATCGCGTAAATATCTCCCTCAAATTTGAAATTCTTCAGATAATCCAGAAAATCCTCATGGAAGATGCCGAGGCTTCGAAGATACGAGATATCCTCCGGAGAGAAACGGAGATTTTTAATATAATCGATCACCTGATCCAGTCCTGCAACGATCGCGTAACCATTTCCAGACGGATTGTTGCGGTAAAAGGCATCGAATACGACGACTTCAGAAGACTGGCTTTCAAAGTATCCCTGCATCATGGTAAGTTCGTACAGGTCGGTCAGTAAAGTAAGGTTCAGTGTGCTCATCTTTTGGGCTCCTTTGCTGTGATTACTGTGCTATCACGTGTCTTCTTATTTTATCACATTTAAAGGAAAATACAATCGTCAATCCGGTGAGAAAAAAATTTCATCAAAAATTGAAAAAAGTACTTGCTTTTTAGAAAAACATACGCTATAATGCTTCTTGCATGTGAACGAAGGGCTATCGCCAAACGGTAAGGCAACGGACTCTGACTCCGTCATTTCAAGGTTCGAATCCTTGTAGCCCTGCTTAGACCACTCGGAACGAGTGGTCTTTTTCTTTCTTAATCAATGTTGATAAAAAACCGCTGTTGGGATATAATTTTTTTACTTAAGCATGTGCGGTATTTCCGGGAGGTAAGATTGTGGCATTTCAGTTTGACAGTAGGGTGAGATACAGCGAGATGGGGACGGACAGGCGTCTGACGCTTGGCTCGCTCGTGAATTATTTTCAGGATTGCTCCACGTTTCAGTCTGAGCTTTGCGGGCAGGGGATCGATGCGCTGAGACAGCGGCATCAGGCATGGCTTGTGCTTTCATGGCAGATCGAGATACTGAGAAGACCGGTGCTCGGAGAGAAGATTATTGCGAAGACCTGGCCGTATGCGTTTAAAGCTTTTTACGGATACCGTCATTTTGTTCTGGAAGATGAAGAGGGCGGATGTCTTGCAAGGGCAAACAGCGTATGGGTGCTGATGGATACAGATACGGGACGCCCGGTGAAAGTCCCGCCGAAGGTGCTGAAGGATTATCCGCTGGAGCCGCGGCTTGAGATGCGGGAATTTCCGCGCAAGATCCAGGAACCGGAAGGCGGAAAAGAGCAGGAGGCATTTCCGGTGGCCAAGGCGCAGATCGATACGAACGGCCACGTAAATAACAGCCAGTACATCCGTATGGCGGAGGAATATCTGCCGGACGGATTTGAGACAGAAACCCTGCGCGTCGAATACCGGAGCCAGGCCAGACTGCATGATACGATCGTTCCGGTCGTGCATGAGCAGGACGGAACCGTCACAGTTGGGCTTCATGGAAGCGGCCGGACGGTTTATGCCGTCGTGATGTTTACCGGGCATGTCAGAGAAGAAGGCGCGAAAGACAGTTAGGAGGATACTATGTTACGGATTGGGGAAAGACAGGTGCTTGAGATCGTGAGGTCAGCGGCGTTCGGCGTTTATCTGGCGGAGGCCTGCGGCAGTACGGAAAGCGTGCTGCTTCCGAAAAAAGAAGTGACGCCGGATATGAAGACCGGCACGAAGACGGATGTGTTTTTGTACAGGGATTCCAGTGACCGTCTGATCGCTACGCGGCGTGAGCCGATGGTGACGCTTGGAAAGACGGCGGTCCTCCGGGTGAAAGAGGTCACGAAGATCGGGGCATTTCTCGACTGGGGACTGGAAAAGGACCTGCTGCTGCCGTTTCATGAGCAGACGGCAAGAGTGTATCCGGGAGACGAATGTCTGGTCGCGCTGTATCTTGACAAGAGCAGCCGTTTATGTGCGACAATGAAAGTATACCACTATCTGAGCAAGAATCCGCCCTACCGTGTGGATGATGAAGTCCGCGGCCGTGTCTATGAGATCAGCGGCAATTTCGGAGTGTTTGTGGCAGTTGACGACCGCTATTCCGCGCTGATCCCGAAACGGGAAGGCCAGGGCGGAGTGCGTGTCGGAAACATCGTGCGCGCGCGCGTGACAGGCGTAAAGGAAGACGGAAAGCTGGATCTCAGTATCCGGGACAAGGCGTATCTGCAGATGGAGGAAGATGCCGAATATGTGATGCAGACGATCGAAGAATACGACGGAGTCCTGCCGTTTGATGACAAGGCTTCGCCGGAAATCATCCAGCGGGAATTCGGACTCAGCAAGAATGCGTTTAAACGCGCGGTCGGCAGGCTGATGAAGCAGGGGCGCGTCGAAGTGAAAAACGGGCATATCAGAAAACTGCAGTGACGGTATCGGAGAGGCATCCGCACAGAAAGAGATATCATATTATTTATGTTGAGAAACAGAAACAGGAGGAAAAGGATATGAAAAAAGTGATCAGCACAGACAAGGCGCCGGCAGCGATCGGACCGTATTCACAGGCGATTGAAGTAAATGGAATGGTATTTACTTCCGGAGCGATCCCGGTAGATCCGGCCACCGGCCAGATTCCGGAAGGCGTGGAAGCGCAGGCAGAACAAGCGCTCCGAAATGTAGAGGCGCTGCTTGAAGCGAGCGGTACGGGCATGGAGAACGTGGTAAAAACTACGGTCTTTATCAAGGATATGAATGATTTTGCGAAGATCAATGAAATCTACGCAAAACACTTTACAGGCGCATATCCGGCGAGATCCTGTGTGGAAGTTGCACGTTTGCCGAAAGACGTTCTGCTGGAAATCGAGACAATTGCTACAAAATAGTGGAAAGGAAAAAATCAGATTCTCCAAATTTTGCTGAAAATAAAAGAAACGCTTGATTTTCCGGCGTTTTCATCGTATATTTGTAGCGTAAAGAATAAGTGGAGAAGAAAGGAGAAACAAGCATGAAAGTACAGAATATTACAAACATTGAGAAATTCTTTCAGGTAGTAGACGCTTGTAAAGGGAAGGTAGAATTAGTGACAGGAGAAGGAGACAGACTGAACCTGAAGTCAAAGCTGAGCCAGTATGTTTCCATGGCAAACATTTTCTCAAACGGCGAGATTCCGGAGCTTGAGATTATTGCTTACGAGAAAGAGGACATTGACAAACTGATTAACTTCATGATGAATGAGTAATCACAAGATTTGGAATACATAATCTGAAAGAGGACGCTGTACAGCCGGAAGGGCTGTGCAGCGTTTTTTCATTTACCTGTTCCTGTTTTTCTGGTATGATGGTAACATCAGCGTACATCAGAAAGGGAGATTGCATTGAAATTTACACATTTGCACGTCCACACGGAATACAGTCTGCTGGACGGATCCAATAAAATAAAAGAATATGTGGCGAGAGTGAAGGAACTCGGCATGGACAGCGCCGCTATCACGGATCATGGAGTTATGTACGGCGTGATCGACTTTTATAAGGAAGCGAGGGCGGCCGGTATCAATCCGGTCATCGGATGCGAGGTGTATGTCGCGCCGAATTCCCGTTTTGACCGGGAGATCGGAAATGATGAAGACCGGTACTACCATCTGGTGCTTCTCGCGGAAAATAATACAGGTTATGCCAATCTGATGAAGATTGTTTCGAAAGGGTTTGTGGAAGGTTTTTATTACAAGCCGCGTGTCGATGAAGAGGTTCTGCGCACGTATCATGAAGGGATCATTGCATTGAGCGCCTGCCTCGCCGGTGAAGTCCAGCGCTATCTGGTGCGCGGACTCTATGACGCCGGAAAAGAGGCGGCGCTTAAGTACCGGGATATCTTTGGCGAAAACAATTTCTTTCTCGAACTCCAGGACCACGGCATTCCGGAACAGAAGCTTGTGAACCAGCAGCTTCTGCGCATGAGCAGGGAACTGAATATCGATCTGGTAGCGACCAACGACGTTCATTATACGTATGAAACCGATGTGGCTTCACACGATATCCTGCTCTGCCTCCAGACAGGGAAAAAACTGGCGGATGAAGACCGGATGCGCTATGAAGGAGGGCAGTATTTCGTAAAATCCCCGGAACAGATGGCAGAGCTTTTTCCGTATGCGCCGCAGGCGCTTGAAAATGCATACAAGATCGGACAGAGGTGTCATGTGGAGATTGAGTTCGGTGTGACAAAGCTGCCGAAGTTTGATGTGCCTGCGCCCTACACTTCCTGGGAATATCTCAATAAATTATGTTATGAAGGACTGGAACGCCTTTACGGCGCGCGTGCCGGTGAACTGAAAGAGCGGCTGGAATACGAGCTCTCAGTGATCCGGAAAATGGGATACGTTGACTACTTTCTGATCGTATGGGATTTTATCCGGTTTGCCAGAGAGCACGATATTATCGTCGGACCGGGAAGGGGATCGGCCGCGGGAAGTATTGTATCTTACACACTGGGGATTACGCAGCTCGATCCAATCCGCTACAATCTTCTGTTTGAGCGCTTCCTGAATCCGGAACGTGTGTCCATGCCCGATATTGATATCGATTTCTGCTTCGAACGCAGGCAGGAGGTCATCGATTATGTGGTCAGAAAGTACGGAAAAGACAGAGTCGTACAGATCGTCACCTTCGGTACGATGGCGGCGCGGGGCGTGATCCGCGATGTCGGGCGCGTCATGGATCTGCCGTACGCCCTGTGCGATACGATCGCAAAGATGGTCCCGCAGGAACTGAATATTACGATCGACAAAGCGCTGGAGATGAGCCGCGAACTGCGTACCATGTATGAAAATGATGAAAAGGTGCATGAGCTCATAGACATGTCAAAGCGTCTGGAAGGACTGCCGCGGCATACGTCCATGCACGCTGCAGGCGTCGTGATCAGCCAGAAATCGGTAGATGAGTATGTGCCGCTTTCCAGAGCGTCGGACGGTACGATCACAACACAGTTTACGATGACAACGCTGGAGGAACTCGGCCTTCTGAAAATGGATTTTCTCGGCCTGCGCACTCTGACGGTTATTCAGAATGCTGCGCGCATGGCGGAGAAAAGCACCGGAAAGCCTGTCATAATGGAAGAGATCGATTACAATGACAGGGCGGTCTTTGATTCTATCAGCACCGGAAAAACGGAGGGCATTTTCCAGCTGGAGAGTGCCGGGATGAAAAACTTCATGAAAGAATTAAAACCGAAGAGTCTGGAAGATATCATCGCCGGGATCTCCCTGTACCGTCCGGGACCGATGGACTTTATTCCGCAGTATATCCGGGGGAAGGACCATCCGGAGGAGATCACGTACGCCTGCCCGCAGCTGGAACCGATCCTGGAACCGACGTACGGCTGTATTGTCTATCAGGAGCAGGTGATGCAGATCGTACGTGATCTGGGCGGATACACACTGGGGCGGAGTGATCTTGTGCGCAGGGCGATGTCCAAAAAGAAAGCGGCCGTGATGGCCAAAGAGCGTCAGAATTTCGTGTACGGGAACCCGGAAGAAGGGGTGCCGGGATGCGCAGCTAACGGGATCGATGAGAAGACGGCCAATAAGATTTTTGACGATATGACGGATTTCGCAAAGTATGCGTTCAATAAGTCGCACGCAGCGGCGTACGCTGTCGTAGCCTACCAGACGGCATATTTAAAGCATTATTATCCGGTCGAGTTTATGGCTGCACTGATGACGTCCGTGATCGATAATCCGGGGAAGGTGGCAGAATACATCCTCACGTGCCGGCAGATGGGAATCCGCATTCTCCCGCCGGATATCAATACCGGGGAGAGCAGCTTTTCAGTAGACGGAGGAAACATCCGGTACGGTCTTTCTGCAATCAAGAGTATCGGCCGTCCTGTGATCGATGCAATCACGGATGAGAGAAACGCCCGCGGCCCGTATAAAAGCATTGTAGATTTTATTGAGCGTGTACCGTCAAAAGAGATCAACAAGCGGACGATGGAAAGCCTGATCAAATCGGGTGCGCTCGACGGACTCGGCGGGACGAGGAAACAGCTGATGCAGGTGTACGCAGGGGTGATGGAACGGACCGCAATGGAAAAAAAGAACGCGGTCACGGGGCAGATGTCGCTGTTTGACCTGATGGGCGAGGAAGAGAAAAAAGAGTATGAAATCCAGATGCCGGATATCGGGGAGTACGACAAAGAACAGATCCTTGCTTTTGAAAAAGAGGTCCTCGGAATCTATATCAGCGGGCATCCTCTGGAAAAATACGAATCTCTCTGGAAACAAAACATATCGAATGTTACTTCGGATTTTGCGCTCGACGAAGAGACAGGGATTTCGAAGGTCACTGACAACAGTACGGCGGTCATCGGAGGGATGATCACGGGAAAGACTGTAAAATACACGAAGACGAATAAAACGATGGCATTTCTGACGGTGGAAGACCTGGTGGGTACGGTAGAAGTGGTCGTTTTTCCGCGTGACTATGAGAAAAACAGCGAGTTTTTGACCCAGGACCGGAAAGTTTTTGTGCGCGGCCGCGTGAGCTGCGAGGATGACAGGCCGAGCAAACTGATCTGTGAAAAAATCTGGCCGTTTGAGGATATTCCGCGAGAGCTCTGGATCCAGTTCGCAGATAAAAAGGAATATCAGGAGAGAGAAGACGCTCTTTTTGATATCCTGCGGCATTCGGAAGGGAAAGACCACGTAGCGGTGTTCGTGCGCAGTGAGCGGGCAGTCAGAAAACTCGGGGATAACTGGACGGTAAACGCGGACGATGCAATGCTGGAAAAGCTGTCGCAGATATTCGGTAAAGAGAACGTAAAAGTTATGCAAAAAAGGCGTTAGATAGAGAATGCGGGCGATGTGTCGTCTTTACAAACAGGGAAAAATGCATTAGAATTAGCTGATAGAATCATCTTGGATTGAGGCGAAAGCAGGAGGTACTGTATGGCAAAGAAGATAGAGACGATCGGGGTGTTGACAAGTGGGGGGGACGCTCCCGGTATGAATGCCGCCATCCGTGCAGTTGTGCGTAAGGCTCTGACACGCGGGCTGAAGGTAAAAGGGATCCATCAGGGATATAAAGGACTGTTGAATGAAGAAATCGTGGATTTTGATGCGAGGTCTGTATCGGATACGATATCAAAAGGAGGTACGATCCTGTATACGGCCAGATGTTCGGAATTCCGCACGGCGCAGGGGCAGGATCTCGGCGCGGAGGTCTGCAGGAAACATGGGATTGACGGACTTGTGGTGATCGGCGGCGACGGCTCTTTTGCCGGCGCGCAGCAGCTTGCGGCAAGAGGCATTAATACGATCGGAGTGCCAGGAACGATCGACCTGGATATTGCCTGTACGGATTATACGATAGGCTTTGATACGGCAGTGAATACAGCGATGGAGGCCATCGACAAGGTAAGAGATACCTCGACATCGCATGAACGGTGCAGTATTATTGAGGTAATGGGAAGAAATGCCGGCTATATCGCACTTTGGTGCGGGATTGCGAACGGAGCTGAGGATATCCTCCTTCCCGAGCGGTATGATTATGATGAGCAGGTACTGATCGACAATATTATCAACAACAGGAAACGCGGGAAGAAGCACCATATCATTATTAATGCGGAAGGAATCGGTCATTCCACCAGTATGGCGCGCAGGATCGAAGCCGCGACCGGCGTGGAGACGAGAGCAACGATCCTGGGACATATGCAGAGAGGCGGAAGCCCGACATGCCGCGACCGCGTGTATGCATCGGTGATGGGAGCCTACGCTGCAGATCTCCTGGCAGATGGAAAGTCAAATCGTGTAGTAGCATTTCGCGAGGGCAGGTATGTGGATCTTGATATCGACGAGGCTCTCAGTATGCAGAAGGATCTCCCGGATTACGTAGTACGTGTTGCGAAGGCGATGAGCGTATGATAACGAGCACATCAAACGCGCACGTAAAGCAGCTGCAGCTCCTTCGGAAAAAAGGAAAAGAGCGTGCGGCGCAGGATGTTTTTCTCGTAGAGGGGATCAAAATGTACCAGGAGCTTCCGAAGGAGCGTCTGGTGCAGACGTATGTCTCGGAAAGCTTTTACAGAAAGAATCCGGATGTTTTTCCAAAAGACGGACAGGCGGTCGTGCTCTCAGACCGTGTCTTTGAGAGCGTGTCTGATACAAAGACGCCCCAGGGAGTGCTGTGCCTGGTGAAGCAGTACCATTATGAGCTCGGCGATCTGTTTGGGGAACGGCCGTTTATTATGGCGCTGGAAAATATACAGGATCCCGGAAATCTGGGAACGATTCTCCGCACTGCGGAGGGAGCGGGCGTTACGGGACTTTTGTTAAGCAGTGACAGTGTTGAGGTTTATAATCCCAAAGTGATCCGTTCTACGATGGGATCCATATACCGGATGCCGTTTTACTATTCTGATGATTTTCACCGGGATCTGCGGACGCTTAAAGACCGCGGGATTAGATTATATGCGGCTCATCTGAAGGGGACCGGCGCGTATGACCGGGAAGATTACTGCGGACCGTCGGCTTTTCTGATCGGAAATGAAAGCAAAGGGCTGCGGGAAGAGACGGCAAATCTGGCGGACGTCTATGTGAAGATTCCGATGTGCGGACAGGTTGAGTCTTTAAATGCGGCAGTCGCTTCTGCTGTATTGATGTATGAAGTGAACCGGCAGAGACGCAGATAAAAAAGGAAAATAAGAATGCTCTGTGCAGCGGCGGGAAACGGTCTCGCCGGCACAGAGTTTTTTTCTGTCATAGGAAACTGCGTCCCTATGACAGAAAAAAGCTCCGCAGGGATCGCTTGTCATCAGCGGATCGAAATAAGGGTTGACAAAAAAGAGTAAACATATTACAATACACTCGTAACAAGAGTTAACAATTATGTAACAAATTTAACAAAAACGTATTGAAGTTACGAGGAGGATATAAAGTAATGAGAAGAAAGAAAAACTGTGTGGCCTGCATTGCGGCCATTTTGGGGGCATCCCTCATGATGAGCATGACGGCAATGGCACAGGAGGATACAATAGCGGTTCCGCACGATGAGGAATCTGTGTGGGACGAGCTGGCCGTCACGAACGACGATACGGTAAGCACCGGAGTCAATATCCGGAGCGCGGCAGATGAGAACAGCGATATTATCGGCTATATGTATCACGGCGGAGCTGCATGGGTGCTTAATCACGGCGAAGAATGGACAGAGATTTATTCCGGCGGGATTACAGGGTTTGTAAAAAATGAATATCTGGTTTACGGCGAAGATGCCAAGAATATGGCACAGAATCATGGCGTCGAGGGCGTCGCTACGACGTGGAATGATGTCAAGCTGTATGCCGGAGAGGATGCAGGCGCAGAAGTTCTTGATTCTCTTGAATCCGGCGACTCTTTTATCCTGACACAGGACAATGGGCACTGGCTTGAAGTGCAGCGCGGTGCAGACAGTACGGCATACGTATCTGCGGAAGATGTTTCCCGCGTCCTGCTGCTTGATACGGCTGTTTCTACGGAAGCTGTGAATCCGGAGGCGCCCGAAGAGACTTATTATGAAGAGTCCTATTCGGATGAAACGTATGCAGAAGAAACCTATACAGAAGAGACGTATGCGGAGGAGACGTATACAGAAGGATCTGATACATATACGGATGAAACTTATACGGACGAATCCTACACATACACGGACGACACCTATACGGAAGAGGTTTACACAGAGGATACTTATACAGAAACAGAGTATACGGAATCCTATGACACCGCACAGACGGAGGCACAGTCTGATTCCTACATTTACGAAGACGACGGAAGCTATTATGACGCTGCGACTGGTATCTACTACGATGCAGGAACCGGTCTGTACTATGATTCGGGAACAGGGATCCTTTATGATGCATACTGGAATCCGGTAAATACAGAAACGGCTGCGCCGCCGGAATCCGAGTCTTACACAGAGGAGACTGAGAGTTATACAGAAACGGAAAGCTACACAGAAGAGACAGAATCTTCCAGCCAGACGTCTGCAAGTGCAGATGATACATCGCTGCTGGCGGCGCTGATCTACTGTGAAGCGGGCAATCAGAGCTACGAGGGCATGGTTGCAGTAGGTGCGGTAGTTATGAACCGCGTCTACAGTCCGTCTTTCCCGAACTCGATCAGTGAGGTCATCTATCAGTCCGGACAGTTTACTCCGGCTTCAAGCGGAGCGCTTGCCAGTGCATTGGCAAATGGTGTCCCCAGCACCTGCTATGATGCAGCGGTAGCGGCCATTAATGGAGAAAATCCGGTCGGCGGAGCTCTTTATTTCAACACCGGATCAGGAAAAGGTATGAAAATAGGAGACCACCAGTTCTATTAAACTTCATCTACAAAAAACTGCTGCGGCTGTTCCTCTTATCCCTTTAAGAGGAGCCGCAGCAGTTTTTTTCTGCTGTTTTTGTACGATTATGCAAGCAGCGCGTCTGCGAGTGCTTCCATCTGCGCGATCGTTTCCGGTTTTACAGTCGATCTGACTGTTACCATCGGTTCGATCTCGGTGATGTTTTTCATCTGGCTGATCAGCGACTGCATGACCTTTCCGGCAGAAGGCGCCCAGCTTCCGTTCTGAATATATGCGACTTTCCGCTTCTGGAAATTCTTTGATCTCAGGTGGTTTAAGAAATCTTCCATGCACGGGAACACACCGCCGTCATAAGAAGCAGCGGCGAGGACCAGCTTGTCATAGCGGTACGCATTTTCAATCGCTGCCGCCATGTCGTCCCGCGCAAGATCGAAGAAGACTACATTTTTTGCACCTTTCTGGTTCAGGATTTCAGCGAACTGTTTTGCTGCCTTTGCCGTATTGCCGTGAATAGAAGCGCAGGCGATCACGACACCGTCCTCTTCCGGTTCGTAGCTGCTCCATGTAAGATACTTTCCAATATAAAATCCCAGGTCTTCCTTCAGGATCGGACCGTGCAGCGGGCAGATCATCTGAATATCGAGTGTGGAAGCTTTCTTCAGAAGCGCCTGCACTTGTGCGCCGTACTTTCCGACAATATTGATATAGTAGCGTCTTGCCTCGCACAGCCATTCTTCATCAGAAGAAAGCGCGCCGAATGTACCGAATCCGTCCGCAGAGAAAAGAATTTTGCTGCTCTGCTCGTATGTTACCATGACTTCCGGCCAGTGGACCATCGGAGCCATGAAGAACTGAAGCGTATGCGTGCCGAGAGAAAGCGTATCGCCTTCTTTTACAACTACCATTTTCTCATCCGGCAGATCTATTTCAAAGAACTGGTGGATCATCGGAAATGTTTTTGCGTTTCCAACCAGCTTCATATCTGGATACAGACCGGTCAGCGCCTTGATGCTTCCGGCATGGTCGGGTTCGAGATGCTGTACGACGAGATAATCCGGTGATTTTCCGTCAAGTGCTTTTTTGACGTTGGCAAGCCATTCTTCTGTGCCGCGCGGGTCGACGGTGTCCATTACGGCGATTTTTTCATCGAAAATAATGTACGAATTGTAGGATACACCTTCCGGTACGACATACTGGCTTTCAAATAAGTCGATGGTCGTATCGTCCACGCCCACGTAAACAATTGAGTCTGAAATGTAAGTGTCTTTCATAAATTCCTCCTGTAAATGTAATAATATAGAATGAACCTGCCGGTCAGAGCAGTTCTTTCATCACATGTTCATAAATCTGTTGGCATTTCTGTTTCCAGTTGCGGCAGACGATTCTGGCCTGTGCCTCGTCCGGGACTGTAATGGTCAGGTCGATCGGGTTGGAATACTTCTCTTTTACAATACAGCGGACGGAATATTCGTTTGCTGTGTTTTTGTAGTAATCGGCGATGACGGAGACTTCATCACGGAGTTCCATTTTGTTGTCTGTAATATATTTGTCAATGTCATCGCGGATCAGTTTTGAGATCCTGTTCTGGAAAAAATGAAGAGCCTCTTCTCCCTGATCCGTGAGAGTATAGTAAGAGGTATTGCGGATC
>DVHT01000116.1 GCA_018711885.1 Candidatus Choladousia intestinipullorum | reverse complement strand
TTACCAGTTTGTTTTTCATTTCCTTCATCCTCCTATCTGACACTCTATACCAGAATATTTCTCCGCTGTATGGAGAAGTTCCTGCATTTTTTCATTTGTCGGCGGCTCCACATCCCCCATCAGGTAAGGTCTGCCAAGCCCCTCGTATTTGTCCTGCCCCAGCCTGTGATAGGGGAGTAGGTGCATCCGACACACATTTTTCAATTCTTTCGTATAAGCGGCGATCGCGCCGATCTCCTGCGGCGTGTCGTTGAATCCCGGTATCACCGGAACCCGGATGCTCAGTTCCGTCATATGCGAATCCGCGATCTTCCTGGCGTTTTCCAGCATCAGGTCATTCCGCTTCCCGGTGAATTCTCTGTGTTTCTCCGGATCCATATGCTTAATGTCCAACAGATACTGATCCAGGTAAGGCAGGATCGCTCGGATCACTTCGTAGTCTGCATATCCCATGCTCTCCATCGCAGTATTGATCCCCGACTCTTTCGCCGCGCGGAGAAGATCCCTTGCGAACTCCGGCTGGCACAGGCTCTCCCCGCCGGAGAGGGTCATTCCTCCGCCGGTGCGCCGGTAGTACGGTCTGTCCTTTACTACGGTCTCCATGACCTCGCCGACCGTAACGTCCCTGCCGATCACTTTGGGTTTCCCCTGCACGGTCATGGTCTGGATCCGATACTCCTGAGATTCCGGATTGCAGCACCAGCGGCACCGGAGCACACATCCTTTCAGAAATATGATCGTCCGGATCCCGTTTCCATCATGGATCGAGTATCTCTGGATATCAAAGATACGTCCTTTCGTCTTCAGATAATCTTCCATCCGTCCCTTAACTCCTTTTATTCCGCCCTGTTTTCTTTCCTGACGGCGGCTTATCTCCTGCGCGCCCTCAGAATCCCTGCTGCTCTGTCCTGCGGATGATATCGTCCTGCAGGGAACGGGACAATGTCGTAAAGAGTGCACTGTATCCGGCCACACGCACAACAAGATGCTTATAGTTCTCCGGGTGCTCCTGCGCATCCAGGAGCGTTTCCCTGCTGACGACATTAAACTGCATATGGCTTCCTTTCTGATCGAAGTAAGAACGGATCAGCCCTACAAAGTTTTCCAGACCCTGTCGGCCGCTTAGCACCGATGGATGGAACTTCTGGTTGAAAAGTGTTCCGTTTGAGGCAATGTAGTGATCCAGACGCGCGACGGAATTTGCCGCGGCCGTAGGGCCGTTCACATCCTTTCCGGCGGATGGAGATACCCCGTCTGCTACCGGCTGGTGCGCCAGACGTCCGTCCGGCGTTGCGCCGGTCTGCGCCCCGAGAGGCACATTGGCGGAAACAGGATAAAGTCCTGCCTGGAACATTCCGCCCCGCGGGTTCCGGTAATTCTGGAGCGGTCTTGTATATGTATACGCCACATCCCTGGCAAACGCATCCACCTCCGGGATATCGTTCCCGAACTTCGGTACTTTCTCGATAAGATCCAGAATCCGTTCACCGTTCTGTTTTACCGCCGGCGACTCCGAAGCCGCAATCACCATGTTCAGAATAGCGCTGATCCCCTTTTCCGTGATCTTTCGGCCTGCATCTCTCAATTCTCCGGCAATCTGTAATGTAACTGCCGTCACATCCTCATTGCTGAGACCTTTCCCGTAATTCGTGGCAAGCGCTTCCTTCAATTCTTTCATCGTGACTTTCTTTTCGTCGTAGATCAGCTTCTTGATCGCATACAAAGAGTCCGCCATATTTGCAATGCCGAATCCCTGAGGTCCGGTGAAGTTATAAATCGCGCCGCCTTCCTGAAGTGACCTGCCGCGATAAATACAGTCGTCCACCATAGAAGATTCAAAGGGAAGCGGACACCGCTCAGCATGCGCCATATCTATTGCATTGTCCGCATTGACCAGCAGTTCGATGGCATATTTCATCTGCGCCTTGTAGGCGTCATAGAATTCATCGAACGTTTTCATTTCCTCTACATTTCCTGTCTTAAGTCCGACCTGGACGCCTTTATCCATCCCGTTTGAGAATACCAGTTCCAGCGGTCGGCACATATTAAAGAATGCAGCGTCGTGCCATCCTTCAGTCTTTCCCGCTTTCTGCGGTTCCACACAGCCAATGATATTGTATTCCCTGGCGTCTTCCATAGTCAGACCGCGGCTGATCAGCGCCGGAATGATCACTTCATCATTGTAGTATGCAGGAAGCCCAATCCCGGTGCGCGTAAGTTCTGCCGCACGGATCAAAAGTTCGTGGGAAGAGCCGTTCCATACCCGGATTGACAGAGAAGGCTGGGGAAGAAAAACATGTTTTGAAGCATCGATGCACATAAACGACAGATCATTTGTCACATCAATCCCGTCCGCGTCCTGTCCTCCCACGATCAGGTTCTGGAACAGGCTGTATCCCGCAAATCCTTCTGCGGACACAGCGTCCCTGCACTTATTCAGGTCGTTCAGTTTCACCCATACGCAATCGAGAAGTTCCTGTGCAAATCCCCTTGTAATCTTCCCTGTATCCAGATCTTTCTTGTAGTACGGATACATATATTGATCAAATCGTCCCGGAGAAATAGAATGACCGCTGGATTCAATCTGTAAAAGCTGCTGCACAAACCAGAAAGACTGGCACGCCTCATAGAAACTCCCTGCCCCGTTTTC
>DVHT01000115.1 GCA_018711885.1 Candidatus Choladousia intestinipullorum | reverse complement strand
CATCCAGAAAGAATTGCAGAACAAAGAATATATTTATTTCAAAAATCTTGCCGCCAACGTATCACCGGAGATCCTCAAGACCTACATGGATACGATTCTTGATTCAGTTTATATGGTGGACGGACATGTCTCCTCCATCGTTTTCAAGAACGGGCTGACTCACAAATTTATATATCAGATCTCTCAGGATCATTAACGACATCAAAAAAGGACAGGTTTTTCACTGTCCTTTTCTCATTTCTCATTCCCAACAAATGTTAGAAAACGGTGTTAAACGATAAACATGGCATCACCAAAGGAAAAAAATCGGTAACGCTCTTTTACTGCTTCTTCATATGCCGCCATAATGTGCTCTTTCCCTGCGAGCGCAGATACCAGCATTAAAAGCGTCGATTCCGGGAGGTGGAAGTTCGTGATCAGTCCGTCCAGCAGCTGAAACTGAAATCCTGGATAGATAAAGATATCCGTCCATCCGCTGCATGCTCTGATCGTTCCGTCAAAGCGCAGCGCTGCGGATTCGATCGTCCGGCAGCTCGTCGTCCCGACACAGATGACGCGGCTGCCCGAAGCTTTTGTGCTGCGGATGATCTCGGCCACTTTTTCTGTCACTTCGTAAAACTCCGAATGCATATGGTGCTGCGACACATCTTCTACTTTCACCGGGCGGAATGTCCCCAGACCGACATGAAGCGTCACTTCTGCGATCCGGATCCCTCTCCGGCGCACTTGCTCAAGCAGTTCTTCCGTAAAATGAAGTCCTGCCGTCGGCGCCGCCGCGGATCCTTCGTACTTTGCGTAGACGGTCTGATAGCGGTTTTTATCTTTCAATTCATGGGTAATATAGGGAGGCAGCGGCATCTGTCCAAGCTGATCGAGAATCTCCTCAAAAATACCTTCGTAGGAAAACCGGATCAGCCGGTTGCCTTCCTCGACCACATCGATCACTTCCCCCGTAAGAAGACCGTCGCCAAAAATGATCTTTGCTCCCGGCCGCGCCTTTTTTCCTGGCTTTACCAGAGTTTCCCAGACATTGTTGTCTTTTCTCTTCAGAAGAAGAATTTCAATCATCGCTCCGGTGCCCTCGCGCACTCCGTACAGTCTGGCCGGGATCACCTTCGTATTATTTAAAACGAGACAGTCGCCCTCATTCAGATATTCCAGGATATCATAAAAATGGCGGTGCTGTACCGCGCCGGTCTCTTTGTCGAGGACGAGCAGCCTCGAATTGCTGCGCTCCTCAATCGGATCCTGCGCGATCAGCTCCTTCGGAAGATCAAAATAAAAATCAGACGTTTTCATAGTAAACTACATCCTGTTCTTTGATGCACCAGTTTCCGTGCTCCAGATCGAGAATCGAAACGGCGCAGTTTTTCGGGACGCCTCCCTGCCAGAAGTCCTTTAACGGAATTTTCTTTACCGCAAGGAGGAGCGCGCGTGACGCAGCTCCGTGCGTCGAGACGAGGATCGTCTTATCCTTCCATGCCTGTTTCTGCTTCAGATCATCCAGAAACGCTGCGGCGCGGCTGCACAGATCGATGATGGATTCTCCGCCTTCTGCCGGCACATAGTGCTCCGGATCGTTAAAGAACGAATAAAACTTTGAATTCGGGTCCTGCCGCTCCTCTTTCGGCACATGGCGTCCTTCCATCTCACCGAAGCTGATCTCGCGGATCCTTGCGTCCTCCAGAAACGGAATATCACGGTCCTTTGCCACGATCACTGCCGTCTCTCTCGCTCTTGCAAGCGGACTTGTGATGACGATGTCAAACGGTACGCTGCGCAGGGCCTGTGCAGTGGCTTTTGCCAGTGCACGTCCTTTCTCATTCAGCTCAACATCCGTCTGTCCCTGCAGGCGGAGCTGTGTGTTCCACGGCGTCTCGCCGTGGCGGATAATATATAATCTCATACGTATTCACCTATGGTCAGGAACGGATCTCGATTCCGAGTGATTCCAGTCCGTTCCAGATCTTATTCATTGCAGCTGTAATATCAGCTTCCTCCAGTGTGCGGTCTTTTGCTCTGAATACGATGGAATAAGCCATCGATTTAAAGCCTTCTTTGATCTGTGCGCCTTCATAAATATCAAACAGCCTGCATTCTTCCAGGATCTTTCCGCCTCTCTGCAGAAGCATCTCTTCAATCTGGCCGGCCAGTACGTTTTTCGGTACTACCATGCTGATATCACGCGTCACAGCCGGATACCGCGCGATTCCCTGGTACTTCCGGTCAAACGTCGCAAGTTTTGTCACTTCCGGCATATCGATCACTGCGATATAAGCCTTTTCTCCAATGCCGTAATCAGACGCCACGAGCGGATGCACCTCTCCGAGATAGCCGAGTACCGTTCCGTTATATACGATATTGGCCTGGCGTCCCGGATGAAGGAATGTCTGACCGCTCTCCGGATCATACACTTTGCGTCCTGTGATGCCGACCTTGTCAAGGAATTCTTCTACTACGCCCTTCATAGTGAAGAAATCGCCTTCTCCGTACATACCGAGTGTAAACTGCATTCTCTCATCCGGCAGCTCGGTAAGCGGGAGCGCCTTCGGAAGATAAATATTTCCAAGCTCGTACAGACGTACGTTTTTATTGCGGTGATTATAATTAAACGCCAGAGAAGTCAGCATTCCGTTCACCGACACCGTGCGCATAATACTGAAATCTTCCCCGAGCGGATTCTGGATCCGGATCGCATTCCGGAGCGGAGAGTCCTGCGGAATCCTCAGATGGTCAAATACCCTGGGACTTTCAAAGGAGTACATCATTCCCTGAGAAAAACCGCAGTATTCTGCAATATCCTGGGCCGTTTCACGCACGCGGAGATCGAACGGCAGCTTTCCGGTCGTCGCTTCCCCGCTCGGCAGCGTCGTCGGAATATTGTCATAGCCGTAAAATCTTGCCACTTCCTCAGCCAGATCAGCCGTGCGGAACAGGTCGTGGCGGAATGTCGGCGCAATAATCTCATTTGCAGCTTCGTCATATTCCAGATCGACACGCTTCAGATAAGAGAGCATCTGGTCCGCTGAAAGGTCTGTTCCGAGCAGTGCATTGATCCGCTCCGGCTCGAACGGAATGCGCACCGGCTCTTTTACTTTGCTGTAGACATCGACGATACCGCCTACCACTTCACCGGCGCCGAGTTCTTCAACCAGCTGGCAGGCACGGTCGATTGCAGCCTGCGCGTTGTTTGGATCGAGACCCTTTTCAAATTTTGCAGACGCATCCGTGCGCAGACCGATCCGCTTAGAGGAAAGGCGGATATTTGTGCCGTCGAAGCAGGCCGCCTCAAACAGCATCGTTTTTACATCGTCTGTGATCATGGAGTTTTCACCGCCCATGATGCCTCCGATTCCGACCGACTTTTCACCGTCACAGATCATAACGACATTTTCATCCATCGTACGCTCCTGACCGTCAAGCGTCGTGAACTTCTCGCCGGCTTTCGCACGGCGCACGATGATCTCATGGCCTGCAATACGGTCATAATCATACGCATGCATCGGCTGTCCGTACTCCTCCATCACGTAGTTTGTGATATCGACAATATTGTTGATCGGACGGATCCCTGCGGCTGCCAGACGGCGCTGCATCCATTTCGGAGAAGGTCCGATCTTAATATTCTTTACGATCCTTGCCGTATACCGCGGGCAAAGGTCCGGATCAAGAACGGAAACCTTGATATAATCTCCCGCATTTTCCTCATTTCCCGTAGCAGTCACGACCGGCGGATGAAATTCTTTGCCAAACGTCGCAGCCGCCTCACGGGCAATTCCGATCACGGAAAAGCAGTCCACACGGTTTGAAGTGATCTCGTATTCAAAATTTACGTCGTGCAGGCCGAGCGCTTCAATCGCATCTGCCCCTACCTCGGCATCTTCCGGGAAAATATAGATGCCGTATTCCGGAGCTTCCGGGTACATCTCTCTCGTCGAACCGAGTTCTTCGATGGAGCACATCATACCGCAGGACTCAACACCGCGCAGTTTTCCCTTTTTAATCCGGATGCCGCCCTCTGTCAGTTTGCCGTCATGTCCTCCGGCGACACGGCCTCCGTCCAAAACAACCGGAACCTTATCTCCCTCTTTTACATTCGGAGCGCCGGTCACGATCTGTACCGTCTCTGCCCCTACATTGACCTGGCAGACGATCAGCTTATCTGCATCCGGATGACGCTCAATCTTCTCGATCTGACCGATCACAATGTTTTCCAGGTCCCGGTCAGCCGCCGCATATCCCTCTACCTTCGTTCCTGAGAGGGTCATTGCATCAGTATACTCCTGAGCCGTCACATCCAGGTCAGGAACGTATGCTTTTATCCATGATAATGTCGTATTCATCCTTTTCTCCTCCTTAGAACTGCTTCAGGAAACGCGCATCATTTTCATACAGCAGTCTCATATCATCAATCTCATATTTCAGAAGGGCAATGCGCTCAAGACCTACGCCGAACGCAAATCCCGTGTATACTTCCGGATCGATCCCGCACATTTCAAGTACGTGCGGATGCACCATGCCGCATCCAAGGATCTCGATCCAGCCGCTGCCCTTGCAGAACCGGCAGCCCTTGCCCTTGCATTTGAAACAGGAAACATCCACCTCCGCACTCGGCTCTGTGAACGGGAAATGATGCGGACGGAACTTGGTCTTCGTCTCCTCGCCGAACAGCTCCTTTGCGAACTGCTCCAGCGTTCCCTTTAAGTCTGCAAACGTAATATTTTTGTCGATCACGAGTCCCTCGATCTGGTGGAACGACGGTGAATGCGTCGCGTCCACTTCATCCGAACGGAACACGCGTCCCGGAGAGATCATGCGGATCGGAAGCTTTCCTGTCTCCATCGCACGCGCCTGGACCGGAGACGTCTGCGTCCGCAGGACGATATCCTTGCTGATGTAAAAGGTATCCTGCTCATCCTTAGCCGGATGATTCGCCGGAATGTTCAGCTTTTCGAAATTGTACTCATCATACTCGATTTCCGGGCCTTCCATGACCTCGTAGCCCATACCGATAAAGATGCGTTCCACCTCTTCCCGGGCGATTGTATTCGGGTGACGGTGTCCGACGTTATTCTTTTTCGCCGGAAGCGTGACATCAATCACCTCGTCTTTCAGCTGCTGTTCCAGCGCCGCCTGTTCCAGCGCGCTCCTCCGCTCTTCCAGCGCACCTTCGATCAGCGCTCTCGTCTCATTGACAAGCTGTCCGAATGCCGGACGCTCTTCCGGAGCGACCTCCTTCATACTCTTCAGCACTGCCGTCAGCATTCCCTTTTTTCCAAGGAAGCTGACTCTGACTTCATTCAGCTTGTTCCGGTCATCCGCCTGCGCGATCTGCGCAAGCGCATCCTCTTTGATTGACTGTAATTTCTCCTTCATGTTTCTCTCCTTTTCTTAATAAAAGAAAATTCTGCTTTGCAGTTTTCCATGGTAATCGGATAGGAAAAGATTCCTTTCCGGGTATATCGCGAAAAAAAAGCTCCGTCCGCAAAGGGACGAAGCATCTGTTCCGTGGTACCACCCTGATTCCTGCCGTATGGCAGGCACTCGATATGCGTAACGTGCATCGGCGTCATCTCCTACCCGGATCTGCGATCCATTCAGAGACAAAGCTCCGGTGTGAATTTCGCATCGTCTGTCTGAACCGAAGGACGCTTCCAGCCGCTGACGTCCTCTCTCTGCCGGAAAACAGGATACTACTGTGCACCATCACTGCTTTTCTGATTTTCAGCTATTGACAATCTTATCTCACAAACCCGTTTCTGTCAAGGGATTTGTACAGGAGTCTGCATCCGAATCATTTTAATTTTTCCATCAGGCTGCCTGAAAATACGAAAACACTCTGCGTGGCCAGAGTGTTTCCCGTAAATCTTTACCTAACGACAATTTTAATTGTTCTGGTCTGCGGTGCATAGTTCTTATAGCCAGCCACCTTTACTCTGATCTTGTAAGTACCTTTTTTGATACCCTTCTTCAGAGTAACAACACCATTGTCATTTACAGTAACATACTTAAGTGCTCTCTTTGTAAGCGGAGCTACTTTATATGTTACAGTACCTTTGTTTTTCTTTGCTTTGGTAACTGAGAGTTTAATTTTGGCGTTCTTATTCTTCAGTTTATCTGCCTTGAAAGCAGTAGACTTATTCGCCTTCGCAGTTACTTTGTTTGCTTCTTCAGATGCAGTACCTTTGATTGTAAAAGTAGTCGTTGTCTTGCCTTCATAACGGCCAATTCCTCTGATTACTACTTTGTATTCTCCGCTGTGCTTTACTTTATCAAAGTCAACAACGTAGTCTACGCCTTCTTTCAGTACTGTACCGTCAGCTGCTTTCACCTTTACTACTGGAGCCTGCTTTTTGCCGTT
>DVHT01000114.1 GCA_018711885.1 Candidatus Choladousia intestinipullorum | reverse complement strand
TCTGCCCTTATGTCTTCGTTTTTCGGCAAATAGATAAAATTGAGAAGAGGACAAAGGATAGATGAATATTACTTTTTTAATTGGGAACGGGTTTGATATAAACTTAGGATTAAAGACAAGATATTCGGATTTTTATCCATATTTTATTGAAAAGTCTACAGAAACTAATATGATAAGAACATGGTTGGAAGCAGATGAATTATTATGGGCCGATTTAGAAGAGCAGTTAGGAAATAAATTAGAAAATGTGAAAGAAAGTGAACAAGATAAATTTTATGAAGATATGCCAGATCCGTACCTTAATCTTAAAGGGAATAAGGTGGAGAACAGACTGTATTATTACTGCTTTTAGGATACAAGCACCGGAATATACTGTACGATTAAGAAATTTCCCGTATGACGGCAGCGTTTCAGCAGCCAAATAAATCACTGTGTGTTCCGGTACGGGCCAACGTAAGTACCAACACGTTGTCTTCAATGCGGTAGATAAGCAGCCAGTCAGGGAGAATATGACATTCCCGATATCCTGCCCAATCCCCGGACAGGTCGTGGTCGCGGTTTTTCTCTGGCAACGGCTCACCCATAGCCAGCGATGCCACGACCTGTTCCAGTAATTCGATTTTTAATCCGTGTTTGATTGCTCTCTTGTAGTCCTTTTTGAAGCCGGTTGTGTATTTGACGGTGTACTTTGTTTTTCTCATTTTTTTAAGTCTGCGAACAACTCATCGAGGTCATTGTAACCTTTGACTGATGGGTCTTTCGCAATCCTTTCTGCTTCCAGCATAGCTGCAAGTGTTTCCCTGTTGGGCTGCTCCAACCTGATATTAAAAGGAATACCGCCTTCGCGAAGCGATTGACGAACAAAAATATTGAACGCAGTAGACAAATTCATGCCGAGTTCTGCAAACAGGGCATCTGCCTGTGCCTTTAAATCCGCATCCATGCGGATGCTGATGTTGGTGGTGTTTCCAGCCATCTGATCAACTCCTTTCTTCTGCTGTTAGTATACGCTATTTGCACGAAGAAAACAATATTCTGCACGAATATTTAATGGTAAATTTTAATATTTGGGTAGATAGTAATCCGAGAATCCCGTTTTGCAAACCAGATTCCCGGATTTTCATTCGCACATGGATGTGCTATAATACGTTCAGCAATTGAAAACGAAGTTTTATTATGGAGAAAACAGGATGAAATCTATCTGTGGAATTGATTGTACAAAATGCGGATTAAGCTGTAGCTGCAGCGGCTGCTTAGAAACAGACGGCCGGCCTTTTGGAGAAAAATGTATTGTGGCATTGTACTGCCAAAAAGGAGGAACAGGGTTAAGCGAGCTGAAAGAAACGTTGATTGCTGCATTTAATGAGCTTTCGATTGAGGACATGGAGGAAGCGGCAGATGTTATGGGATCGCTGCAGATGAAACCTATCTCATGGTATCCGAATACGGCGCCGGCGGCGCTGATGCGGAAATCGTAGTATTGAAGCGCTGGAACGGATGATTTTTGCCGGAAAATGACGCCGGCGCCGGATTCCCATCTTGCATCAGTTCCTTTTTTACGTTATACTCAGAAAAGCTGATGTAAACAGGTCAGGGGGAAGATTATGGAACCGATTATAAAAATAGTGCATTTGGACAAAGAATTCAATCAGACAGGCAGCGGCGTGCACGCGCTGAAAGATGTCAGCCTTGATATTAACAAGGGCGATATCTACGGGATTATCGGCATGTCAGGAGCCGGGAAAAGTACGCTGGTGCGCTGTCTTAATTTTCTGGAACGTCCTACAGGCGGAAACGTATATGTGGACGGACAGGATCTTGCATCGCTTTCAGAGCGGGAGCTTCGTGAGGCGCGAAAAGGGATCGGCATGATATTTCAGCATTTTAATCTTCTGATGCAGAGAAATGTCATCGACAATGTCTGTTTCCCGCTGGAGATCGCGGGCATGAAAAAGAAGCAGGCGCGGGAAAAGGCGATGGAGTATCTGAAGATCGTCGGCCTGGAGGAAAAAGCAAAGGCGTATCCGTCACAGCTCTCAGGGGGACAGAAACAGAGGGTGGCGATTGCCAGGGTACTTGCTTCCGACCCCAAGATCCTGCTGTGCGACGAGGCCACGAGCGCGCTCGATCCGCAGACGACAAAGTCCATCCTTCAGCTTTTAAAAGAGATCAATCAGAAATACGGGATTACGATCGTTGTGATCACACATGAAATGGCGGTCGTGCAGGAAATCTGCAGTCACGTGGCAATCATCGACCACGGGACGCTGGTGGAGCATGGGACGGTGGAAGAAATCTTCCAGGCTCCGAAATCAAAAGAAGCAAAGCGCCTGATTTATCAGGGATATGAAAAAGTAGCCGAGATGAAAGGAAGACGCTGCGTCCGCATCGTATTTTCAGAAAATTCTTCGTTTGAGCCGGTGATCGGAAATATGGTCCTTGCGTTTAAGACTCCGGTGAATATCCTGTATGCGAATACGCGCGATCTCGACGGAGTGGCGACAGGGGAGATGATCCTCCAGCTGCCGGAAGACGAAGTGACCGGAGATAAAATGATCGCCTATTTAAGAGGTGCCAGACTGTCAGTAGAGGAGTTGAAGGATTATGTTTGATGAACAGATGATATCAATGTATATTGAGGGGATTTTCGGAACGCTGTATATGACGCTTGTGCCTACCTTTTTCGGATACGTGCTCGGCATGCCGCTCGGTATTTTGCTGACGATCACAGATAAAAACGGGATCAAGCCGCTCCCGAAGGTCTACAAGGTACTCGACTTCGTATCCAATATTATCCGGAGCGTTCCGTTTCTGATCCTGCTGATCATGCTGATGCAGGTGACGAAGAGCATCGTGGGAAAAAGCTATGGAAACGACGCCATGATCATTCCGCTGACGATCGCAGCAGCGCCGTATATCGGAAGAATGGTGGAGGCATCCTTAAAAGAAGTGGACAAGGGTGTGATCGAGGCAGCTCAGAGTATGGGAGCCAGCACATGGACGATCGTGACAAAAGTATTGCTGACAGAAGCAAGGACTTCTCTGATCGTCAATGCGACGATCGTGACGGCAACAATCCTCGGGTACTCTGCAATGGCAGGTACAGTAGGAGCCGGAGGACTCGGAGCGATCGCTGTCCGCTACGGTTATAACCGGTTCCAGCCGGATATCATGATGGTAGCAGTCGTGCTTCTCGTTATCCTGGTACAGATCATGCAGGGAATCGGAATGATGATTTCCCGGAAACTGGACAGAAGACGTTCCTGATCAGATGACAGAAAAAAGAGTGAGTAACGCCGGAATAAATCCAAGCGGCGCATACTCACTCTTTTCT
>DVHT01000113.1 GCA_018711885.1 Candidatus Choladousia intestinipullorum | reverse complement strand
AAACTCCAGAATTTTACCGTAGTTGCGGTCAACTTTTTCATCCAGACTATCGACTTTCCCATCAAGGCTGCCCACTTTTTCATCCAGACTGCTGACTTTCTCAACCACAACTATTTTTGATTTAATCTCTGACAAATCGACTATGACAGGATTTAACAAATCGGACATCGCTTTTAAAATTTCGTTATCAGTCATCGCATCACCCCTTCTTTTTTATAAAGCCATTATATCACATAAAGTTTATATGAGTCTACAAAAACATGATAATAACGCATCAATTAAATCCCACAAATTTCTGCGCCAGCTTGTAGGCTCCTTTTGAAACTTTTCTCCCAGCAGCGCCTGGCAGGTTCATAAAGACTCCAAACAGACTGCCTCTGATCTTCCCATAATCCTGGGCGTCTTTTTCTTTTAAGTACTTCCAGATATCCGCCTTCTTTTCCAGCGCCTCCTCCGTACCGGAAAGGATCAGCATAATAGAAGTCACCGTCATGATCTTAGTCAGATAGATCATCATATACTTTTTCAGACGCGGGCTTTTATCTGCAAAGTCTGTCTCTGCCATCACATCTATCATGATCTTATTGACCCGTATCTGCTGATCGATCCTTTTGATCATAACGCTCTCATTGACGGACTGATCGTCCCTCCCGATAAAATAGTGATACAGGTTGACATCCATATAATACATGCGCTTCACATAGGGCAGTGGCTGAAATGCAAAAATATTGTCCACATAAAATGTGTGTTTCGGAAGCTCCAGTCCGCAGCTGCGGAGCATCTGCGTACGATAGAAAATATTATGCATGAGAATGTACTGTGTCTGACGCATATGTCTCATCGCATCCCACTCAAACACTTCGTCCTGCGGAAAAACGTTTGCAAAGCGCATCAGCTTTTTATGCTTCGCTCCGACCTTATCGTACACAAAATTCGCCAGCAGAAGATCGACCCCGCCTTCCGCCTCCAGCTCTTTCATTCTCTGCACGATCTTTGCAAGTCCTTTTGTATTGACCCAGTCGTCGCTGTCCACTACTTTATAATACAGACCCGACGCATTGCGCAGTCCCGCATTTACCGCTTCGCCATGGCCTCCGTTTTCCTGATGGATCGCTTTTATGATATCCGGATATTTTGCAGCATACCGGTCTGCGATCTCCGGTGTCTTATCTTTCGCCGACCCGTCGTCCACGATCAGGATTTCTACGTCATCTCCGACCGGAAGGATAGACTTGATGCATTTTTCCATATAGCTCTCTGAATTATAACATGGAATAGCTACTGATAAAATTTTCATTTTCCTGCTCCTCTTTTTCTCCTGTTCATTCATATTTATCCTGTCCCAGTTTTATGCTGAGGTATTTCGTATACGCTGCAAACGCCGCCGGGATGGGATAATCACGCTCAGTCTGCCGCGGTTCTATAAACAGCAGATTTTCGTTTTTTTCATGCTCCTTGTCCTCCACAAGCACCATATAACCGCTCATCTGCCATTCCACATGGCTGAAAATATGTTTTGCGGGAGGCAGTTCTTTGATACGGATCGGCGAAAAATGGCAGTCCCGAACGTACTGAAGCGTCTCGTCCGGTGTCAGATGGCCTTCTGCATTCGGCAGTTCATAAAGACCTGCCAAAAGACCTTTGGCAGGACGCCTCCGGATCGCCGCGCGCTCACTGTCCCGTATCACGATAACGGTCCGCTGTTCAATCCTGCGCGCTTTTTTCCCTGCTTTGACCGGAAGCTCCATCTGGCAGGAGTGTTCAAAAGCGTAGCACCGTTCCCTTACAGGGCAGGATCCGCAGTCCGGCTGGCCGTTCGGCAGACACACGGTGGCTCCCAGCTCCATCAACGCCTGATTAAATTTCCCAGCCTTTCCGGCAGGGATCACTGCCTGTACGATTTCTTCAAACTGCTTTTTGACTGCCTGCTTTGCAATGTCCTGCGTACTGCCGCAGATACGGCTTACCACACGAAGCACATTGCCGTCTACCGCCGGAACTGCCTGCCCGTACGCAATGGATGCAATTGCTCCTGCCGTATAACTGCCGATCCCCGGAAGCTTCAGAAGTTCTTCATACGTATCCGGCAGGGCCCCGCCGTAGTTTTCCACCGCAAGCTGCGCAGCTTTCTGCATGTTCCTCACCCGGTTGTAGTAACCAAGGCCTTCCCACAGCTTCAGCAGCTGCTCCTCCGGACATGCCGCCAGTGAATCGATGTCCGGCAATGCTTTTGTAAAACGGGCAAAAAACGGTTTTACCGCCTCTACTCTGGTCTGCTGCAGCATGATTTCCGACACCCATACGTAATAAGGGAGCGGATTGTCACGCCACGGAAGCGAACGTGCATGTCCGTCAAACCAGCCAAGAAGCGGCCCGTCAATACCCTTCAGTCTTTCCGTATCCATTAAAATAAAAAACCTCCACAGCCTGATAAAATCATCGCCTGCCAAACCCGTCCGCCTGCGGCCGTTTTGGCATTCGATGATTTTGCACGGCTCAATGCATACGTTTATCATACCATCTTTTGATAGAAAACAAAAGTAAAATTTACGTGGTGATAAAAGTGGAATACCCCTGTCTGCGCAGTGCGTCTTCCATCCGCACCGCATTGTCGAGCTGCCGGAATGCGCCCACCTGTACTTTATAATAATTATCTTCAAACAAAATATACGCCGGAAAATTCTGCCCCAGCAATTGGTAAAGCATATCTTCTGCGTATTCCCGTCTGCGGAAGGCACCGGTCTGTACACGGTAGAGCCGTTCCTGTGACGGTTCCGAAGGAGTCGGCACAGTGGGCGGCATTTCCGGCGGCATCTGGCTTTCCGTCTCGTGTCCCAGCGTCTGTAAGACACCGTTTGCGACAGCCTGCGCGATCCGGTCGAACTGTGCGTCAAATAGTTCATTATCCGCCTCTGTATTCAGAAATCCCGCTTCTACGAGCACAGCCGGCATACGTGTTCTGCGAAGGACTACGAGTCCCGGCCGTTCTTTTATTCCGAGATCCCGGAACCCCACGTCTGCCAGTTCTCTGTTGATGTTTTCCGCCAGTTCCACTTTTTTACCTGTACGGTCAAATACAAGTGTCTCCACGCCAGAATACTGATTTGCCGACGGGCTGGAGTTCCGGTGGAACGAAATAAAAAAATCTCCGCCTTCGCGGTTGGCGATCTGTGCCTTTTCAAATGGAGTATCATACACATCCTCTGTCCGCGTAAACGCTACGTCCACGCCGTTTCTCTCCAGGATTTCCCCAACCGCGAGAGCAAGCCGCAATGTATCGTCCTTTTCCTGCCTTCCTTCATACGTAGCTCCGGGTTCCTGGCCACCATGACCAGCATCCAGAATTACTTTTGCCATACAAAAACCTCCGGCCATTTTCCTTCATACTATCCTATGCACTCCGGATGCATCTGTGCCTGTTTTCCGGCGCAGTCCTGCCCTTTCTTTGCCTTGACGCTGCTTAACGGAAACGATATACTTTATTGTAGTGTCTGCCGCCAAGACTCCCTGGATCCGGCAGGCATGTTGTCAAAAATCATACCAGAAATGTAAAGGAG
This sequence comes from Candidatus Choladousia intestinipullorum, assembly GCA_018711885.1. GTDB lineage: Bacteria > Bacillota > Clostridia > Lachnospirales > Lachnospiraceae > Choladousia > Choladousia intestinipullorum. The sequence continues at coordinate 9,202 of DVHT01000113.1, read as the reverse complement.
AAAGTATATGAAATACGATGTGATCATTGTCGGCGCAGGCCCGGGCGGTATTTTTTCAGCTTACGAACTGATCAAACGCAATCCTGACCTGAAGATAGCTGTTTATGAATCGGGGTATCCGCTTGAAAAACGCCGCTGTCCGATTGACGGAAAAAAAGTAAAGAGCTGTATCAAATGCAAGACCTGCGCGATCATGAGCGGGTTCGGCGGCGCCGGCGCTTTTTCTGACGGCAAATACAATATTACGAATGATTTCGGCGGAACGCTGCACGAACATATCGGCCGCGTACAGGCCACAGAGCTGATGAAATACGTCGATGAGATCAATGTGACACACGGCGGAGAAGGAACCCGTATGTTCTCTACGGCAGGCACGCGATTCAAAAAGCTCTGCCTCCAGAACAAACTGAAGCTCCTAGACGCTTCTGTGCGCCATCTGGGAACCGATATTAATTACATCGTCCTGAAAAATATTTACGCAGAATTAAAAGATAAGATGCATTTCTATTTTCAGACTCCGGTCGACCATATTGAAATCCTTGATGACGGCTACCGCGTACATTACGGAGACGAATCCGCAGACTGCAGCAAATGCATTATCTCAGTCGGAAGAAGCGGGAGCAAATGGATGGAAACCGTCTGCCGCGAACTCGACATCCCGACAAAATCAAACCGGGTGGATATCGGCGTACGCGTAGAGCTTCCTGCCGTAATCTTTTCGCATCTCACCGATGAGCTGTACGAGAGCAAGATCGTATACCGCACAGAAAAATTTGAGGACAATGTCCGCACGTTCTGTATGAATCCAAACGGCATTGTCGTAAATGAAAATACAAACGGAATCGTCACCGTCAACGGCCACAGTTATGAAGGCGAGGACAAACAGACTGAAAATACGAACTTCGCCCTGCTCGTCGCAAAGCATTTTTCAGAACCGTTTAAAGACAGCAACGGTTACGGTGAAAGCATCGCAAGGCTGTCCAATATGCTCGGCGGCGGAGTCATCGTCCAGCGTTTCGGCGATCTCGTGCGCGGACGCCGGAGCAATGCAAAGCGGATCGAAGAAGGGCTGGTCGTACCTACGCTCGCCGCTACGCCTGGAGACCTGAGTCTCGTCCTTCCGAAACGGATCCTCGACGGGATCATTGAAATGATCTATGCGCTCGATAAGATCGCGCCCGGTACAGCCAACGACGATACCCTGCTGTACGGCGTCGAAGTCAAATTCTACAATATGGAAGTTGACATTGATGAACATCTGGAAACGAAATATAAAGGGCTGTATATCATCGGAGACGGCAGCGGCGTCACCCATTCCCTCTCCCATGCATCGGCAAGCGGTGTATACGTTGCCCGCCGCATTTCGGAAGAATCCTGAATACTGTATCTATTCTGTTTCTGCGTTCTTTGAAATACTTCTTGACTTTTTCGCTTTAAAGCATTATACTGATGGAGTTCAATGCGATAATATTTGTCAGGGAGGATAACCATATGAAAAAACAAGTTTACACTGCAGTTCTCGCGGCTGTTCTGGCCGGGAGCATGATTGGAACTTCTGTCAGCGCCGAAGAAGGCCAGACCTTTACGGTGGGAATCTGCCAGCTTGTCCAGCACGAGGCGCTCGATGCAGCTACCCAGGGCTTCAAAGACGCTCTTACCGAAAATTTCGGTGACTCCGTGATTTTTGACGAGCAGAATGCCCAGGGCGATCCAAATACATGTTCTACGATCATCAACAGCTTTGTATCGAACGGCGTGGATCTGATTCTCGCAAACGCAACTGCTTCTCTCCAGGCAGCAGCCGCCGGAACGAACGAAATCCCGATCCTCGGTACTTCGATCACAGAGTACGGCGTCGCGCTTGAGATTGAAGATTTCGACGGAACAGTCGGCGGAAATATCTCCGGCACTTCCGACCTTGCGCCGCTTGATGAACAGGCAGCTATGCTAAATGAGCTGTTTCCGGATGCGGAAAACGTAGGTCTGCTCTACTGCTCTGCAGAGGCCAATTCCCAGTATCAGGTGGATACGGTAAAAGCTGAACTGGAAGATCTCGGATATACTTGTGAATACTATGCATTCTCCGATTCCAACGATCTGTCTTCCGTAGTCACGACAGCATCCTCGGAATGCGACGTGATCTATGTGCCGACAGACAATACAGCTGCTTCAAATACTGAGATCATCAATAATATCTGCCTGCCGGCAGGCGTTCCGGTCATCGCCGGAGAAGAAGGCATCTGCTCCGGATGCGGTGTTGCGACGCTTTCGATCGACTACTATGAGATTGGTCTTGCAACCGGCCAGATGGCGACCAGGATCCTGACCGGTGAATCAGACATCTCCGAGATGCCGATCGAATATGCGCCTACTTTCACAAAGAAGTATAACCCTGACATCTGCGAAGAGCTCGGCGTTGAGATTCCGGATGATTATGTGGCGATCGGCGCAGAAGAAGCAGAAGAAGCAGAAGAAACAACAGAGGCAGCAACAGAATAACGCATCTCACATAAAAAACGTTTTTTAGACGGACAGCGGGAAGGAGCATCCTCTCTCGCTGTTCATTTTGGCGATCAGGAGGAACTTTCAAATGGACATTATGAACCTCGTAAATGCACTGCCGGGTGCGGCCGCACAGGGGCTTGTCTGGGGAATCATGGCGATCGGTGTATACCTTACCTACCGTATTCTGGACATCGCGGATCTGACGGTAGACGGTACGATGTGCACTGGAGGTGCAGTCTGCATCATGCTGATGCTCTCCGGATGCAACGTATGGATTGCTCTTCTGGCGGCTACTGGTGCAGGAATACTGGCCGGACTCGTAACAGGACTGCTCCACACTTTTATGGGAATCCCTGCCATTCTTGCCGGAATCCTCACTCAGTTATCCCTTTATTCCGTCAATCTGAAGATTCTCGGAAAAGCAAATCAGGCAATCAATGTTGACAAATATGATCTTCTCGTATCTCTGCGGTACATAAAAAATGTACCATTTTGGCAGAATACGATCCTGATCGTTGCAGTCCTTACAATTGTTCTGATTGCAATCCTGTACTGGTTTTTCGGAACGGAGCTCGGGTGTTCCCTGCGCGCTACAGGCTGCAACCCGAATATGTCACGCGCGCAGGGGATCAATACCGCCAGAAACAAGGTCATCGGTCTGATGCTCTCCAACGGTCTGGTGGCGCTCTCCAGCGCACTGCTCGCCCAGTATCAGGGATTTGCCGACGTCAATATGGGGCGCGGCGCGATCGTCATCGGTCTGGCCGCAGTCATTATCGGCGAGGCCATTTTTGGCCGGATCTTCCGCAACTTTGCACTGCGTCTTTTAAGCGTTGCGCTTGGTTCGATCCTCTATTACCTCGTTCTCCAGACGGTTATCTGGATGGGTATCGACACCGACCTGCTGAAGCTTTTATCTGCGGCTGTCGTAGCGATCTTCCTGGCGATTCCTTACTGGAAGGGAAAATACTTTTCAAAGCCGGTAAAGAGGGGAGGAAATACGAATGCTTGAATTAAAAAATCTTTACAAAACATTTAATCCCGGAACGATCAATGCGAAAACTGCTCTGAACGGCCTCTCCCTGAGCCTGAAAGAAGGCGATTTTGTTACAGTCATCGGAGGCAACGGCGCCGGAAAATCCACCATGTTAAATGCGGTAGCCGGCACCTGGTTCGTCGATGAAGGCCAGATCCTGATCGACGGTACGGATGTGACGAAGCTTCCGGAATACAAGCGCGCCGTATATCTGGGCCGTGTCTTTCAGGACCCCATGACAGGAACGGCGGCGACTATGGAGATTCAGGAGAACCTCGCGCTCGCCAAGCGCCGCGGCAAGACGCGCCTGCTGCGCAAAGGAATCACAAGGGCAGAGCACGCGGAATACCGTGAGCTCTTAAAGGTGCTCGATCTCGGTCTGGAAGACCGCCTGACCGCGAAAGTCGGCCTGCTCTCCGGCGGCCAGCGCCAGGCGCTGACGCTTCTGATGGCAACGCTGAAAAAGCCGAAGCTCCTCCTGCTCGATGAACATACCGCTGCGCTTGACCCGAAGACGGCTGCAAAAGTGCTGGAACTTACGGATATGATCGTCAACCGCGACCATCTGACCACTATGATGATCACGCACAATATGAAAGACGCGATCCGTCACGGCAACCGCCTGATCATGATGATGGACGGAAAGATCATCCTCGATATTTCCGGAGAAGAAAAAAAGAAACTGACCGTGCGCGACCTGCTCGATCAGTTTGAACACGCCAGCGGCGAACAGTTTGCAAACGACGCCGCGCTGCTTGGTTAATTCCTGACAAATCAGAAAAAAGAAAGTGGGGATTGTCCTGCAAAAATGCTTTGCGGGCAACCCCCATTTTTATGTTTCTACTCTGTATTTTTCCTTTGTCTTAACAGATACAGTCCAGATACGGCCAATATCCCGCCGATCGCCGCAAGCACTGCAAGCTCCGGAACAGTCAGCGTGTCTTTTACAAGCACCGGTACGATCTCTCCGATCTTTTCCGGAACTTTTGCGCAGAGCAAGGAGATGGTATTATTCAGGCAGTGGAATACCATTGCCATTCCGATGCTGCCACTTTTCCATACGATATACGCCAGAGCCGCGCCAAGCAGAAAAGTCGAAGGCAGTTTTACGAGGCTCATATGGAATACGGAAAATACCAGCGCCGAGAAAAAGATCGCAGCGCCCTGGCTGTGCAGATTTTCGCGAAGGCTCCCATACAGAAATCCGCGGAAGAAAATCTCCTCCCCAATGGCCGGCATCACAGCGATCACCAAAAACAAAACGGCTGCCGGCGCTTCAAACAGCACATCAAAACCCGACTGCAGACGGTCCATGCTCTGAGGCAGCAGGCTGCTCATAAGAACGGCAAGGGCCAGCATCAGGCAGTAAGCTCCGCCATAGAGAAGAATACTTCCTGCAATGCTGTGCTTTTTCGGCTTACGGATGGAAAACAGGTTTTTCCAGTCGCTCTTCATGTACCAGACGATCCCCAGCGGAATACCCAGGATCAGGATCTGGTTTGCCGCGGCGCCGCCGACCGTTGACCGCGCCGATACCACGCTCCCCGCGTAGAGCAGGAGCAAAAGCAGTACAGCCACCGTCAGAATAATGTCCCCTGTCTGCGGAACCGTTCCTTTTTTAATATCCGCTCTTCGCTGAAAGATCCGGAAGCTTCGGAATCCGTCTGAAAACAGAATCTCCTCGCTGTCGTACATCCGGGCCAGGATCCACACGATCAGGATACTGTATGCGAAATTAACCGTTATGATAAGTGCTGTAAGAGAAAAAGACAGCTGGCCGGCGATCAGTTCTTTCACCATCAAAGAAACGTTGACGATCGGGATCAGTGCGGTTCTGTAATCGAGTCTGACCGTCGGGATCATGGCAGTCATGGAGGCAAACATAACAGCCAGAAGTACCGGTGTCACATAATTATTCGCTTCTTTGAAGCTCTTTGCAAATACGCAGAAGCACATGCAGATTGCCGTCACAAAAAGCGCCGTTACAAGAAGCGTCACGAGAAGCAGCGGCATATACTGCAAAAACACCGGGACAGACAGTCTGGGAAGATTTTCTGAAGCCGATCCGGCAATCCCATACAGCAAAAACAGAACGGAACCTCCAAGCGACAGAAGGGAAAGCACCGCCGTTACACAAGTAAAAAGCGCCACTGACAGAAATTTACTCAGGATCATCTGGAAATTCGTGACCGGAAGCGTCAGAAGCGTCTCCAGTGTCCCCCGCTCCTTTTCGCCCGCCGTGGCATCGATCGCCGGATAGACCGCCCCCAGCAGAATTGTGACAATCAGCAGCATGCCAATACTCCCGCCGATACTCATTCCGATGCTTTCAGAAAGTGTGGCGTGATCGTTCGCCTCATAAATGACCGGATTTAAAACGGATTCATCCAGCCCTTCTCTCTTCAGGTTTTCCACAAGGAGTTCTTCCCCGTACTGATCCAACAGCTCCTCAAGCGCCTGCACCGTGCCGGAGGATGCCCCGTCAGTCGACAGATAATCCATCTGGACGCTGACCACCCCGTCTTCACGCGTTTCGGCGTCAAGCCATACGTCGGCCTCCCCATTTTCAGCCATCCATCCCATATCGGACTGCAGAAATTCCATTATCCAATCAAGGTCTTCCCGGTTCTCCCGGTACAGCTCCTCAAGACGGGCGGCGATGCCGGCGGCGTCTTTGCTGTATGCCACCGTATGGACCTTCTCTGACTGAGACTGCATCAAGGCGCTGGCGCCGAGCGTGATCCCAATGATCAGGAGCGGGTACAAAAGCAGCGGAACTGCTACCATCATGACAAGTGTTTTTTTATCCCTCAGAATATCCCGGATTTCTTTTTTTACCAGTACAGCGACCTTCTTCATACATCATTCCCCCGTTTTCCTTCTTCCGCCGTATTGTTTCTCTGATAGACAGCATGAAACGCATCACGCAGGCTGTCCGTCCCTGTCTGGCTCATCAGTTCCTGCGGCGTTCCGCACGCCGCAACGCGTCCGCTGCAGATAATATAGACACGGTCGCACAGATACTGTGCCTCTTCCAGATAATGAGTAGAATACAGTACTGTTTTTCCTTTTTCTTTCTGATTTTTCATGAAATTTATGATCGCATCAGCGCTCAAAATATCCAACCCTAAAGTTGGCTCATCTAAAATATATATTTTCGGATCCGCCATCAGGCATCTGGAAATGGAAGCGCGCTGTGTCTGCCCCGTGGACAGCTTTTCTATCCGGTTGTCTGCGAAAGATTCCATATCCAGAACAGCAAAAATCTCCGCTATTCTTCTTTTGACCGTCTCCTGATCAAGCCCGTACAGCTCTCCTGCAAATGTGAGATACTCACGGATCGTAAATCTGGGATACAGCTTTGTATTCCCCGACAGATATCCGATTGCCGCCTTTCTCTGCATCTGCCCGGTCAGCTCCTGCCCCTGCTCATCTGTGACCGTAATGTTTCCGCCCGTCGGCGTCATCAGCATCCCAAGCATCCGCAGAAGCGTTGTCTTTCCCGCTCCGTTAGGGCCGAGGATTCCTACGATCTCTCCCTCCCCCGCCTGCAAAGAAACGTGGTCTACGGCCAGAAACTCTTCTTTTTTCATTTTTCTCCCGTTTTTTACACTGCGCTCAAACTGTTTGCACAGATCTTTTCCTTCAATCATACTCATTCTCCCCCCATATCAGCCGTCTTCCTCATCCGCCTTTTTATCCAGCGCCTCGCATCTTTTATGATATCTGCCTCCGAAAAACCACAGCAGTGCAAACGTAATGGCAAAGGTAAGCGCCGCGCTGCATACGGCCAGGATCACGATCCCCGGTACAGAAAAATTCCCGGACAGTATTCCCAGTCCGCCGTTGATCAGACATACGATCACTCCGGCGATCAATGCTGCTCCGGCATACGATTTCGGTGTCGCATCCATGTGGCGGTCCCATATTCCGTTGTGCAGGCAAAGTGCGATCATCACGATACTGATGGCAAAAAAGCAGACTGCTTCTCCGGCGACGGCTGTCTTGCTTCGGAAAATAATGATCTTCGCCAACATCTCCACAGCCAGCATAAAGTACAGCAGCCAAAAGCACAGCTTTTCAATATGCAGCAGTTTCTGCTCCTGGCACTCATCCAGCCTGTTTTTCCTTCTGTCAAATTTCATCATCTTCTTCGTCCTCCTCCCAAAACAGTTCGTCCAGTGTCTTTCCCAGCACACGGCAGATTGCGCGGCACAGCTTGATCGTCGGGTTATAGTCGCCTTTTTCAATCGCATTGATCGTCTGGCGTGAAACATGCACCGCATCCGCCAGATCCTTCTGCGACATATCTTTCAGTGCCCGCGCTGCTTTCAGCTTCAGATTTTTCATGTACTTCTCTCCATTTCTATATTTGGAACGGCACTCTTCTGTCCTTCTTCCCCATCATATCACTCATCTGTCCTTTTGTCAAATATACTTTACTTTTTGCCATTCAAAAAAGTGCCCTGGAAAGGGCACTGCTGTGTTTCTGCTGCGTTTTCAATGCGTTCCGTCCACCACGGAAATCCCCTGCGCTTCTATCATCCTCACGATAGTCTCTATATTTTGGCAGCGTTTTCCGTCCTTGTTTTTCGTACATACACCTACGTGAACAGCCGATATCTGCTCTTTGGCAAGCCGTTCTACTTTTTCACGGATTCCCTCATCGCGCAGCGGGTCACTGCCGCACCCGTTGCACCTCATAAACGCAGCCGCCCAGACATCCTCCCCCTGATAACGCGCAAAGCTTTTTGTCCGCTCATGAAGGGCCTGAAAGCAGGCTGCGCCGGTGCAGACGGTATTTGCCTTAAGGCAGGTCAGCATGGCTATCTTTTTCATCTGTATCCTCCAATTTTATATTTTTAATTGTAGTAATTGTAACGTTTTTATCCTGCTATATCAAGCGTATTCTTACATACGGCGCCGGATTGTTTTTAAAATCCTCTGCCGCACAGCACGACGATTCTGCGCGGTGTCGTCTGCGGCGGTATGCTCCGCGTCGTTTCGGTATAATAGACCAGCAGCGGCTGGTTGCCGAGATCACAGGTAAATTCCTGACCGTTGATCGTCTCAATATTCGTCGTCCGCTCAAGATTCAGCCGGAGCGACCCGTCCGTCGCTGTCAGGCTGCTGTCAAAATAATTCAGCATGATCTGTTCATTTCTCCCGAGGACAGTGACTAGCTGCGCCCGGTACTGAGGCGGATAGATGAGGGGCACCGGAAGACTGCTGTCGTAAAAAGCCGCGATCCGCATCCCCGGACGAAGCTGACGGCTGTTGATCACCACAGTCTCCTGCGTCACGATAAAATTGACCGTACTGCCGTCCCCCGTTCGCAGAGTGATCATTTTGCTGCAGCAGTCTTCTCCGCTGTCCATGTTCCAGATCGTTCCCGTAATGGGTACAAGAGTTGCAAAATCCATAAAAAAGCCCTTTTTCTTTAGGGTATGACTTTTCGAAAAATCTGTGAAATCCTCCTTTAGGGCCTGTTTCGGTGCTATACTGGTAAAAACAGTTCTTTACTGCAAAGGAGGCGCCTATGTTTCGGATACTCATCGTCGATGACGACAAAAATATCTGCCGCTACTACAGCACAGTGCTTTCTTATGCGGGCTACACACCCGTATGCGCCGGCACTGTCCCGGAAGCGCTGAAGATATT
>DVHT01000112.1 GCA_018711885.1 Candidatus Choladousia intestinipullorum | reverse complement strand
GAACTCCCGTCAGAAATGTCATGTTCCTGATACTCCAGTCCTTCTATATCTTCATATTTTACAGTCAGGTCGTCCCAATTGGCCGTCTTGACTGTAAAAGAATCCTCACCGTATACAATCTCCATATCTCCGGCAAAAAGTACCCATACCATAAATCCAATGACAGCAAGCACGCTTACAGCTGTAATGCCCGCCTTCTTTGGATGGAAACTTATTTTCTGCACGCTTCCTTCTGCGACCTGCTTTCTGTAATACAGATAAGAGTACAGACAGGGAACAAAGGCGACGATCAGGACAGTGATGGTAAATACGCGGACAGAAATCCAGCGGTCCGGAAACAGCCCGCAGACCATACATACAAATCCGCCGGCAATCCACAGTTTTCCGCCGAACCGGTGCGTGGCATTCCAGTTTTCTTCGTTTTCGATCGCCCATTTCACCTTAATCCCCATCGTCCTGTTCTGCCGGATCTTCGGAAAATAACTCCCGCAGATGACAAACAGAAAACCGAAGAAAAAGGCCATCAGCGACGGCACTGCAGAAATCGTCCCGCCTTCCGTCTGCGCAAGATAGAAAATTGTTCCGGTAAACAGGGAGATCATGGGAATCAGCCAAAAGATGATTCCCAACGCTTTTTTGTTCTGCTCCCTGTTCTTTCTGTCATGGCAGGCTGCGAAAAGGCAGACCCAGTGAAGAACCAGCAAAAAGAATGGATACAAGGATATCTTTTCCAAAACCAGCCAGCCGCTCAGTATTGGAACCAATACCAGTAAAGATGACAGGATCAGTTTTCCTTTATGTTCCATCAGTATCTCTTTCATTTTCAGCCCACCCTTTTTATACTATGCCGTTCTGAGAAAACGGCAGCTACAGAATATCAATGTACTCCCCGTTCAGCGCTTTGTTCATGCTTCTTACAGCGCAGAATTTTCCACACATAGAACAGCTGTCTTCCTGCTCCGGCGCTCTGCTGTCGCGGATTGCCTTTGCCGTCTCCGGATCGATTGAACATTCCCACTGTTTTTCCCAGTCAAAGGTTCTTCTCGCATCCGCCATCGCATCGTCCAGATCCCTTGCATGCGGAACCTTTTTTGCAATGTCCGCTGCATGGGCCGCAATGCGCGAAGCGATGATCCCCTGCTTCACATCGTCAACGTTCGGAAGTGCAAGATGTTCCGCGGGCGTCACGTAGCAGAGGAAGGCTGCGCCTGCGGAGGCTGCGATCGCACCGCCGATCGCGGAAGTGATATGGTCGTATCCCGGAGCAATATCGGTAACGATGGGGCCGAGCACATAGAACGGAGCTCCCATACAGATTGTCTGCTGAAGCTTCATATTCGCCTCGATCTGGTCCATCGGCATATGTCCCGGACCTTCTACCATTACCTGGACATCTTTTGCCCAGGCGCGCTTTGTCAATTCTCCGAGCCGCACAAGCTCCTCGATCTGGCAGACATCACTGCCATCGGCAAGGCAGCCAGGCCGGCAGGCATCTCCGAGGGAAATCGTCACATCATACTCCCTACAGATATCGAGAATTTCATCAAAATACTCATAAAACGGATTTTCTTCTCCTGTCATGCTCATCCACGCGAATACAAGCGATCCGCCCCGTGAGACGATATTCATTTTTCTCTTATGCGTCCTGATCTGGTCGATCGTTTTCCGTGTGATCCCACAGTGAAGCGTAACGAAATCCACACCGTCTTCTGCATGCAGGCGGATCACGTCAATAAAATCTTTTGCCGTGAGTGTTGCAAGGTCTCTCTGATAATGAATGACACTGTCGTAAACCGGCACGGTGCCGATCATGGCAGGGCATTCACTCGTAAGCTTTCTCCTGAAAGGCTGCGTATCGCCGTGGGAGGAGAGATCCATGATCGCTTCCGCCCCCATATCTACGGCCGCCATCACCTTCTGCATCTCAATGTCATAATCCTTGCAGTCTCTGGAAACTCCGAGATTGACGTTTATCTTGGTGCGCAGCATAGAACCGACACCGTTCGGGTCAATACAGGTGTGCCGCTTATTTGCGCAGATCACGACCTGGCCTTTCGCGACCAGTTCACGGATTTCCTCTTCCGTACGGTACTCCTTTTTTGCAACAATTTTCATTTCAGGCGTGACAATACCGCGCTTTGCGGCATCCATTTGTGTCGTGTAATTTTTCATCCTCATTTCATTCCTTTCAGACAGATTATTCTTTTTCGTCAGCAAAAGCGCCGTTAAGATCAAACATATGATTCAGCGGGCCTAATCCCTGCCCAAGGTCAAGCATCGCCGCAAGGGCGCCCGAGATATACTCTTTTGCTCTTTGGACCGCCTCTTCCAGAGAAAATCCCTTTGCCAGATTCGCTGCAATGGCACTGGAAAGCGTGCATCCCGTACCGTGGGTGTTCGGGTTCTCAATCCTTTTTCCCTCAAACCAGCGCCATGTTCCATCGAGATACAGAAGATCATTCGCGTCATTGACGCTGTGGCCGCCTTTTAACAGAACGGCACACCCGCAGCTGTCACCGATCCGTTTTGCCGCCTGCTCCATCTCCCCGACACTCCGGATCATCATCCCCGACAGCACTTCTGCCTCGGGAATATTAGGCGTTGCGACTGCCGCAAGCGGAAGCAGCTCATTTGTCAAAGCGGCTACCGCATCGGTTTTCATCAGAGCGGAACCGCTCGTCGCGACCATAACGGGATCTACCACAATATTACCGGCCTGATACTTTCTCAGTCTTTCGGCGATCACTCGGATCAGCTGTGCTGACGGTACCATACCGATTTTTACTGCATCCGGATAGATATCCTGGAAGACTGCGTCGATCTGCTGCTCCAAAAATCCGGGATCTGACTCCAGGATTGCCGAAACGCCGGTTGTATTCTGCGCTGTAAGCGCTGTGACTGCACTCATGGCGTAAACACCATTCATTGTCATCGTTTTAATATCTGCCTGAATACCGGCGCCTCCGCTGGAATCGCTTCCTGCGATTGATAATGCTGTTCTCATCGTCCTCTCTCCTTGTCGATCATTTTTGCATTATTTTTATAGAGCGGCAGAAAGTGGTGCCCCCGGTCTGCCGCTGTCTCTTTACCTGTTCATAAACCGCCAGAATTCTTCTGCGTGAATATAATCCTGCAGATAACAATCTGCCGCTTCTTTTAATAAGTCCTGCTCTCTTTCGTGTGCGTCGTACACAGCAACTGTCAGAAAGCCGTCCTTCCCGGCTGTTTTCAGCGCATGAAGCGCGTCTTCAAACACTGCCGTTTCTGCTTTTTCCGTCCCCATATGCTTTGCCGCTTCCCGGTAAATATCAGGTTCTTCCTTGCTGTGTCCGGTTGATGTGCACGTAAAGATTTCCGAAAAATACTTCCTGACTCCCAGTCTTTCAAGCGCTGCTCCTGCAAGCTTCTGGTCCGTCACCGTAGCAACGCACATCTTGATCCCGCGTCTGTCCAGCTGTTCCAAAAAATCTGCTGCTCCCGGCTTCAGCAAAACCCGGTCAGTGTAATAATGTTCCACCATTTGATTCACACCGTCCACCAGCTCCCGCACAGAAAGCGCAACGCCATAATGGTCCCGGTAATACTGTGCGGACTGCTCCAGGGTAAACGTTTTAAATGTCTCCTTTAAATCTTCTCTCGGTTCTTTTCCGAGGGACCGGAGATAGTCTTCTCCTATCGTGTCCCAGATGGACATAGAATCAAGAAGCGTTCCATCCAGATCAAAGATTGCGCCGCGGATCATTGTGACACCGCCAGTCTGACTGCTTCTTTCAGTTCTTCCGTCGCCCTGCGGATGTGTTCTGCTCCAAAGATGGCGCTGATCACGGCCACGCCGCAGATTCCGCTGCCTTTCAGCTCCTGGACGTTATGGAGCCCGATCCCGCCGATCGCAATGACCGGGATGTTCACCGCCTCGCAGATTGCCCGGAGCGTCTCATGGCTTACATCGTCCGCATCTGCTTTGGAGCCCGTATGAAATACAGCCCCTACGCCAAGATAGTCGGCTCCCCGTTTTTCGGCAAGGACAGCCTGTTCCACCGTCTGCGCCGATACGCCGAGGATCTTATCTTTCCCGAGGATTGCCCGCACATCACCGGCTTCCATATCGCTCTGTCCCACATGTACGCCGTCCGCATCCATTTTACGGGCGATCTCCACATTGTCATTGATCACGAAAGGAACGTGATACCTGCGGCAAAGTTCCTTGATCTCGATCGCTTCTTTCAGGAAGGTCTCCTCATCCAGCTCTTTCTCTCTCAGCTGTACAAAAGTAGCTCCGCCTTTCAGAGCTTCTTCCACCTGTTCATATAGGGTCTGTTCCCCAAGCCAGGAACGGTCCGTAACTGCGTAAAGCAGCAGATCATCCTTTGTACACTTCATATTTTGCTCCTTTATCCAGCGTCTCTGCATCCATATTGTAAATTGCGTCAATGATCCGGTTGCGGTAAGTGGAATTGCCCTCGCCCGGCTGCAGATTCGCAAAACCAATCTCTCCTGCAAGTCCCATCAGGCAGACTGCCGCAGCAACTGCCTCCGTCTTATTGTCCGGATTCGCGACGGCATATGCGGTAGCCAATCCGGAAAGCTGGCATCCTGTGCCCGTAATCCTGCTCATTTCAGGCCTTCCATTTCGGATCACGTAGCACGTTTTGGCATCCGCTACCAGATCAATGGCTCCCGTAATGGCTGCGACTGCTCCGGTTTTTGCAGCAAAGCTTTTTGCAAAAGCAATCATCTGATCCAGATTTTCTTCTGTTACCGTATCAGCAGCATCCGCATCGACACCTTTTGTGGTTCCGCTTCCGAGCGCCAGTGTTTTAATTTCTGAAATATTGCCGCGGATCACATCAAACCTGACCTTATCCATCAGCCGGACTGCCGTATCGGTCCGCAGCGCGCTGGCCCCTGCCCCCACCGGATCCAGAAGGACCACATGTCCCAGCTCATTTGCTTTTGCTCCGGCAAGGAACATCCCCTCAATGCTGCGCTGATTCAAAGTACCGATGTTGATATTCAGTCCTCCGCAGATCGAGGTGATATCTTCAACATCCTCCGGCTCATCTGACATGATGGGGCTTCCCCCGCATGCAAGCAGCACATTTGCCACATCATTTACCGTCACATAATTTGTGATATTATGGACTAATGGTATGGTTTTTCTTACGTTTTCGAGACACTTTCCTAACATGACAACCTCTTTTCC
>DVHT01000111.1 GCA_018711885.1 Candidatus Choladousia intestinipullorum | reverse complement strand
CGGCTCTTTTGTTCTGTCAAGAACTGTGATCTGCTTAACAGTCTCCGGAATTGCTGCGATCAGAGCTTCAGCAGAGAACGGTCTGTACAGACGAACCTTTACTACGCCGACTTTCTCGCCTGCTGCCATCAGGTAATCGATCGTCTCTTCGATCGTATCACAGACAGAACCCATAGCGATGATGACTTTCTCAGCATCAGCAGCGCCATAGTAGTTGAACAGCTTGTAATCTGTACCGATCTTTGCGTTAACCTTGTCCATATACTCCTGAACGATTGCCGGCATTGCATCATAGTACGGATTGATCGCTTCTCTTGCCTGGAAGAAGATATCCGGGTTCTGAGCAGAACCTCTCTGGCACGGATGATTCGGGTTCAGACACTGGTCTCTCCATGCCTGAAGAGCGTCAAAGTCTGTCATCTCTTTCAGATCGTCATAATCCCATACTTCAATCTTCTGGATCTCATGGGATGTACGGAAACCATCGAAGAAATTAATAAACGGAAGACGGCCCTTGATCGCTGCAAGATGAGCAACTGCTGTCAGGTCCATAACTTCCTGTACGCTGGATTCACACAGCATACATGCGCCTGTCTGACGGCATGCGTAAACGTCAGAATGATCTCCGAAAATAGAAAGTGCATGGCTTGCCAGAGCACGTGCGGATACGTTGAATACGCCCGGAAGTCTCTCACCTGCGACTTTGTAAAGATTCGGAATCATCAGAAGAAGTCCCTGAGACGCAGTATATGTAGTCGTCAGTGCTCCTGCTGACAAAGAACCGTGTACTGTACCAGCAGCGCCTGCCTCAGACTGCATTTCCACAACATTTACAGTCCGTCCGAACATATTAAGACGGCCCTGTGTTGCCCATTCATCTGTAGCTTCAGCCATAACAGATGACGGGGTGATCGGGAAAATAGCTGCCACGTCTGTAAATGCATATGACGCATGAGCCGCTGCATGATTACCATCCATGGTCTTCATTTTTCTAGCCATTTGTGTATACCTCCTTATTTTTTGAGTCCCAGACTCATTATCACTTCTCATACGAATTTAATTCTATCATAATTAAGTTTTTTTGTCTATTTCTGATAGCAGATTTTTTCGTGCATTTTTGTTCTTTTTGTGGTACAGAATAGATGCTTCATACTCACGCCTCCGCAGCCAGAGAAATCCCCGCGGCATTCAGTCCGGCACGGATTGCTTTCGCCACAGCACAGGCAGCAGCCAGCGACAAAACATCTTTGATCAGATACGGCAGAGAAACAAGCAGAAAGGACTCAGCCATACCCGTTTTCATAACAGCCGAAAACTGGACAACGCCGATCAGATGGCAGGCCGCAAGCCCCAGCAGCGAATATACCACAGATACTGCCGTCTTTTTCCGGTATGCAGATCCGCACAGAGCGGCCATAATAATGAAGCCCCAGATAAATCCGCCGGTTGCGCCCGCCAGCACACCTGGCCCTCCGTTAAACTGTGAAAATACAGGCACGCCGACCGCTCCCATTAAAATCCATACCGCCACAGAAACAATCCCATATTTCCAGCCCAGCACATAACCGATCAGCGCCACTGCGAATGTCTGCATCGTCAGAGGCACTCCGGAAGGCAGCGGTATCTGGATCTGGGACAGCACCGCCAGGACTGCCGCAAACATCCCCGCTAAAACCATCATCTTCGTAGAATTTTTCTGCATTTTCATATCGCTTTCCCTCATTTCTATAAAAGATGGGTTCTCCCCCATCCTTTTTGTCAACCCGTTTTATTATTCTGTTGACAATCAGATTTTACTGGAAACCGACATATCTGTCAACCTTTTTCTAAAGGCAGTTTACGAAAAGAAAGTCTTCTTACTTTTTGCCATTTCTTTTTATGCCCCGTTCACCGATCTTTCGGTATTCTCCCGGCGTCATGCCATACCTCGCCAGAAATTGCCGGTTGAAATTTGAGAGGTTTCGAAAGCCGACACTCTGAGCGAGTGTCAGGATCTTTTCATCACTTCTTCGCAGCATCTCCGCCGCGGCTGCCAGCCGTCTCTCATTCAAGTAGGCAGTGAAACTCGATCCCGTCATTTTTTTAAACCAGCGCATAAAATGACTCTCGCTGCAGCCGCACAGATCGGCCATCACCGGAATTGTCAGATCGCGCATATATTCCTGTTCGACGCACTGCAGTATCTTTTTCAGGCGCCGGATATCCTCTGTCTCCGCATGGGGCCGCTTCGGAAAACGGCGTACCAGAAGCCAGACAAACTGCAGCATCGCAGCCTTTACGCCCAGCTCATACCCCTCTATCCTGGACCCGCACAGCTCTTCCGCCTGTCTGAGGCATTGGGCAAACGCTTCATAGTCGTTCTCCCCGCGCGATATCCGGACCGGACGGAGCAGGCTGCCGGTCTGAAGCGGAACGAGGTATTCCTGCGCACAGATATCTGCCGCTCCGCCCCCTAAGAAATCCACCTCAAAAATAATATTCTCATATTCCATTCCATACCCGCGCAGGCTTCGCAGCGCGTGAAGCGTCCCCGGCGGAATCACAAAAATATCACCCTCTTCGGCGTTCCCGCTCACCATCCCGAGCTGGACCTGGCCGCAGCCTTTTTTCACATAAATCACTTCCATGCTTTTCTGCCAGTGCAGGGCGACCGTCGGAAAATCGCCCGGAATGGTACACGGATAGATATTAAACGGAAACAGTCGGCTCCCATGCTGCTTCAGTTCCTGAAGTCTTTCTTTTCCTTTCTTGTCCATCCCGCCCCCTCCTCTTCATGATAGGATCGTATCATAATCTGCCGTTATTCTGCAAGATATCTCTGTCAGAAAATGGTAATACTACTATTATACAGAAGCATTTTCTGAAAGGAGCATATTTTATGAAAGCAAATACACTGACATTCATACAGACAAAACTAAAAGAGGAGCTGACCGTACTGTCCCGCAAGCCGCTCTCAGAAGCAACCGACGAGGAACTTTACCTTGCGCTTCTTACGTATGTTCAGCAGCGCAGCGAAAGCAAAAAAGAAACGGTAAAGGGACGAAAACTTTACTATATCTCCGCTGAGTTCCTGATCGGCAAGCTGCTCTCAAACAATCTGATCAATCTTGGCCTTTACGACGACGTCCGTGCGGTCCTCGCAGATGCCGGAAAAGATCTGGCTGCCCTGGAAGAACTGGAACAGGAACCGTCTCTGGGAAACGGCGGATTAGGACGTCTTGCCGCGTGCTTCCTCGACAGCCTCGCCACACTGGATCTGCCGGGAGACGGGATCGGACTGCGTTACCACTGCGGCTTATTCCATCAGAATTTCCGGGATAACCTGCAGAACGAGACACCGGACTACTGGCTGAGCGGTGCTGACTGGGCAGAACGCACCAACATTGCATACCCTGTCACACTTGCCGGGACCACATACCTTGCGCGGCTGTACCGTCTTGCAGTGACAGGCTACGGCGGACGGACGAATACCCTGAATCTGTTTGACCTTGACACGGTCGATGAATCGGTCATCAAAGAGGGCATTTCTTTTGACAAGAGAAACACCCCTCAAAATCTGACCCTGTTCCTGTATCCTGATGATTCCGATGACGACGGACGCCTTCTGCGGATCTATCAGCAGTATCTGATGGTATCTGCCGGTGCACAGCTGATCCTGGACGAATGTGAAGCACGCGGCTGCAATCTCCACGACCTTGCGGACTACGCTGCCATCCAGATCAATGATACGCATCCGAGCATGGTCATCCCGGAGCTGATCCGCCTGCTCACGGAAAAAGGGGTCGCATTCGAGGAAGCCGTTCAGATTGTTACGGATACCTGCGCCTACACGAACCATACGATCCTCGCGGAAGCGCTTGAAAAATGGCCCCGCAGCTATCTGGAACAGGTCGTGCCGCAGCTCCTTCCGATCATTGAACGGCTCGATGCGCTGGCACGCACCAGAACGGACGATCCCAAAACGGCAATCATTGACGAAAGCGGACAGATCCATATGGCGCATATGGATATCCATTTTACCCATTCCACGAACGGAGTTGCCGCATTGCATACAGAAATCCTGAAAAACAGCGAACTGAATCACTTTTACCGTCTTTACCCGGAAAAGTTCAATAATAAGACGAACGGCATCACCTTCCGCCGCTGGCTTCTGGAGTGCAATCCGAAACTTACCGCACTGATCGGGGAACTGATCGGAGACGGCTTTAAAAAAGACGCTTCTGAACTGGAAAAACTGCTTGCCTTCGAACACGATAAAAATGTGCTGGATAAAATCGCACAGATCAAGAAGGAAAACAAGCTGGCGCTGTCCGACTGGCTGCAGCACAGGCAGGGAGTAACGCTGAATACCGATGCAGTATTTGCCATCCAGTCGAAACGTCTGCATGAGTACAAACGCCAGCAGCTGAATCTGCTCTATCTCATACACCAATACTTTGAGATCAAGGCAGGACACCTTCTCTGCACGCCGCTTGTCAGCATTTTCGGTGCAAAAGCAGCCCCTGCATACACGATCGCAAAAGATATCATCCATGCGCTGCTGACACTTTCGGAAGTCGTATCAGCAGATCCAGAAGTGTCAAAATGGCTTCAGATCGTTTTTGTAGAAAACTACAATGTGACCGCCGCTGAAAAAATGATCCCTGCCTGCGACATTTCCGAACAGATCAGCCTCGCCTCCAAAGAGGCATCTGGTACAGGCAACATGAAATTCATGTTAAACGGCGCACTGACGCTTGGAACAATGGACGGTGCAAATGTGGAGATCGCAGAGCGCGTAGGCGGAGACAATATCTATATCTTCGGCCAGAGCAGCAGTCAGGTCATCGACCGCTACGCAAAAGGGGATTACTGTGCA
This sequence comes from Candidatus Choladousia intestinipullorum, assembly GCA_018711885.1. Taxonomy (GTDB): domain Bacteria; phylum Bacillota; class Clostridia; order Lachnospirales; family Lachnospiraceae; genus Choladousia; species Choladousia intestinipullorum. The sequence goes on along the minus strand of DVHT01000111.1, from coordinate 14,569 downwards.
AAAGACTGGTACGAGAGCGACCCGAATATCCGCCGCGCCATTGACTTCCTCACCGGACCCCAGATGCAGAAATACGGCTGTATGGAGAACCTTTCCCGGCTCCGGAACGAGCTGATCGGAAAAGACTGGTTCCAGACGCTGCCGGATTTCAATGCATATCTCGTGCGCAAGAACCAGGCGATCGCAGATTACACATACAACGCTTCCGACTGGAACCGGAGAGCGCTGATCAATATCGCAAAAGCCGGCTTCTTCTCTTCCGACCGGACGATCGCGGAATATAATGAAGAAATCTGGCATCTTGGATAAATATGGGCGATTTTCTCCTTGCTTTTTTTCCGGTTTTCGGTACAATATAACATGTCAATATTGTAGAATACAAAAATGAGGGTATGATAAATGATAAGTGCAAATAACGTAACTCTTAGAATCGGAAAAAAAGCCCTGTTTGAAGATGTAAACATCAAGTTTACCGAGGGCAACTGCTACGGTCTGATCGGTGCAAACGGCGCCGGAAAATCTACGTTCCTGAAGATTCTTTCCGGACAGCTCGAGACGACAAAGGGAGATGTCTCCATAACACCGGGACAGCGTCTCTCCGTGCTGGAGCAGGATCATTTTAAGTATGATGAATTTCCGGTGCTTGACACCGTTATCATGGGCAACCAGCGGCTGTATGATATCATGAAGGAAAAAGAAGCGATCTATGCAAAAGAGGACTTCACCGACGAAGACGGTATCCGCGCCAGTGAGCTCGAAGGCGAGTTTGCCGAGATGAACGGCTGGGAGGCAGAGTCCGATGCCGCTATGCTCTTAAACGGACTCGGAGTTGACACCTCGCTTCATTACAGCCTGATGAAGGATCTGAACGGAAACGAAAAAGTCAAAGTCCTTCTTGCAAGAGCACTGTTCGGAAATCCGGATATCCTGCTGCTTGACGAGCCGACGAACCACCTTGACCTCGACGCCATCAACTGGCTGGAGGAATTTCTGATCAATTTTGACAACACAGTCATCGTCGTCTCTCACGACCGTTACTTTCTGAACAAAGTCTGTACGCAGATTGCAGATATCGATTATGGAAAGATCCAGCTCTACGCCGGCAACTACGATTTCTGGTATGAGTCAAGCCAGCTGATCATCAAGCAGATGAAAGAGGCCAATAAGAAGAAGGAAGAAAAGATTAAAGAGCTGCAGGAATTTATTTCCCGCTTCTCCGCCAATGCTTCCAAGTCAAAACAGGCGACTTCCAGAAAAAGAGCGCTTGAAAAAATCCAGCTTGACGAGATCAAGCCGTCCAGCCGTAAATATCCGTATATCGATTTTCGTCCGAACCGCGAGATCGGCAATGAAGTACTCATGGTGGAAAACCTTTCCAAGACAATCGACGGTGTAAAAGTGCTCGATAACATCACTTTTACACTCGGACATAATGATAAGGTCGCGCTTGTCGGCAATAACGAACTTGCAAAAACGACGTTCTTCCAGATTCTGATGGGCGAGATCGAACCGGATGAAGGCTCTTTTAAATGGGGCGTCACTACTTCACAGGCGTACTTTCCCAAAGACAGCACAAAAGAGTTTGAAAGCGATCTGACGATCGTAGACTGGCTGACACAGTTCTCTGAGATCAAAGACGCCACGTATGTGCGCGGCTTCCTCGGAAGGATGCTGTTCGCCGGAGATGACGGCGTCAAGAAGCTCAAAGTCCTCTCCGGAGGAGAGCGCGTCAGATGCCTGCTCTCCAAGATGATGATCTCCGGGGCCAACGTCCTGCTCCTCAACGAGCCGACCGACCATCTGGATATGGAATCCATCACAGCGCTGAACAACGGCATGATCAAATTCCCCGGCGTGATGATATTCTCGTCCCGTGACCATCAGATTGTGCAGACCACGGCGAACCGGATCATGGAAATCCTGCCGAACGGCAAGATGATCGATAAGATCACAACATACGACGAATACCTCGAAAGTGATGAAATGGCGAGAAAACGTCAGGTCTACACGACAGAGGGAACGCCCGAAGATAACTAAATCATCAAAAGGGGGATGTTTATGAAAACGAAACAAAAAATCATCAATGGCAGAGTGTTTGAGAAGCAGGGACATTTCATCGAAGGGAGCGTCTGCTTTTTCGAAGGCCGTATCCTGTCACAGGAAGATTACGAAAAACTGCCCTGCGAAGAAACCGTCATTGACGCAAAAGGATGCTATGTTATTCCAGGACTTACAGACATCCATTTTCACGGATGCATGGGAAGTGACTGCTGTGATGCGACCGAAGAGGCATTCCGTACAATGGCCAGATATGAGCTGAGGCAGGGCGTCACCTCTATCACTCCGGCTACAATGACTGTATCCGAGGAAACGCTGTCCGCTATCTGCCGCACAGCCCGCACCTTCGAAAGTTCAGACGGAGCAGACTTCTGCGGATTGTATATGGAGGGACCGTTTATCAGCCCTGCAAAAAAAGGCGCGCAGAACGGCAAGTATGTCCACCCGGCTGATACAGCGATGCTGAACCGGCTGTCAGATCTGTCCGGCGGAAAGATCCGTACCGTCGTTGTTGCTCCCGAAACGGAAGGCGCGCTCGATTTTATCAGCGAAAACCACGGCAGGATCAATATTTCCATCGCCCATACGACAGCGGATTACGATACAGCAAAAGAAGCGATTGAAAGAGGCGCTTCTCAGCTCACCCATCTGTATAATGCGATGCCGCCTTTTTCTCACCGGGCGCCCGGACCAATCGGCGCCGCTGCAGATGACTCGTCCTGTATGGCAGAGCTGATCTGCGACGGAATCCACATTCACCCTGCAGTCGTCCGCACTACCTTTAAGATGTTCGGAGACGAACGTATCATCCTGATCAGCGACAGTATGCGCGCGACAGGCATGGAGGACGGAGAATATGATCTCGGCGGCCAGAAAGTGATCGTCCGCGGAAATCTTGCTGTATTGGAAGACGGCACGATCGCAGGATCCGCGACAAACCTGATGGACTGCGTCCGCACGGCAGTCAAGAAGATGGACATTCCTCTTGCCAGCGCGGTAAAATGCGCAGCAGTCAACCCTGCCCGCGCCGTCGGTATCGATGACGATTACGGTACGTTGGAACCCGGAAAATATGCAAACATCGTTATCCTTAACGACGAACTTGAAATTGAAAAAATCTTTCATCACGGCTGTATCGTAGAGGACTGATCAATCCCTGCGGTAAGTATAATAAAACGCCGCGGTGTGCTCTGGAGAATCTTTTTTCCCAAAAGCATACCGCGGTATTTATTTTCTAAAACGACCCTCCATGACCTCCGGCGCGCCCTCCGCCTGAGCTTTCATGCGTCGTACTGCCGCCGCTTTGCGGTTTTTCTTTTTTTATTCTGGATACAGTACGGTACAAAAAAACATCCTTTTGGCGCGTTACACGGAAACTTCCCTCGCGAACGTATTCCTGCGCCCCGCCCTTTGCCCGGACCGACTTAAGCTGCGCGAACAGACCTGCCAGAATCAGACCTGCCGCGACAACACCGGCTGCAAACGAGATCAAAAGGCGCATTCCGGTGCTCATTTCTTCCTCATATCTGTGATCCGTATCAAACGGCCGTCCGCTTTCCCATTCTTTTGCAAATTCTTCCGTGAGCCTCCCGAACAAAGAAAATGCTTCGTAATATTCTCCATCCGACAGATACGGCGTAACCATCTCATCGATCCGTTCCAGTCCGTAATCTGTAAAAATCTCGGTGGCTTTCCCGAACGTCGCATAGTAAAACTGCCGTTCTTCCATACTCACCAGCAGCAGGATCCCGTCCGATTCCGTCCCGAATCCATATCCGCTTTCCAGATAATAATCCTCTGCAAACTGCCGGGGTGTTTTTCCCTCACACGATCCTACAGCCGCGACAGCCACATCGCATTGATAGGTCCCAGCAGTATCAGCCAACTGTTCCTGAAGCCTGCTTTCTTCCTCTTCGCTCAAAATATCTGCTGTATCCAATATCTTCTGCTGATTCTCCGCCGCTGCGGCAAGGCTGCTCCCCAGAACCAGCAGCACCGTCAGAAACATCGCCAGCGCCAAAGCGCTCCATCTCTTGTGCATGACCTTCTTCCTCCCTGTCATAAGCCATATCCTCTCCCCTGCGTCCGGTTAAAACAGCAGCGTGATCAGATAAGTGATCAGAAATACAGCCGCAAAGGAAACACCGAAGGAAATACACCCTTTGATCCGGTCCGCCGGAAGATCACCGACGAATTTTCCGGTCTGTCCATTCATCGCAAACGTATACAGCCGGCCGCGGTATTTCGTATTCAGCAGCCATACCGGCAAAAGTGCATATCTGATCTTTCCCTGCTTCAGTTGGATATCGGTGTGCTCCGGCACACAGGTCGCATAGCCGGCAATCGTACTCAGAAACGCGTTTACCGTGCTCTGGCGCATCCGCTCATTTGCATACGGCTCGCACTCTGCGGATGACAGGTCATACTTATCTGCCAGATAGCCGGAAAGATACGCCGTCTGGAAATCCACCGCTTCCCGGAAATCAAACGGTTCGATTGACTGCATCAGAGCATCATCCATTTTCTTTGATCCGTCTGCCGGAACCTTTTCAAATCCGATCTCTCCCGCCCTGCTTACAAGGTAATGCTTCGTCTCCGTGTATACGTAATTCCCCGTCTCCCAGGTGTTGACACGCGTAGCCCTGCAGCGGATCTCCGCGTGCGCATCGCAGTCATACAGCCAGAACGGTACATAGATTCCTTTCACTTCTTCGATCCTGTTTTCCGTTTTAAACAGAGCCGGAAGGAGAAGTTTCCCTTTCAGATGATTTTTCAGCCGCTCTTTCGCACTTTCCTTATCAAGCTGAAACGGAATAACAAGATCCGGACGGAGAACTCCGCTCAGCTTTTTCATGACAATGACAGGATTGCCGCAGAACGGGCAGCTAGAAGCCGCCATCGTCTGATCTGCTACAATTTCTCCGCCGCACGCTTCACATACGTAGGCAGCAAACGAACCTTCTTCCTCTTTCAGCTCTTCCTGCGGCCGCTCTACGCTCTCTGAATCCCACTGCGGCTCCCGGTCTGTCTCCAGCCACTCCTCTTCAAACTCTTTTAACGTATCCATTTCAAACTCCGTATCACAGTACGGACACTTCATTTTCTGGATACTGCTGTTAAACGTGATCGCGCCGCCGCAGCACGGGCATTTATATTCCAGAATATCAGCCATAACTCCGCTCCTCTTTTGTCAGACTGGTCCTCGTCAGGATATTCCCGGACGCTTTGCGCCGCACTCCGGGCAGAATTTTCCGGTATTTACCGCACCGCAGGCGCACGTCCAGGATGTTTCCGGGCGCTTTGCACCGCATTCCGGACAGAACTTCCCGGTATTTACTGCACCGCAGGCACATGTCCAGGATGCTCCGGCAGGCTCCCTGACCGTTCCTGCCGGCTGCTGCTGCGGCTGTGCATGCTGCTGTCCCATTGCGTACAGGCTCTGGACATCGGCGCCGCCCATAGACTGGGCCATCCCCATAAATCCAGTCATCGCTCCTGCCGGATTTGATGCTGCGGCACGCATCGCATCGCTCTGGGCGCCGGCCAGAACTGCAGCCGCCATCGCCGGATTTTTCATAACCGCACTCTTCTGAAGCTGTTTTAACATATCTTCGTCTTCTTTGGAGGCAGATACGGAGTTGACGCCCATCGACGCGATCACGATCCCGCGCAGCTCTTTCCATTTCGCGGAAAGCACCTCATTCAACGCAACTGCCAGCTCCATAGTATGTCCGGGGAGCGCGCTGTAGCGTACGCCCATATCAGATATCCTGGCAAATGCGGGCTGCAGTGCAGTCAGAAGCTCTGTTTTCAGCATACTGTCCAGTTCCGAACGACGGAACTCATCCTCTACGTTGCCGCACACATTCGTATAAAACAAGATTGGATCAGCAATACGGTAAGAATACTCCCCATTGCAGCGGATCGAAATATCCACATCCAGACCGATATTCCGGTCTGTCACACGGAACGGCACCGGCACAGGGGTACCGTATTTATTCCCCATGATCTCCTTCGTGTTAAAATAGTAGATCCGCTGGTCTCTCGGCGCCTCTCCACCAAATGTAAAGCGGCGTCCGATCTCCTGAAAGGTCAGCCGGATCCCTTCCCCGAGACTCCCCTCAAAAATAGAAGGTTCCGCCGCGCTGTCATACGTAAATTCCCCGGGCTGCGCACAGACTTCCACAACCTTTCCGCCTTCCACGATCATCATGCATTGTCCGTCTGCCACTGCGATCACCGAACCGTCCGTGATCACATTGTCATTTCCGCGCCTGCCTGCCGAACGCCCCGAACCTTTCTTTCTACCTTTTCTTGCCAACACGTCCGAATCCATAGCCTCACAGTAAAAATATTCTTTCCACTGGTCGGCCAGCGTACCGCCTGCCGCGCCAAAAGCAACTTTTATCAGTCCCATACCGTACCTCCGATTCCAAAAACTATACAATCAATTCTCTTGCGCTTGATTATACCAAAATCCAGTCATATTACAATATTTTTTCTGAAAACTTAAGAAAAAAAGACCGCCGTACGATTTCCTGTCAACAAACATAGATAAAAAGGGAAAATCGTACAGCGGCCGTATCATCCTATACCCAGCCGTATCTCGGCACCACGCGGACCATACGTTCCGTATCAGCAGCCTGTGCCAGTACGCCGAGCGCCGCAGAGCAAAGCAGCAGAATCTGACGGCAGTCCTCCGCCACACTGTGTTCTGACTGCATGTATGCTTCATGCATCTTCTCAATATATCCAAACAGTTCTTCGATATTTCTGATCCGACGGGCCTCCTCGCGGCCTCTGGCAAAAATCTGCCTTGCCTCGGCAGTCCAGACAAATTCACGAAGATAGTACTTCATTTCACTTTCATACATACAGTGATCCTTCAGATTTCCTTCAAACGAAACGTTGTGCGGAAAGGTAAAGTAATTCGCCATGTAATGAAGCACAAAACCAATCCTTCTCCAAAACACCCGTTCCTTCCATTCTTCGCCGATGCCCTCTGCAAAGATCGAACGGATAAACTCCTGTATATCCGCATAGGAAGTCGCAAATTCATGCGGAGACGTTACCATCTTCGGCGTCAGATCCGGAAGGATCGATCCGAAATAAAACGCCTTTCTGTGTTTATAAAGCCCCTCCAGTTTCATTTCTCTGACGAGATACATCGCCAGCGAGATATGCGATTTTTTTCGCATTACACCCCTCCCGTTCACAATACCAACCATCGCACCAGCACATATTGTACCGTTTCTTTTCCGGAAACGCAATATGTATTATGTGAATTTTTCTTAAAAAAATGAAAAATCCTCTATTTTGATGTGATACCGGCAATGTCGATCAGGGTAAGCCCGTGAATGTTATTGTTTTCAAGACTCGTGATCAGTGCATTTGCTGTATCCAGCGAAGTGAGTACGTTAACGCCCGTCTCGATCGCATTCCGGCGGATCAGGAATCCGTCTTTCGAATGCCCTACTCCCTGCGACGGCGTATCAATGATAAGGTCAATCTCATGTCCGAGGATCAGGTCCAGGATATTCGGCGATTCCTGCTCAATCTTCCGTGTCATTCGCACCTGGACGTCGGCCTCCATCAAGGCCTTTGCCGTACCCTTTGTTGCAAAAATATTGTAGCCAAGCGCTTCAAACCGTTTTGCAAGGTCCGCTGCTTCCAGTTTGTCCGCGTCGCGCACTGTCATAATCATATTCTTATGCTTCGGCAGATTGATGCCGGCACCCAGAAATGCCTTATACAGCGCTTCATCAAACGTTGCCGCAATGCCCAGGCACTCTCCGGTCGACTTCATCTCCGGTCCGAGGTTTACATCCGCGCCGCGGATCTTCTCAAAGGAAAATACAGGCATTTTAACCGCAAAATAATCTGCCTCTGGCTGAAGCCCCGGCGTATAGCCAAGCTCGCGGATCTTCTTTCCGAGGATCACCTTCGTCGCGAGCGGTACGATCGGAATGCCTGTTACCTTGCTGATATAAGGCACGGTACGGCTGGAACGCGGGTTGACTTCGATCACATAGACTTCCTCATTGCTGACGATGAACTGAATATTGATCAGTCCGATCACGTGCAGGGACCGCGCCAGCTTTCTCGTGTAATCCTCAATCACACGTTTCAGCTTCGGCGAAATGCTCTGTGCCGGATATACGGAAATGCTGTCGCCGGAATGGATGCCGGCACGCTCAATATGCTCCATAATTCCGGGAATCAGGATATCATCGCCGTCACACACGGCATCTACCTCGATTTCCTTTCCGACCAGATATTTATCTACCAGGATCGGATGCTCCTGCGCGATCCGGTTGATGATCCCGATATAGCTGTCAATATCTTCATCGTTGATTGCAATCTGCATTCCCTGTCCGCCGAGCACGTAGGACGGACGGACCAGAACGGGATAGCCCAGGCTGTTCGCCGCTTTTTTCGCCTCTTCCGCCGTAAATACCGTATGGCCGGAAGGTCTAGGAATATTGCACTGCTCCAGGATCTTGTCGAACAGTTCCCTGTCTTCCGCCGCATCGACATTCTCCGCCGATGTGCCGAGAATCGGCACGCCCATCTTCATCAGAGCTTCCGTCAGCTTGATCGCCGTCTGCCCGCCGAACTGCACCACTGCTCCGTCCGGTTTTTCAAGACGCACGACATTCTCTACATCCTCCGGCGTGAGCGGCTCAAAATACAGCTTATCTGCAATATCAAAGTCTGTACTCACCGTCTCCGGATTGTTGTTGATGATGATCGTCTCGTATCCTTCTTTTTTAAATGCCCATGTACAATGAACGGAACAGAAGTCGAACTCGATTCCCTGACCGATCCGGATCGGACCGGAACCCAGCACGAGCACCTTCTTTTTGCCGCTTGTCTCTTCCGCCTCATTTTCACTGCCGAATACGGAGTAATAATACGGCGTCGTCGCTGCAAATTCAGCCGCACAGGTGTCTACCATCTTGTACGCCGCCGTGATGCCGTTCTGCAGCCGCATTTCTTTGATTTCATCTTCTGTTTTCCCGGTCAGCCTTGCGATCAAGCTGTCCGGAAATTCAATCCGTTTCGCTTCTTTCAAAAGCTCTGCCGTCAGCTCCTGCGTCTTCAGAGCGGTCTCCATCTCTACAAGGATCGCCAGCTTGTCGATGAACCAGATATCTATTTTTGTGATCTCATGGATCTGTTCATAGGAAATCCCTCGGCGCAGTGCTTCGGCAATCACCCATATCCGTCTGTCATCGACCTTTGCGAGCTGGGCAAGCAGCTCGTCCTGCGTCAGACCGGAAAAATCGTATGACAGTAAACTGTCGACATGCTGCTCCAGAGAACGGATTGCTTTCATCAGTCCGCCCTCAAAACTGTCAGAAATACTCATGACCTCTCCGGTCGCCTTCATCTGCGTCGTCAGTTTTCTGCTTGCGCTTATAAACTTATCGAACGGAAGCCGCGGCATCTTGACAACACAGTAGTCCAGCATCGGCTCAAAGCTTGCATACGTCTTCCCGGTGATCGCATTTTTAATCTCGTCCAGCGTGTACCCGAGCGCGATTTTCGCAGCTACTTTCGCGATCGGATACCCGGTCGCCTTTGATGCCAGCGCCGAAGAACGGCTGACACGCGGATTCACCTCGATCACGCAGTATTCAAAGCTTTCCGGATGCAGTGCAAACTGTACATTGCAGCCGCCGGTGATTTTCAGTTCGCTGATAATATTCAAAGCAGAAGTACGGAGCATCTGGTATTCTTTATCCCCGAGCGTCTGTGACGGAGCCACTACGATGCTGTCGCCCGTGTGGACGCCGACCGGATCGATATTTTCCATGTTGCAGACCGTGATCACATTTCCGGCGCCGTCACGCATGACCTCGTATTCGATTTCCTTCCATCCTGCGATGCAGCGTTCCACCAGCACCTGTCCGACACGGCTTAAGCGCAGTCCGTTTTCCAGTATTTCCACGAGTTCCTCGTAATTATGCGCAATACCGCCGCCGCTTCCGCCGAGCGTATAGGCCGGACGCAGTACGACCGGATAACCGATCTGATTCGTAAAGGCAACTCCGTCTTCCACCGTTTCCACGACTTTAGACGGTGCGACCGGCTCCCCGATTTTTTCCATTGTACTCTTAAATTCCAGACGGTCCTCCGCTTTTTTGATCGTCTCCGAGGTCGTACCGATCAGCCGCACCTGATGCTCGCGGAGAAATCCTCTTTCCTCAAGCTCCATCGCCAAATTCAGTCCCGCCTGGCCGCCGAGCGTCGGAAGCACACTGTCCGGCTGTTCCTTCAGGATAAGCTGTTCCACAACTTCTACCGTCAGCGGTTCGATATAGACCTTATCTGCGATATCTTTGTCTGTCATAATGGTCGCAGGATTGGAGTTCAGCAGTACGACCTCAATCCCTTCTTCTTTCAGAGAACGGCATGCCTGCGTTCCTGCATAGTCGAACTCGGCAGCCTGTCCGATCACAATCGGGCCGGAGCCGATCACAAGTACCTTTTTAATATCCGGATTCTTCGGCATTACGCATTCACCTCCATCATTTTCATAAACCGGTCAAACAGATAACCTGAATCCTGCGGCCCCGGGCAGGCTTCCGGATGATACTGCACCGTAAAAATATTTTTTCCGGTATATTTCAGCCCTTCATTCGTTCCGTCATTTACATTTTCGAAAGCCGGAACGGCAATTTTCGGATCAAGATGATCCGTATCCACGACGTATCCGTGATTCTGGGAAGAAATATAGACTCTTCCGGTCGCAAGATCGCGCACCGGATGATTGCCGCCTCTGTGCCCGTATTTCATCTTGTGCGTATCCGCGCCGTTGGCAAGCGCCATGAGCTGATGTCCGAGGCAGATCGCAAAAATCGGCACATCTGAATCATACAGCTTTTTGATTTCTTTTATAATAGAAACACATTCTTTCGGGTCTCCCGGCCCATTTGACAGCATGATACCATCCGGCTGCGCAGCAAGGATCTCCTCCGCCGTCGTGAGCGCCGGATAGACCGTCACCTCACAGCCTCTCGCATGAAGACTTCCTGCAATGTTGCGTTTTGCCCCGAGATCGAGCAGAGCTACTTTCGGTCCATTGCCTTCTAAAACATATTTTTCCCTGCAGCTTACTCTCTCAACGACTTTTCCCGTCGTATAAGCGGCAAGCTTTTCCAGAATTTCTTCCTTACAGTAATGTTCATTTACAGTAATGCAGCCGTTCATAGTGCCTTTTTCCCGGAGAATTTTGGTGAGAGCACGGGTATCAATTCCCGCGATACCTGGAATGTCATATTTTAACAGAAAATTCTGAATCGTATCTTCCGAACGGAAGTTACTGGGGAGACGTGATAATTCGCGGACAATAAAAGCGTCCAGCCACGGCCTGTCAGATTCCATATCTTCGAGACAAATACCGTAATTGCCGATCAGCGGATACGTCATTACAACGGCCTGTCCCGCATAAGAGGGATCCGTCAATACCTCCAGATATCCTGTCATCGACGTATTAAAAACGATCTCACTGATCACCTCACGCGTCGACCCGATACTTTTACCTTCAAATACTGTTCCATCTTCTAGTATCAGAAAAGCTTTCATGCTGTCATCGGACTCCTTTCCTCTGCTCTTTACATATTTATGCTCAAATTGTTTCGATTCTACCATATCCTGTGTTATATTTCAACTTTTTTCTTTACCAGTTCCGCCATCAGCAAAATAATCAAGCAGGATGCGCAAGTTTACTTGCGGCAGACTGGTTGAGCATTTTGGTATGGGCGGGACGCCCATGAAGCCGCAGAGGGAAGCTGCGTAAGCAGCGGCAGCCTGCCTGCAGGCGCTCTGCGGCCTGATGGCGGAACTGGAAACTGCACAGGCTGCACCGCCCATATACACATTGCATATTATAAAAGCAAGCATATTACAGAAATGGATCTCATTATGAAACATCACTCTTCTGCCCGCCTTCGCGCGGCCCAAAATGGAATGCCCGATACCGGTACACTTCAGATCACTGCGCTTTCAGAACAGAATGTTCCTATCGAAAACGCTGTCGTCGATATTTCCTATACTGGAGAGCCGGACAGCATCATCGAAGAAGTCAGAACCGGAAGCGCCGGACAGACGGAGCAGCTGGAGCTTGGCGCTCCGCCTGTTGAATACAGCCTTGAGCCCTCCGAGACGATGCCCTACGCAGAATATACAATCCGCGTATCTGCTCCCGGCTTTGAACCGGCAGAGATCAGCGGTATCCAGATTCTCAGTTCCCAGCTTGCCCTGCAAAATGTAACGCTGCATCCGATTGCCGCCGGAGAAATGCCGGATGTGATCGCGATCCCCTACCACACTCTATATGGCATCTATCCGCCCAAAATTGCAGAGGCCGAGATCAAACCGGTCAATGTAAGCGGCGAGATCGTGCTCGATCAGGTTGTTGTTCCGGAATATGTCGTTGTACATGACGGCGTCCCTACTGATACCTCGGCAGGCAATTACTATGTCCGCTATAAAGATTATATCAAAAATGTCGCCTGCTGCGAAATATATGCTACATGGCCCTACGAATCACTGATCGCCAACATCCTGGCAATCCAGTCCTTTACAATGAACCGCATTTACACGGAATGGTACAGAAATAAAGGTTATAATTTTACAATTACTTCTTCCACTGCTTTTGACCAGAAATGGGTCTATGGGCGCAACGTTTTTGAAAGCATTGACGCGGCTGTCGAGGACGTATTTCTCAATTACCTCTCACGTCCGAATGTACGCCAGCCGATTCTGACACAGTACTGCGACGGAAAGCGCGTTTCATGTCCGCAGTGGCTGTCACAGTGGGGCAGCGCAGAACTCGGCGAGCAGGGTTACAGCGCACTCGATATCATACGCAATTACTACGGAGATTCCATGTATATCAACACTGCCGAAGAAGTTTCCGGCGTACCGGAATCGTATCCCGGCTTTCCGCTCTCCGTCGGTTCCACAGGTGCGGCCGTTATAAAGATCCAGGAGCAGCTCAATGCGATCTCGAACAACTATCCGCTCATTCCCAAATTGACCCCTGACGGAATCTTCGGGGAAGCCACTCAGAACGCAGTCCGCACCTTCCAGTCCGTCTTCGGTCTCACACAGGATGGGATTGTCGGTCCGCGTACCTGGTATCGGATCCAGGATATTTACGTAGCCGTTACAAGAATCGCTGAAAACATTCCCTGATTTTGATGCCATGCATTTGCGGTCAATCTTAAAATTTTTTTGAAGCATTGACAAATTCTTTAATTTGCCGTATTATATAACAGTGATATATAACAGTGATATATACTACCGTGCCACCGGAGGCGAAAAATGAGTGAAAAAGAACAGACAACATTGCAATTAATTCTCTCAGCTGCTATGAAGGAATTTCTTGAAAAAGGATTCAAATCTGCGTCCCTGCGGAATATTGTCAAAACAGCGGGGGTAACAACAGGCGCGTTTTACGGTTACTATAACAGCAAAGAGGATTTATTTGAAGCACTGGTTGGCGAACATTACAACTTTTTATTGAAGCGTTTTTGCAGAGCGCAAAAAGATTTTGCAGAAATCCCACCAGAGGAACAGCCCCAAAATCTTACTTCTGTTTCCGGCGAATGCATGTATGAAATGCTTTTGTATGCTTATGAACACTTGAATGAATTTAAGCTCATACTCTGCTGTTCAGAAGGGACTCGTTTTTCAAAACTGATTGATGAAATGGTCGAAATTGAAACAAAAGGAACTCACGATTATTTAGCAGTACTTGAAAAACTGGGCAGGCCATCACCGCCCATTGACGAGCGCTTAGAGCACATTTTGATTACAGGAATGTTTAATACTTTTTTTGAGTTGATTATACATGAAATGCCGCTTGAAGAAGCGAAACATTATCTGAAAGAAATGCGGGCGTTTTACACCGCAGGATGGATGAAAATTATGGGGCAATCATAAAAAATAAGTTCGTCAGGACGCTCTGTCCTGTCATCTCTGATAATGGAAAGTATAAACTTTCCATTATATTTGGCACAAGAGTTAGTTATTGCTAACTCATTGAATGCATAAATAAATAATCTGTAAGGATATGAGAGGACGGTTGTTCTGTCCTCCTATCATAAAAATATTTTAAAGGAGGTTTTTGCAATGAAAAAACAGTCAAATCTGTCAAGATTGATGGGTTATGCAGGAAGACACAGGATATTGACCTGTCTTTCCTGGGTACTGTCTGCGATGAGCGCGCTGTTGGCCCTTGTTCCTTTTTGGTATATATGGCGCATCATTCACGACATACTGGAAGTTTCTCCGGACTTTTCTCAGGCGGAGAATATTACAGGCTACGGCTGGTCTGCCGTACTCTTTGCGGTTATATCTATTATTGTTTATATAGCCGCCTTGATGTGTTCCCATTTAAGTGCGTTCCGGGTCGCAGCTAATATCCGAAAGGAGCTTATGCGGCATATTGCAGCCCTGCCCCTTGGCATAACTGAAAAGTACGGAAGCGGAAATCTGA
>DVHT01000110.1 GCA_018711885.1 Candidatus Choladousia intestinipullorum | reverse complement strand
AGCATTTCCTTCGCTTTGAGCAGATGACGGATATAGCCTCTGCTGTAGTTCCTGCACGCAGGACATCCGCAGCCTTCCTCGATCGGACGCTCGTCAAGTTCATATTTTGCATTGAACAGGTTCAGCTTTCCGTCATTTGTATAGACATGTCCGTGACGGCCGTTTCTGCTCGGGTATACACAGTCAAAGAAATCCACGCCGCGGTCCACCGCTTCCAGGATATTGACCGGCGTGCCGACTCCCATCAGATACGTCGGTTTATCTTCCGGCAGATACGGCACGACAGAATCGAGGATCCGGTACATCTCTTCGTGCGTCTCGCCGACGGCAAGACCGCCGACCGCATATCCGTCCAGATCAAGCTCCGAGATTCTCTTGGCATGTTCGATCCGGATATCATCATAAATGGCGCCCTGGTTGATGCCGAACAGCATCTGATGCGGATTGATCGTATCCTCCAGATGGTTCAGCCGGTCCATCTCCGCCTTGCACCGTACGAGCCACCGCGTCGTGCGGTCTACGGAATTCTGCACATACATGCGGTCGGCTACGCTGGACGGGCACTCGTCGAACGCCATTGCGATGGTCGAAGCCAGATTCGACTGGATCTGCATACTCTGCTCCGGCCCCATAAAAATCTTCCGCCCGTCAATATGAGACTGGAAATAAACTCCTTCTTCTTTTATCTTGCGAAGGCTTGCCAGGGAAAAGACCTGAAATCCGCCGGAATCCGTCAGGATCGGCCTGTCCCAGTTCATGAATTTGTGCAGTCCACCCATTTTCTTTACGATCTCGTCTCCCGGCCGTACATGCAGATGATACGTATTGGAGAGTTCCACCTGCGTCCCGATTTCTTTTAAATCCGTGGTAGCCACGGCTCCTTTGATCGCCGCAGCCGTCCCGACATTCATAAAAAGCGGCGTCTGCACCGTTCCGTGGACAGTCGTAAATTCGGCCCGTTTCGCCATTCCGTCTTTCTTCAATATCCGATACATACTTCCTCCTTCAGACGCCGTCTGCATCCGGCGTTCATCAAATTCAACAAATCAGCGCTCTGATTCCAAAAAAACTTCTCTCTTTTTCCATTGGCTGTCATTAAACCGTGCCATCCCCTATTCGCGCACAGTTGGATATGTCTCTTTTTGTTGTCTGTATATTCCGGAGAACTTTCTTTGGAATTTCTGCTTTTCTCTTCTAAACGATTCAGAGATACAGTATATATGGAAATATTTAATATTGCAAGCAGTTTGAAATTTTAAAAATTTTGTCGTATAATATGAACTGTTTTAAATTTAACCCGTTTATTCATCTTGTTATTCAAGTGAAGGAGGTGCAGGCATTCGCCTGCGGATATACAATGACAAAATCTTTACATACTCTTGGAATCGACATCGGTTCTACTACCGTGAAGGTAGCAGTGCTGAGCCCCGATAAGGAGCTTTTATTTTCTGATTACAAGCGTCACTATGCAAATATTCAGGAGACTCTCGCCTCTCTGATCAAGGACGCAGAACGCCTGCTGGGTGACATAGAGATTTCTCCTGTCATTACAGGCTCCGGCGGACTTACACTGGCAAACCATCTGGAAGTGCCTTTTGTGCAGGAGGTCATCGCTGTGGCGACCTCTCTGGAGCATTTCGTTCCGCAGACTGATGTGGCGATCGAACTTGGCGGCGAGGACGCCAAGATCATTTACTTTGAAAACGGAAACGTAGAGCAGCGCATGAACGGCATCTGCGCAGGAGGAACCGGTTCTTTTATCGACCAGATGGCATCCCTGCTGCAGACAGACGCTTCCGGGCTGAACGAATATGCGAAGAACTATTCCTCGCTTTACTCCATTGCAGCGCGCTGCGGCGTATTCGCCAAATCTGATATCCAGCCGCTGATCAACGAAGGCGCGACAAAAGAAGATCTGTCTGCTTCCATCTTCCAGGCTGTCGTCAATCAGACGATCAGCGGTCTGGCATGCGGAAAGCCGATCCGAGGCCACGTAACCTTCCTGGGCGGGCCGCTGCACTTTTTATCTGAGCTGCGCGCATCCTTTATCCGCACGCTGAAGCTGGATGACGAGCATGCGATCACACCGGAAAATTCTCACCTGTTCGCTGCGATCGGCTCTGCTTTAAATGCAAAAGAGGACCGTGTGACCACACTGGGCGCTCTGAAGGAGAAGCTCTCCGGTCCGATCCATATGGAATTTGAAGTAGAGAGAATGGAGCCCCTGTTCGCTTCAGAAGAAGACTACCGCGACTTTCTCGCACGTCAGAGCTGCAACCGTGTCTCTACACGTCCGCTTGCGACGTACAAGGGAAACTGTTTTCTCGGTATCGATGCCGGCTCGACCACAACAAAAGCCGCTCTGGTGGCAGAGGACGGCACGCTGCTGTACTCGTTCTACAGTAATAATAACGGCGATCCGCTCGGCACGACGATCAGGGCGGTCCTCGACATCTACCATCAGCTTCCGGAGGAAGCCAATATTGCCTGGTCCTGTTCGACCGGCTACGGCGAAGCTCTGATAAAGGCCGCGCTGATGCTGGACGAGGGAGAGGTGGAGACCGTCTCCCACTATTACGCCGCGTCCTTCTTTGACCCGGACGTAGACTGCATCCTCGATATCGGCGGCCAGGATATGAAATGTATCAAGATCAAAAACCACATGGTTGACAGCGTGCAGCTGAATGAGGCCTGCTCCTCCGGATGCGGCTCTTTTATTGAAACATTCGCAAAATCGCTGAACTACTCCGTACAGGACTTTGCGAAAGCAGCTCTGTTTGCAAAGCACCCGATCGACCTTGGTACACGCTGTACGGTATTTATGAACTCCAAAGTAAAGCAGGCGCAGAAAGAAGGCGCAGACGTCTCTGATATCTCAGCCGGACTGGCTTACTCTGTTATCAAAAATGCACTTTATAAGGTAATTAAAGTTTCCGACGCTTCTGAGCTCGGAAACCATATCGTCGTTCAGGGCGGTACGTTCTACAATGACGGAGTCCTGAGAAGTTTTGAGAAAATTGCGGGATGCGAAGCAATCCGTCCTGACATTGCAGGTATCATGGGCGCCTTTGGTGCCGCGCTGATTGCGAGGGAGCGTTATCAGGAAGGTGCAAAGACGACTATGCTCTCTCTGGAACGCATCGATTCTCTGCAGTATACGACTTCGATGGCGAAATGCAAAGGCTGTACGAACCAGTGCCGCCTGACGATCAACCGTTTCTCCGGCGGCCGTCAGTTCATAAGCGGAAACCGCTGTGAGCGCGGAATCGGTAAGGAACGGAATAAAGACCAGGTTCCGAACCTGTTTGAATTTAAGAATAAACTGCTGTTCTCCTATGAACCGCTTCCGGAGGACGAGGCAGTGCGCGGCATCGTCGGCATCCCGCGCGTTCTCAACATGTATGAAAATTATCCGTTCTGGTTCAAATTCTTTACGGAACTGAAATACCGGGTCATTCTCTCCCCGCCGAGTACCAGAAAGATTTATGAACTCGGGATTGAGTCCATTCCGAGCGAATCGGAATGTTATCCGGCAAAGCTGGCACACGGCCATGTCGAATGGCTGATACGGAAAGGGATTAAGTACATCTTCTATCCTTGCATTCCATATGAACGTACGGAATTTGAAGATGCACCGAACCACTACAACTGCCCGATCGTCACTTCCTATGCGGAAAATATTAAAAACAACGTGGAAAGCCTCCGCACAGAACATATCCGGTTCGAAAATCCGTTCATTGCTTTTACGAATCTGGATACGGTAACGAGCCGCCTGAAGGATGCGTTTCCTGATATTCCCGCCGCTGAAGTGACAGCTGCCGCCAGGGCGGGCTGGGACGAACTGACGCGCACAAGAGAAGCGATGTATCAAAAAGGCGAGGAAACTCTGAAATATCTGGAGAAAACCGGACGCCACGGAATTGTACTCGCAGGACGCCCCTACCATATTGACTCCGAGATCAATCACGGAATCCCGGAACTGATCAATTCCTTCGGAATGGCGGTCCTGACGGAAGATTCCATATCGCATCTGAATCCGGTAGAACGGCCGCTGATGGTGCTCGACCAGTGGATGTACCACAGCCGTCTGTATGCCGCTGCGAATTACGTAAAGACAAGGGATGATCTTGATCTGATTCAGCTGAATTCCTTTGGCTGCGGTCTCGATGCCGTGACGACAGACGAGGTCAGCGACATTCTGTCACACTCCGGCAAGATCTATACCTGTTTGAAAATTGATGAAGTCAATAATCTCGGCGCTGCAAAAATCCGTATCCGCTCTCTGATTTCTGCAGTCCGCACACGCCAGAAACACGATTCCTCCGAGCGTCAGATCGTGCCTACCAATATTAACCGCGTAAGCTTTACAAAGGAAATGCGCAAAGATTACACGATCCTTTGTCCGCAGATGTCGCCGATCCATTTCCGGATGCTGGAATCCGCGCTCAATGCATCGGGATATCATATTGAACTTTTAAAAAACGACAACCGCAAAGCGATCGACGTCGGGCTGAAATACGTAAACAACGACGCCTGCTACCCCTCCCTTATGGTAGTCGGACAAATCATGGAAGCGCTGCTTTCCGGAAAATACGATTTAAGCCGCACAGCCGTGATCATGACACAGACCGGCGGCGGGTGCCGTGCTTCCAATTACGTCGGATTTATCCGCCGGGCGCTCCAGAAAGCCGGCATTCCAAATATCCCGGTCATCTCCCTGAATCTGAGCGGCCTTGAGAGCAATCCGGGCTTCACGTTCAGTTACCAGATGATCAAACGTGCAATGTTCGCTCTCGTATTCGGCGATATCTTTATGCGCTGCCTGTACCGTATGAGACCGTATGAAAAAGAACCGGGCCAGGCGAATGCACTCTTTAAGAAGTGGGAAGACCGCTGCTGCGAATTCGTTTCCGGCAAGCCTTCTTACGGCCAGTTCAAAAAGATGTGCCGCGAGATCATACAGGATTTTGACAACCTTCCGATCACAGATGAGAAAAAGCCAAAAGTCGGCGTAGTAGGAGAGATTCTTGTAAAATTCATGCCTACCGCCAACAATCATCTGGTGGAACTGCTTGAAGCAGAAGGCGCGCAGGCCGTAGTACCCGACCTGATGGACTTCCTTCTCTACTGCTTCTACAACCAGAATTTCAAGAGCGAATACCTCGGTACGAAAAAGAAATCCGCTATGATCGCGAACTTTGGTATCTATGTCCTGGAAAAGCTCCGGGCTACCGCGGCTGATGAGCTGAAAAAGAGCGTTCATTTTGAACCGCCTACCCGCATCGAAAAGATCGGAGATATGGCAAAAGACATTGTATCGCTCGGCAATCAGACCGGTGAGGGATGGTTCCTGACCGGGGAAATGCTGGAACTGATCCACTCCGGCGTCAATAACATCGTCTGCACACAGCCATTTGCCTGCCTGCCGAACCACGTAGTCGGAAAA
>DVHT01000109.1 GCA_018711885.1 Candidatus Choladousia intestinipullorum | reverse complement strand
GCTCCGGGCCATTGAGATCGAAGCCGAGACGATCCTTCTTGCAAAATCGATCGACGGAGTATATGACAGCGATCCGAAGGACAATCCGGATGCGAAGAAATTCGATGAGATTTCGATTGACGAAGTCATTGACCGGCAGCTTGGCGTGGTCGATATGACGGCATCTATCATGTGCAGAGAGAATAAGATGCCGATGCTCGTGTTCGGACTGAATCAGGAGAACAGCATTGTGAACACAGTAAACGGAACTTTGAACGGTACGAAGGTTACCGTTTAGGATACAGGAGGAAAAGAAAATGGATGACAGAATTAAAACGTATGACGAGAAAATGACGAAGACGTACAATAATCTTTTGTCGGAGTTCGGGACGATCCGCGCAGGACGCGCCAATCCGAACGTACTGAATAAGATCAAAGTAGACTATTACGGAACGCCGACGCCGCTTCAGCAGGTGGGAAATATCACAGTGCCGGAGCCGAGAATGCTTCAGATCCAGCCTTGGGAAGTATCTATGGTCAAGGCGATCGAAAAAGCAATCCTGACCTCAGATCTGGGAATCAATCCTTCTAATGACGGAAAGGTCATCCGTCTGGTCTTCCCTGAACTGACGGAAGAGCGCAGAAAAGAGCTGGTAAAGGATATCAAAAAGAAGGGCGAGGCAGCCAAGGTGGCAGTCCGCAATATCAGAAGAGATGCGAATGATCATCTGAAGAAGCTCGGCAAGACAGACGTTTCTGAAGACGAAATCAAGGATCTGGAAGACCACGTTCAGAAACTGACAGATAAATACATCAAGGATATTGATAAGGCAGTCGAAGAAAAGTCGAAAGAAATTCTTACAGTATAAGAAACGTGGGGGATGCCGCAAAGCGGCACCCCTTTTTTGGGAGGAACAGTTATGGCAATTCCACAGCATATTGCGATAATACTCGACGGAAACGGCCGGTGGGCAAAGAGCAAAGGCATGCCGCGCAATTACGGCCACGTAAGAGGCGCGAAGAACCTCGAGGTCATCTGTGAGGATGCGTACAATATGGGGATCAAGTACCTGACGGTATATCTTTTCTCGACAGAGAACTGGAAACGCTCCAAAGATGAGGTAGACGCGCTGATGCGCCTGTTCCGGAGCTATACGAAGACGTGTATCAGGACGGCGCGCGACAACAACATGAAGGTCCGCGTTCTGGGCGATCCGTCTGCGCTTGCACCGGATCTGCAGGAGAGTCTGAAGAAACTGGTCGAGTCTTCGAAAGACAACACAGGTCTTAATTTCCAGATCGCGATCAATTACGGGAGCCGTGATGAGATTGTGCGTGCTGTCCGGAAAGTGGCAGAAGACTGTCTGGACGGGAAACGGTCGCCGGAAGCGATTACGGAGGACGTATTTTCAGACTACCTCGATACTGCAGGGGTGCCGGATCCGGATCTGCTGATCCGGACAAGCGGTGAACAGCGGCTGTCCAATTACCTGATGTGGCAGCTTGCTTATACGGAGTTTTATTTTACAGAGGTGCCATGGCCGGCATTTACAAAAGAAGATCTGCAAAAGGCGATTGATAAATACAACAGCCGTGAGCGCCGGTACGGAGGCGTCAAGGAGGAATAATTATGTTTCGTACAAGGTTAATCAGCGGAATCGTCCTTGTGGCGGTCGCTCTGGTGGTACTTATTACAGGCGGACCGCTGCTGGCGGCAGTCCTGCTGGCTATTTCGATTATCGGCCAGAATGAGCTGTACCGTGCGCTCGGGATAGAAGATTCCGGCTTTTCCCCTCTTGCGGGCGTCGGATATCTCGGCTGCTTTCTCTATTACGTGATAGTAATTTCCGGCGCTGCGGCATATAATATGACAGTGCTGATCGCCATTTTGATCGCTCTTATGGCCGTATATGTTTTTACATATCCGCGCTACAGGACGGAGCAGGTGACAGGCGCATTTTTCGGCGTCATCTATGTGGCTGTGATGCTTTCCTGCATTTATGAGCTGCGTATTATGGAACACGGGGCATATCTTGTATGGCTGATCTTCATCAGTTCATGGGGATGCGATACATGCGCGTACTGTGTCGGCATGCTGATCGGAAAGCACAAGATGTCTCCGAAGTTAAGTCCGAAAAAATCCGTTGAGGGAGCCGTCGGAGGCGTGATTGGGGCCGCAGCGATCGGAGCCATTTATGCTGCTGCGATCTCACCGCAGATGGAGGGCGGGATGCATACGGTGCTCAGTTTTGCGCTGATCTGCGCAGTGGGCGCTCTGATCTCGATGGTAGGTGATCTGGCAGCGTCGGCGATCAAAAGAAATCACGGGATCAAAGATTATGGGAAACTGATTCCCGGACATGGGGGGATTCTGGACCGTTTTGACAGCGTGATCTTTATCGCACCCGCTATTTACTATCTGACGCAGGCAATCGCCGGTTATTTTTGGTAATTCAGAGAAAGGATAAGGCACAGATGAGAAAAATTGCTATACTTGGTTCGACAGGCTCTATCGGCACGCAGACGCTTGAAGTAGTACGTGCAAATGGGGATATTCAGGTCACAGCGCTCTCAGCCGGCAGAAATATCAGGCTGCTCGAGCAGCAGATCCGTGAATTTTGCCCGCGCCTTGCGGCTGTCTGGGATGAGGCAGACGCGCGCTCTCTCAGAACTGCCGTGGCAGATACGGAGGTCAGAATCGTATCCGGCATGGAAGGGCTTAGAGAAGTCGCGTCCTGTGAGGAGAGCAGCCTTCTGGTGACGGCGATCGTGGGCATGATCGGGATTGTTCCGACGATTGATGCCATACGTGCCGGGAAAGATATTGCATTGGCAAATAAAGAGACGCTTGTAACGGCCGGACATATCATCATGCCGCTTGCAAAAGAATACGGCGTGAAGATCCTTCCGGTCGACAGTGAACACAGCGCGATTTTTCAGGCGCTGAACGGCGAGAACGCAAAGCAGATTGATAAGATCCTGCTGACTGCGTCGGGCGGTCCGTTCCGCGGATGGAACCGGGAGCAGCTGAAAGCAGTCCGTGTGGAAGACGCGCTGAAGCATCCGAACTGGGCGATGGGACAGAAGATCACGATTGATTCTGCGAGTATGGTAAATAAAGGGCTTGAGGTGATGGAAGCCAGATGGCTGTTTGGTACAGAGCTTGACCAGATACAGGTGGTGATACAGCCGCAGAGCATCATCCATTCTATGGTGCAGTTTACAGACGGAGCGGTGATTGCCCAGCTCGGCACGCCGGATATGAAGCTGCCGATCCAGTATGCGCTGTATTATCCGCAGCGGCGTTTTCTTGCAGGGGAGCGCCTCGATTTTGCAAAGATCGGCAGTATCTCGTTTGAAAATCCTGATCCGGAGACATTCCGCGGACTGGCGTACGCATTTGAGGCGGCAGAAACAGGCGGCTCTATGCCGACGGTTTTTAACGCGGCAAACGAGCGCGCTGTCAGCAAATTCCTGGCGCGGAAGATTGGTTTTACCGATATTTATGAGATCATCCGGTTCTGCATGGACGGACATCGGGTGATTGAGGATCCTGACGTGCAGCAGATTCTTGACACGGAGCAGAGCGTATACGAAATAATCGAAAGCAGGTGGTAAGTTGACAATCATTATAGCGCTTCTGGTATTCAGTCTCATTATCATTATACATGAGCTTGGCCATTTTTTGCTGGCCAAAGCGAACGGGATCACAGTCGTGGAATTTTCTCTTGGAATGGGACCGCGGCTTTTGAGCTTTGAAGGCGGAGGCACGCAGTATTCTCTGAAGCTTTTGCCGCTCGGCGGCTCCTGTCTGATGCTGGGGGAAGACGAAGATGATGACGGAGAAGGGACTTTCGGCAGCAAATCTGTATGGGCAAGAATATCGGTGATCGCCGCGGGACCGATTTTTAACTTTCTGCTGGCTTTTGTACTTTCTATTTTCATTATTGGAAATATCGGATACGATGCCCCGATTCTTTATGATGTGACAGAAGGGATGCCGGCTGAGGCGGCGGGACTTCAGGCCGGAGACCGGATCACAAAAATGAACGGAAAAAAGATCATGCTGTACCGGGAAGTTTCTAATTACGAAATGTTCCACAGCGGGGAGACCGTGGTGTTTGAATATGTGCGCGACGGAAAGACGTACGAGGCGACTGTGGAGCCTGTGATGACGGACAGCGGTTATCAGTACGGGATCGTGGGCAGTGTGAATGCGTTCCGGCAGAAGACCAACGCAGTCGAGACGCTCCGTTACAGCGCGCATGAAGTGTATTACTGGATCGACGTGACTCTGCAGAGCCTGAAAATGATCTTTACGGGCGGAGTAACGCTTGACGATGTATCGGGGCCGGTCGGCGTCGTAAATGCGATCAGCGATACGTACGAGGCGAGCAAGCCGGACGGCGCGTTTTACATCTGGCTGAATATGATGAATATTGCGATCCTGCTGACTGCCAATTTAGGCGTGATGAATCTTCTGCCTCTGCCGGCACTGGACGGCGGAAGGCTGGTGTTTCTGTTTCTGGAGGCAATCCGCGGAAAGCGGGTGGACCCTGAGATTGAAGGGAGAATACATCTGACCGGACTGATGCTCCTGATGCTGCTGATGGTCGTCGTGATGTTCAATGACGTAAAAAATATTTTTATGTAATTAAGATAAAATTCAGGTAAGAAAAGGAAAACGGGGGTCTGCAGCGGCTGTAAAAGACAGTTTCTGCAGACCGTTTTCGTATTTGGAGCAAACAGATTCCTGAAAAAAGAATTGACAGAATATAGAGTTACTGATAATATGAGACTATAAAAATGAGATATGAGATTTTTAGAAGAACTACTTGACAAGAGCTTCGAATTATACTAGGATTAGAAAAGAAATGCGAACGTTAGTTCGAAAAAGGAGAACAGAGATGGCACAGGATGATAAGTTAAAAGCATTGGATGCTGCGCTTGCGCAGATTGAGAAGCAGTTTGGAAAAGGCTCCGTGATGAAGCTTGGAGATACGGGAGCCAATATGAATATAGAGACCGTTCCGACCGGTTCCTTAAGCCTTGATATCGCACTAGGACTCGGCGGTGTTCCGAAGGGCCGTATTGTGGAGATCTACGGGCCGGAGTCCAGCGGTAAGACTACGGTGGCTCTGCATATGGTCGCAGAAGTTCAGAAGCGCGGCGGGATTGCGGGATTTATCGACGCAGAGCATGCGCTGGATCCCGTGTATGCGAAAAATATCGGAGTGGATATCGACAATCTCTATATTTCACAGCCGGACAATGGAGAGCAGGCGCTTGAGATCACGGAGACGATGGTGCGTTCCGGAGCCGTTGATATCATTATCGTGGATTCTGTCGCAGCGCTGGTGCCGAAGGCGGAGATTGACGGGGATATGGGAGATTCCCATGTCGGTCTGCAGGCGCGTTTGATGTCGCAGGCGCTCAGAAAGCTGACGGGTGTGATCAGCAAGTCGAACTGCAGCGTGATTTTTATCAATCAGCTCCGCGAGAAGGTCGGCGTGATGTTCGGCAATCCGGAGACAACGACGGGTGGCCGGGCGCTTAAATTTTATTCTTCGATCCGTCTTGATGTACGCAGGATCGAAGCGCTGAAGCAGGGCGGAGAAGTGATCGGAAACAGGACGCGCGTAAAAGTCGTGAAGAACAAGATTGCCCCGCCATTTAAGGAAGCCGAATTTGACATCATGTTCGGAAAAGGAATTTCTCAGGAAGGAGATATTCTCGACCTGGCTGCAAACAACAATATTATCAACAAGAGCGGAGCATGGTACGCATACAATGGTGAGAAGATCGGCCAGGGGCGTGAGAACGCAAAGCTTTACCTGAGAGAACATCCGGATGTCATGAAGGAAGTGGACCGGAAGGTGCGGGAACAGTATGGCCTGATAGAAGCTCAGGATGAGCCGCAGACCTCTGAAACGACCGGAGAAGCGACAGAATAGGCTGCCGGATGATGAGACAGGTATACAGTCTGAGGAAGCTTTCCGGCGGCAGGTGTCAGGTCGTGCTGGATGACGGAACGTCTTTTCCGCTTTATGTAAAAGAGACAGAGCAGTTCGGGATCAGGGAGGAATCATTTCTCGAGGAAGCAGCATTGCGGCAGATACTTGGAGAACTGCTTCCCAGGCGGGCGAAGATGTGTGCAATGCACTATCTGCAGAAAATGGATCGGACAGAGTACCAGCTGCGCAGAAAGCTGGAGGGCCTTTCGTATCCGGAAGAGATCATAGATGACGCAGTTTCCTATGTAAAGGGGTATCATTATATTGATGATGTCCGCTATGCCCTCCACTACATGGATGCCCGTAAAGACAGCAAAAGCATACGCCTGATGGAGCAGGAACTGGCGGGAAAAGGGATTTCGAAAGAGGACATTGAAAAAGCGGCGCAGCAGATCGAATTTCCCGATGAGGAGGGACAGATCCGGTACTGGCTGGAGAAAAAACATTATCGCGGCGGCGAGGCAGACCAGAAAGAACGGGAACGTATGTACCGTTTTCTGCTCCGCAAGGGGTACAGCGCCGCATCGATCCGGAACGCTATTTTGTATGAATAGCCGGAAGTTTTAAAACAGGGGCACAATTACTTGACATAATAGACAAAACAGTATAAAATTGAGATGTTGTCTATGGACGATTAAAATTGAATAAGGAGGTGCTCCTGTGCCTGGGACAGTAATGATCATTATTGCTGTTGTGATTACCCTGGTGATCGCAGTACCGGTATCTGCTCTGGCGGCTATAAATTACAGGAAAAATGTAGTGGAAGCAAAGCTCGGCAATGCGGACGAAAAAGCGAGACAGATCATCGATGATGCACTGAAGGTTGCAGAGACAAAGAAGCGTGAAGCACTTCTGGAAGCGAAGGAAGAATCTTTGAAGACAAAGAATGAGTTGGACAAAGAGACGAGAGAACGCAGAACAGAATTGCAGCGCTATGAGAAGCGAGTATTGTCCAAGGAAGAGAGCGTGGATAAGAAAGCGGACGCTCTGGAACGCAGAGAGACAGGATTGGCGGCAA
>DVHT01000108.1 GCA_018711885.1 Candidatus Choladousia intestinipullorum | reverse complement strand
ACGATGGAAGTCAGTGCGAAGAGCCTGAAACTGAAGAAAAAACAGAGCACCGGAAAATTAAAAGTGACAGGGATGGGTCCTGGTGATTATGTAAAATCGTGGATCACCTCTGACCAAAGAATTGTCAAAGTATCGGGAGGGGCAGACGGCACATGTACCGTTAAAGCCGGTAAAAAGACGGGAAAAGCAGAGATTACGATTGTTCTCGCAAGCGGCCTTACGAAAACCGTAAAGGTCAAGGTGCAGGAGAACACCGTAAAAACGACAAAGATTACGGGCGTACAGAAAAAGCTGACGATCCGGAAAAATGGAAAATATCTGCTGACCCCGGTGATCAAACCGATTACTTCCGGTGAAAAGGTTACGTATTCCTCGTCAAATAAAAAAGTGGCGACGGTAAATGCAAAAGGGAAGATCAAAGCGAAGAAAAAAGGAAAGACCGTCATTACGATCAGGTCAGGAAAAGAAAAGGTCAAATGCACGGTTACAGTAAAATGATTTCTGTTTTCTTTTTAGGAAAGAATTCCTGTATTCCGGAATAAAAACGGACAAAAAGCACATATTACTAACATAACGGTGAGCGGCTTTTCCTACAGGTCAGAATAGGCTGTGAACATATGGAAAAGCCGGATCCGGTATATACAGGAATCTAGAAAAAGGAGACGAAAGCGATGAAACACTGGAAGAAATATGCAGTATGCATTGCCTGTGTATGCTGCATGGCGATGCTGACAGGCTGCGGCAGCGACGATAACAACAAGGCTACAGAAAAAGAAACGAATGCAGCGATGACAGAAAATCAGGCCGCAACAGACGGCAGCAACACGGCGACTGAAAATGGAAATGATACGGCGACGGATAATGCCGCAGGAAGCACAGAAAATGACATGGGTACGCCGGATACAGCTGCGGACACAGACGGAAACGGCGATGTAAACGGCGTTACGGATGAAGAAAACCGTGACGGGACTTCTGATAATGACGTGACGGACAATAACGGCGACAATGAAAAGGGCGGCAGGATTGGCGATGCCGGGAGTGATATTGTAGATGGAGTTGGCGATGCCGGCAAAGAAT
Source organism: Candidatus Choladousia intestinipullorum (assembly GCA_018711885.1). Lineage (GTDB taxonomy): Bacteria > Bacillota > Clostridia > Lachnospirales > Lachnospiraceae > Choladousia > Choladousia intestinipullorum. The sequence continues at coordinate 2,342 of DVHT01000108.1, read as the reverse complement.
TGATCAATGGCGTTGAGAACGCCGGAGACGCACTGACGGGAAATGACAATAACAACAATAACAACCACAATGACAACGCAGGCTGACCTGGATTCCCATGCGTAGGGCAGAGAGCGGGCCTGCTGTTTTGACAGAAGGAAGAAACTTCCGACCGTAAACGGCAGGTATCCGCGTCAGCGCAAGAAGACAGTGCGAGGCTTTTTGTGCACACACATTGGCAGACAGGGCATCGTGCCGGTACGTATCAAAAGACAGCAGAGGAAGGGGGAACTTCATGCGGTTCAGGCCATGCATTGATATACATAACGGAAAAGTAAAACAGATTGTCGGGGCAAGTCTGCGGGACTGCGGCGATACGGCGAAGGAGAATTTCGTATCGAGTCAGGATGCAGGCTTTTTTGCGGAGTTTTATAAAAAAGACGGGTTAAAAGGCGGGCATATCATCCTGCTCAATCCGGCGGCGTCTCCTTTTTATGCGGAGACGAAGAGGCAGGCAAAGCTGGCGCTGTCCCGATATCCGGGAGGCATGCAGCTGGGAGGCGGCGTGACGGATCAGAATGCGCAGGAGTTTCTGGACGCAGGCGCGTCCCACGTGATCGTGACTTCGTTTGTTTTCCGGGACGGCAGGATCTGTTATGAGAACCTGGAAAAGATTTCGCGTGAAGTGGGAAAAGACCGTCTGGTGCTGGATTTAAGCTGCCGCAGGAAAGAAGACGGTTACTATATCGTGACAGACCGGTGGCAGAAATTTACGGATGTGCAGCTTTGCAGGGCGGTATTGGACGAGCTCTCAGCGTACTGCGATGAATTTCTGATCCATGCGGCAGACGTAGAAGGAAAGGCGGCCGGTATTGAAAAAGAAGTCGCGGCCATGCTGGGCAGATGGAGAAAGTGCCCGGTGACGTACGCAGGAGGGATCGGGAGTTATGACGATCTGCGTCTGTTACGAGAAATCGGAGGCGGTGCGCTTGACGTGACGGCGGGCAGTGCGCTGGATTTATTCGGTGGTCCGCTGTCCTATCGCAAAGTTCTTGAAATGTGTGATAATTAAATAAAATATTTCGAAAATTCGGATAAAGAATTCAGTTTTGGTTGAAAAAAATCGGAGATATGGTATAATGGTACTAAGTCGGAAGACTGAGTACGAGTAAAGGAGTTGGATCATATGAAATATATCATCAGCGGGAAAAATATCGAGGTGACAGACGGACTGAAATCGGCAATAAAGGATAAGCTCGGTAAGCTTGAGCGGTATTTCACACCGGACACAGAAGTGATCGTGACATTGAGCGTGGAGAAGGAGCGCCAGAAGATCGAGGTAACGATTCCGGTGAAAGGCAACATTATCCGTTCTGAACAGGTGAGCAACGATATGTACGTTTCCATCGACCTGGTAGAAGAGGTGATCGAGCGTCAGCTCCGCAAATATAAAGAAAAGATCATAGCAAGACATCAGGAAGGCGGCAATTTCAAGAAAGAGTTTATCGAAAAAGAGTCTGAGCCGGCCGAAGAAGTCCGGATCATCCGCACCAAACATTTTGACATGAAGCCCATGTATCCGGAAGACGCGTGTGTGCAGATGGAGCTGCTCGGGCACAGCTTCTTCGTATTTAACAATGCGGAGACAGAGGAGATCAACGTAGTTTATAAGAGAAAGGGCAATACGTACGGACTGATCGAGCCGGAGTATTGATCGCACGAAAAAACGCACGGCGTCTGAATCGTGTGAATAACAGAATCAGATGAGAACGTGAGACGGCTGCCGCAGTGTGCAGGGCGGAAAATTTCCGCAAGTATGCTGCGGCAGCCGCATATTTGTCCGCCGGAGCAGCAGGTCGGCCCTCACGCTGCTCCGGCGTTTTGCTGACGGCTGATTTGTTCATAAAAAATTCAATTGTTTTGTAGTGGCGAAAGTGATACAATGGGAGAGAAATTATGTGGATTGGAGAAATACAATGAAATTAGTAGAAAAGATTTTCGGGACACATAGTCAGCGGGAATTAAAACTGATTATGCCGATTGTGGACAAAATAGAGAGTCTGCGCCCGACTATGCAGGCGCTTTCCGATGAAGAGCTGAGAGCTAAGACAAAAGAGTATAAAGAGCGCTATGCGAACGGGGAGTCGCTGGATGATTTGCTTCCGGAGGCATTTGCGACCGTACGTGAGGCTGCAAAGCGTGTTCTTGATATGGAGCACTACCGTGTACAGCTGATCGGCGGCATCATCCTCCATCAGGGCCGTATCGCGGAGATGAGGACTGGTGAAGGAAAGACGCTGGTATCTACGCTGCCGGCATACTTAAACGCACTCACAGGCGAAGGCGTGCATATCGTTACGGTC
>DVHT01000107.1 GCA_018711885.1 Candidatus Choladousia intestinipullorum | reverse complement strand
CGGATCCTGTGCAGGATCCAGACACTCGGCGCCGATATTTCCAAAGCGGCAGTGATGCCGCAGTGCGAACAGGACGTGCTTACGCTGCTGTCTGCGTCTCTCGCCATGAAAAAGAGATATGCGGACCGGCCCTATATTACGATGTCGATGGGCGGACTCGGAGCCTTTACGCGGCTTTGCGGTTCCTTTACCGGCTCTGCAGTCACTTTTGCCACGGCAGGACCGGCTTCGGCGCCGGGTCAGATGGATGCCCGGGCGGTCGCGGCCGTACGGGACGAGATGCGAAAAGGCGCGGAAGCGTAAGCAGGATGTGACTGCGGATACGGCCGGGACTGCGGGAGTGTTCCGGATACAGAAATGGCGAAAAATGTCGGCAAAAACAGGGAAAATACGGACGGGATTTGACAAAAAGCTCACCCCCTTTGGCGTATACTGATATCAGTTACTGCCTCAGGGGGTGTTTTGTGTATTATGAGTTTTACATAGACCAGTTTTTTGCGGAACACCTGCTGACGGGCTATTTCCTGTTGTCATCAGCCGTGCTCTGGCAGAAAAAAACGGTATCCGGGATCAGGATCCTGCTTGGGAGCGCTGCAGGTTCGGCGGTGATGAGCGCCATGATCTGTGCGCGGATGCCCAGGCTGTATCCTCTTGGCATGGCCGCGGCCGGAGCTTTCGTTTTTGCCGGAAAGAGGCAGGGAGGATTTCTGCGGGGGATGGGAACACTGCTGGCTGTAACGGTATGCTTCGGGGGCGTGCTGGAGACACTCGTCTCTGTGTGGCATCTGCCCGGCGCTGCGGCCATGGCGCTTTCGGCAGCCGCCGTCCGGTATGCGTACCGCTATATGGAGAGCCGGATCAAGCAGGGCGGCGTGGCGGAAGTACAGCTTTTCTGCGGAGACAAAACAGAGCGCATCTCTGGGCTGATCGACAGTGGAAACCGGCTGGCGGAACCGCTTACGGGACGGCCGGTCAGTATTGTGGACGGAGCGGTTCTCCGGCGCCTTGCCGGGGAAGGAAGGATAAAAGAACGCGGATGCCTGCTGATCCCGTACCACAGCATAGGCACGGAAAAGGGATGGCTCTGCGCAGTGGTGATAGACCGTATGCAGATAAGGACAAAAGGCAGTACTGCCGAGATCAGAGATCCGGTTTTGGCAATTTACAACGGACAAGTCAGCGCCGGAGGGCAGTATCAGATGATCATTCATCCGGTACATGCGGCGCTTGAAAAAAGAGGTGGGAGGAGATTTGTATGATCGTTAAGATAGCTGTGCCGCAGCGCTTTCAGTTTAAGATGGCGGCAGGATTCGGAGACATCCTGTTTGGACGGACCAACGATACGCACTATATTGGCGGGACAGAGGTGCTTCCGGCACCGCTGGAGCCGGAACAGGAAAAAAAGCTGGTGGATGCGCTGGGAAAAGAAGGGGACGCAAAAGCAAAGAGCCTTCTGATCGAACATAACCTGAGACTTGTGGTATACATAGCGAAAAAATTTGATAATACCGGGGTCGGCGTGGAGGATCTCATCTCAATCGGCACGATCGGCCTGATCAAAGCGATCAATACGTTTAATCCGGAGAAAAAGATCAAGCTGGCGACATATGCCTCGCGCTGTATCGAAAATGAGATCCTGATGTATCTGAGGCGGAACAACAAGACAAAAATGGAGGTGTCGATCGACGAACCTCTGAACGTAGACTGGGACGGAAACGAGCTGCTGCTCTCAGACATCCTCGGGACAGACGAAGACGTGATCTACAGAGACATGGAGACGGAGGCAGAGCACAGGCAGCTTTCGAAAGCCATTGCAAAACTGTCCAAACGGGAACAGACGATCGTACAGCTGAGATTCGGTATCAATATGAAAGACGGAGAGGAAAAAACGCAGAAGGAAGTAGCGGATCTTCTGGGGATTTCCCAGTCGTATATATCCAGGCTGGAAAAAAGGATCATCAAACGGCTGCGAAGAGAAATACTCCGATTTGAATAGATTTGTCAAGGACTAAAACTTTTTAAAATTTTCGGCCAAAACGAATAGGCGGGACGCAAAAAGTGAATCATTCTACCAGAAGATACAAATCGGAGGATGATCACATGGCACTTAATAAAGTAGAGATATGCGGCGTCAACACGGCAAAACTCCCGCTTCTGACCAGCGAAGAAAAAGGGTTTTTATTTGAACGGATCAAGGCCGGAGACGAAAATGCGCGTGAATTGTATATTAAGGGCAACTTGAGACTGGTTCTGAGCGTTATCAAACGCTTTTCGGGCAGTAATGAGAATGTGGATGACCTGTTTCAGATCGGCTGCATCGGACTGATGAAGGCAATTGACAATTTTGATACGAATCTGAACGTAAAATTTTCTACGTATGCAGTTCCGATGATCATCGGCGAGATCAGGCGGTATCTGAGAGACAACAACTCCATACGGGTCAGCCGGTCTCTCCGAGATACGGCATATAAGGCAATTTACGCGAAAGAAAATTATACGAAGAAAAATTTAAAAGAGCCGACGATCCACGAGATTGCGGCGGAGATCGGGATTTCAAAGGAAGAGATCGTGTATGCGATGGATGCGATCCAGAGTCCGGTCAGCCTGTACGAACCCGTTTATACGGAGGGCGGCGATGCGCTGTACGTGATGGATCAGATCAGCGACAAGAAGAATAAAGAAGAAAACTGGGTCGAATCAATCTCTCTTCGGGAAGCGATGAAGCGGCTGGACGAGCGGGAACGGCATATTATAGAACTGCGATTCTATGAAGGGAAAACACAGATGGAGGTCGCCGCTGAAATCGGTATCTCGCAGGCGCAGGTCAGCCGCCTTGAAAAAAACGCTCTTAAATGTATGCGGAATTATCTGAGAGCATAATGGGGCAGTCCGGTCAGACACATTTTCTGCGGGCTTCATCCTCGTTGATATCGACGAGGATGATATCGCACCCGATCTGAACAATGCAGCGCCACGGAATAAAAAATTCGAAATCACGGCCCAGAAAGCAGCAGAACTTTCCCGGACCCGGAACAATCAGTGCGGTAATGCAGCCGGAACGGCAGTCTATCTCCAGATCGCTGATGCATCCTAAAGAACGGCACGATTGAACATTAATTACTTCTTTTTGCTTCAGGTCATAGAGACGCATGGACGGTTTTGTCTCCCGCATGAGGCACCACGGCTTTCTCTCCGGCAGGCAGACACAGAGCCGGCCGGAGTGTTTTCCTTACTGTATCATATGATTTTAATTGACAGAGGTTCCGCTATCCGATATACTCAAAGAAGAAAACTTTCAGGAGGAAAACAGATGAAGTGCCCGTTTTGCAATCAGGATAATACACGAGTTGTTGATTCCCGTCCCGCTGACGACAACAGTTCGATCAGAAGGCGCCGTCTGTGTGACGCATGCGGGAAACGCTTTACGACGTATGAAAAGGTAGAGACGATCCCGCTCATTGTGATCAAAAAAGACCGGACGAGAGAGCAGTATGACAGGAGCAAGATCGAAGCCGGAGTGATGAGAGCCTGCTATAAAAGACCGATCCCGATCCAGCAGATCAAGGAAATGATCGATGCGGTAGAGATGGAGATCTTCAACCGGGAAGAAAAGGAGATCGAGAGCAAAGAGATCGGAGAGATCGTCATGGATAAGCTGAAAGACCTAGAAGCGGTCGCGTACGTCAGATTTGCTTCTGTTTACCGCGAATTTAAAGACGTCAATACCTTTATGGATGAACTGAAAAAGATTCTGGAGTGAGGATAGAAAGACAGCCCTTTGCCGGTCTGTCTTTTTTGTGTTGCAGAAAGCGGCGTTCTCTGTGAAAGAAAAGAAAGGTTGCGCCCAAAGGTTATCAGGTGTTATACTCTAAACGTGTTGGAGGCAAAAACGGCAGATGCAGGATTGCACGGATGAACAGGGGCGCTTCTGCATTGCATGGCTAGAGGGATACAAATTGAAGAGAAGAATAGAACAATTACTCAATGGTATATTTGAATATGAGCAGGCAAAGCTTTTGATCCGACCGGAAAAGATAGAACTTCATGCCGAGCCGGACGTCGTGCTGCACGGCAGTTTTCAGTTTGAGAGCGAAGACCGCAGCAAAGTCAAAGGCTTTCTGTATACATCGAGTCCGCGCATGATCTGCAGCCCAGTGGAGTTTCAGGGGACAACGAATGAAATCCAGTATCAGATTGACTGCAGCGGGCTGTCGGGAGAGGATGTGCTGAACGGGGAGATCACGATATGCAGCGAATGCGGCGAGTACAGCATTCCGTACGAGGTCGTGATAGACGGGCAGGAGAAAGAAGCTCTGAGCCTGCCGTTTGCATGTTTTGAAGATTTTATTCAGGCTGCGCAGGAGAATTTTCTGAATGCGCACCGATATTTTGACTCTTCGGAATTCGGAAAATTTCTGGAAAAGGAGAGGCCGGAGCTGCGTGGATTGTATGAGGCATTCCGCGTCCCCTCCGCCCGTGCGCAGGCGATGGAAGAATTTCTCGTGGCGGCAGGGGCGAAAGAAGCGCTGCGGTTTGAAGCGCAGCAGACGGAATTTGTTCTGGCAGATATTTCTGAGCCGGTGCGGGAGACGCTGGTGCTTACGAGAAATACGTGGGGATTTGCAGAAATCTCTGTCGAGGCGGACGCGAGTTTTCTGCGCCCGGAGAAAAAGACGATCACGACCGAAGATTTTGCGGGCAGCAGCTTTGAACTGAATTTTGTGCTGGATGCCAATCTGATGCATGCGGGCACAAATTATGCGCGGCTTTCGCTGGAAAGCGGCATGCAGCGTGTCGAGGTCGTAATAAAGGCTCATAAGACGGGATATGTAAGCCACGGACGGCAGCACCATATCTGCAAGATCATGATGAAAGAGATGGAAGCTCTGTACGTCAGCTTCCGGTTGAAAAAGACAGATATTGCGACATGGGTGGAACGTTCTGTCAGCGTTGTGAACAGCTATAAAAGAGCAGGGGGCAAAGATCCGTTTGCCGATCTGTTTCTGGTGCAGCTGTATTTTGCTGACGGCAAAAAACAGAAAGCGTTCCGGATCCTGGAGACGTTTGACTCTGCCAGATACCGGCTGAATACGCCGGAGCGGTACGCCTTCTATCTGTATATGACGACCTTTTTCTATCACGAGGCGTCTTATGTGGACCGTGTGGAGGAAGAGATCACACGGATGTTTTACCGTGACAAGACAAACTGGAAGCTGCAATGGATCCTGCTTTACCTTCAGGAATCCTTTTTAAACGATGAGAAAGCACGGTACGAAGCAGTGGCGGAACAGTTCCGTTATGGATGCCGCAGCCGTATCATGTATCTTGAGGCATATCAGATTCTGAAAAAGAATCCCTTTCTGATGAGGCATCTGGGAGCATATGAGCTGCGTCTTCTGAGCTTCGCCGCGAAGGAAGAAGTGCTGACCGCCGAGGTGATCCGTCAGGTGTCAGGGCTTGCAGCGCATTATGACCGGTTTGACCAGAGGCTGTTTGAGATCCTCGAAGCCGGATACCGCCTGTATCCTTCTTCTGATCTGGTAAAATCCATCTGTGTGCTGCTGATGAAAGGCGGGAAAAAGGAGGCCCGGTATTTCCCGTGGTATGAAAAAGGCGTAGAAAGCGGCCTTCGGATCACCGGGCTTTATGAATACTATATGGAAACGATGGAAAACCTTGATATGCAGCAGATGCCGCAGGTCATCCGCATGTATTTCGCGTATGATACGTCGCTTGACTACCGCAGGAGGGCGGCGATTTACCGCCGGATCATTGAAAACAAGGAGGCGGATGCGCAGACCTACCGCAACTACAGGGCAGATATTGAAAAATTTGCGCTGGACCAGCTTGGCAGCGGGCGGATCTCGGATGATCTCGCTGTGATTTACCGCGCCTTTCTGCGTCAGAGCATGCTGACCAGGCCAATGGCGGAAAAACTTGCGAGGATCCTGTGTACGCAGGAGGTCTGCTGCAGCAGGCCGGAGGCATACCGGGTGGTCGTTCATTCCGTATATTTAAAGGAAGAACAGTCGGTTCTGTTTAAGGACGGAAAGGCTTCGGTCCCGGTATATGATCCGCACAGCATCCTGGTGGTCGAGAATGCGGACGGAACCCGCTGTCTGGCAGATACCATCTGCAGCATCCGGCCCGTGTTCTGCGATTCCGAGATGTTTTCGTGGTGCGCCAGACTGGCAGGCGATTTCCCGGGGCTTGTGCTGAACATCTGCATCCGTTGCCTGGAAGAAAATCTGGTGAATCATCAGACTGTGATGTATTACCGGACCGCGTGTGCGATGCCGGAACTGTCTGATTCATTTAAACGTCAGCTCCAAAAAGAGGTGCTGCAGTATTACGTAAATCATCTGAGAGATGAGTCGCTGCAGGAATTTCTGGAGTCGATCTCCTATATGGAGTACGTGAAGGTAGACAAGGCATCTCTGATCACGCTTCTTGCGGAAGAAGGAAAGTGTACAGAAGCATTTGAGCTTCTGGATGCGTGCGGAGCGGAAGGGATCGAGCTTCTGAAGCTGGTACGGATCTGCAGCCGTATGGTGCTGGAGTTGGAGTTCGGGGAAAATACGATGCTGACAGCACTGTGCCATTACTGCTTTGAGAGTGGAAAGTACGACGATAAGCTGCTGCGGTACCTGCTTTTGTACTATGAAGGACCTGTGCGCAAGATGGAAGAGATCTGGCAGGCGGCGATGCAGTTTGACCTGGATACGATGGTGCTGGAAGAAAAGATTATTATGATGATCCTCTTTACCAGAAGCGAGACGCAGGGGAGCGAGCCGGTTTTCGAAGCATATCTGGAACGGATGGGGCGCAAAAAACTCTGCAGAGCGTATGCGAACCTGAAATCCTACGAATACTTTGTAAAAGGGCTTCCGGTAGCCGACCCGGTGTTCCAGTTTATCGAACGGGAGTATCAGCATCTGATGCGCCGCGGACGGATTGAAGAGCAGGAAGAGGTATGCCGTCTGGCGCTTTTGCAGTACTACGCAAAGGCGGTCGAGCTGACGCCGGAGCAGCGGGAACGTGTATCCCAGATGCTGGAAGAATTTTCTGCGAAGGGAATGCGTTTTGATTTCTGGCAGAGGTTTGACGAGGAACTTCTCCGTCCGTACCAGATGGAAGGCCGCGTGTTTGTCGAATACGTATGCAATCCGAAAAGCAGAGTCGGCATCAGCTGCCGCATTAAGGGCAGAGAAAAATCGTTTATAAAAGAAGATGTAAAAGATTACTTCGAAGGGATTTTCGTCAAGGAATTTACGCTGTTCTCCGGGGAAACACTGGAGTGCTATCTGGAAGAGGAGCTGGACGGACAGGTGATAAAGACAGACAAACGGGTGCTGCGGGCCGCTCCTTCGAAAAAGGACAGTTCTACAAAGTACGCACTGTTGGACAAAATCTCGAAAGCTCATGCAGAAGAAAGTCCGGAGCTTGCCGGAGAGCTGGAGTCATACCTTACGACAGAACGGCTGGCAAAAGAAATATTTACACTGGTTTGATAGGATGAGAACTTATGATACAGGCTACAAATGAATTGATACTGGGGATAGAGCTTCGTGAGGCATACGCGCAGCTTACGTATTACCATCAGTCGGTCCGGGAGCCGGTCACGACAGGACTGCCGGATGACCCGGACCAGATCCTGATCCCGATGGCGCTTCGACTGGATGCGTCAGGGAACTGGCATTTTTGGAACGGAGAACTGCAAAGCGAAGCGGACGAGCCGGATCAGATCCGCATTTCAGATGTGTTCGGCAGGATACTGCGTATGGAAACGGTCAGTGAAAACGGGCATGTGTTTGAACCGGCAGATCTGCTTGCCGTCTACCTCGGGCAGTGTCTTCACAGGCTGAAAATACTTGTGCAGGGAGCGGAGCTTCATGTGATGGTGACGGTCCGTGAACTGACAGAGTGTCTGGGCAATGTGATCGTTCAGGCATTGGAGAAAAACGGAGTCGACCGCCGGCGGATCTACCTGCAGGATTATCTCGCATCCTTTTTCTATTACACGGTCAACCAGAAGAAAGAACTCTGGTATCAGGACGTTGCTCTTCTGGAATATGAGGACGGGGCAATCGTTGGATATATCCTGCACATCGACAGGAGTACCAAGCCGGCGATCGCGCGCGTGGACAAGGCCGCGCGCCAGCCGATGGACGACAGCGTCCGGGCAGGCCGCAGTGAGCAGGAGTGGAAAAAAGAAAAAGACCGGCTGTTTTTTGAACTGCTGAAAAAAGTTTTTGAACGCAGGACAGTATCTACCAGCTATCTGATGGGAGATTATTTCAACAAGAGCTGGGCGGAACGCTCCATCGGCTATCTGTGCTACAAGCGGCATGCGTTTCAGGGCAGAAACCTTTATTCCAAGGGAGCGTGCTATGCGGCGATGGAGCGCGCGGGACTGGTCGGCGGACAGAATCTGATCTTCGGCGGACGCGATATGATCGAGAGAAATATCAGCATGGAGATGCGCGTACGCGGAAAGGATACGTTCTATCCGCTCATCAGTGCAGGCATTAACTGGTATGAGGCGCACCATACATGTGAATTCGTCCTGAACCACGAACGGGAGATCAGAGTCATCTCGCAGCCGATGGCACAGGGGGAGAGTATTGTCCATATGATGCGGCTGCCCGGGCTTCCGGCAAGGCCGGACCGCGCGACGAAGCTTCGGATGGATGTTTACTTTTCTTCGCCGGTCAAATGCCACATTGAAGTAGAGGACATGGGATTCGGCGGGCTGTATAAGCCGTCGGGCCTTGTCTGGAAAAGAGTGATTGAGTTCTGAGAAGCGGGAGAGTATTTGCTTATGAGTTACGATTTGTGTCTGCTGAAACAGGCAGAAAAGCCTTATTACATTGAAAATATACGGACCGGCATTTATTCTCTGGAAGAGCTCTGCTTCTATCTGTATCACAACATCTGCCTGATCGACGATACGATCATGAACGAAGGGCTGTGTGACTGGATCCGCGACGAGCTGGGGCTTGTAAGGCTGTACCGGCAGATGTATGAGCAGCTGGAGAAAAAAGACGGAGCAGTATTTTTTATTATGCCCATTTTCCGGGAGGCAGGTTATCTGACTCATCAGGAAATGAGGGAATTCCAGGACAGGCTGTCCAAGCTGGAAGTGCAGTCTGAAGATATGAAGCAGAAGCTGAGAGGGGATTATCTGGTAAAAGAGAAAATGTACGCGCGTGCGATCTGGGAGTACCGGCAGATATTGAAGCGCCGGAATCCGGGAAAGCTGGGGACGCAGTTTTATGCAGCGGTATGGAACAACCTCGGCTGTGCGTATGCCGGACTTTTTCAGTTTGAGCAGGCTGCCGGATGCTTCCGGGAATCTTACAGTCTGATGAAGACAAAAGAAAGCTTCCGGAAGTACATCAGTGCCCTGCCGCTGTTTCTGTCCGGGGAGGAGTATCAGAAAAAGCTGGAAGAGCTCAAAGCCGATTCTTATCTCGTGCAGAAGATACAGGAGCATAATGCAAAACTGTGCAGCCGGCCTGATTTCCAGGAGGAAATAAAGAACGCGTGCTCACAGGATACGGATGAACTGGTAAAAGAATTAAAAGAAGAATACTGCAGGAGCACGAAGGTATAAAACATTGTTGCTATTGCCAATTCCGGTCTGGTACGGTAAAATAAAAAAATGACAGCAGATGAAACGGCAGAGAAGCAGGAGGGGTCAGTATGTACAGAGTAAACTGCGGACAGGTGGAAGATAAGCCAGGAGAAGAGTGCGGCGTTTTTGGAATGTATGATTTTTCCGGAGCGGATGTAGCCGCTTCTGTTTATTATGGACTATTTGCTCTTCAGCACAGAGGACAGGAAAGCTGTGGAATCGCGGTCAGCGACACGGCAGGACCGAAAGGAAGAGTCATATCGATAAAAGGCATGGGACTTGTCAATGAAGTATTTACCGCCGGTCATCTGGAGCAGATGAAAGGGAATATCGGCATTGGACATGTGCGCTATTCCACGGCAGGAGGCAGTACGAGGGAAAATGCGCAGCCCCTTGTGCTCAATTACATCAAAGGCACGCTGGCACTCGCACACAACGGGAATCTGGTCAATACGCCTGAACTCAGAAGAGAACTTGAGAGAGACGGGGCGATCTTTCAGACGACGATCGATACGGAGGTAATCGCCTATCATATCGCACGGGAGCGGGTGAAGACAGCGAGCGCCGAGCAGGCAGTAGCAAATGCAATGAAGAAAATAAAGGGAGCGTATTCCCTCGTGATCATGTCGCCGCGCAAGCTCATTGGAGCGCGTGATCCGTACGGTTTCCGGCCGCTTTGTATCGGGAAACGGGATCAGGCGTACATTCTGGCATCGGAAACATGCGCACTGGATACGATCGGAGCGGAATTTATCCGCGATGTCGAGCCGGGAGAGATTGTTACGATAACGCCGGAATGCGGTATTGTATCGGACAGAAGCATGTGCTTTGCAGCGGAGAGCAAAGAAAAAACAGCGCGCTGTATTTTTGAATATATTTATTTTGGACGGCCTGACAGCAGGATTGACGGCGTCAGCGTATACCATTCCAGAATCAACGCGGGGCGTTTCCTAGCTCTGGATTCTCCGGCGGAAGCCGATGTAGTAGTAGGCGTTCCAGAGTCCGGGATTGTAGCGGCACTTGGATATGCCCGGCAGTCCGGTATTCCGTACGGGATGGCATTCGTAAAAAACGGCTACGTCGGACGCACGTTTATCAGTCCGAAACAGAGCAGCCGCGAGTCGGGTGTGCGGGTCAAGCTGAACGTGCTGCGCGAGGTTGTTGACGGAAAACGAGTAATCATAATAGATGATTCGATTGTACGTGGTACGACAAGCGGAAGGATCGTACGGATGCTGCGTGAAGCGGGGGCATCAGAAGTACATATGAGGATCAGCTCTCCTCCGTTTCTGTATCCGTGTTATTTTGGTACGGATGTTCCAGAGAGAGAGCAGCTGATTGCGTATCATCGTGATACAGAAGAAATCAGAGAGCTCGTCGGAGCCGATTCGCTTGAGTATTTAAAGACAGAGCGCCTGCCGGAACTTGCAGAGGGTCTGCCAGTTTGCAGCGGATGCTTTACGGGAAGCTATCCTCTGAAACCGCCCACGGAAGACATCAGGGGAGAATATGATAAATAATACAGGCAGCAGGATTAACTTGCGCTCTGTTTAATTAAAGAAGGAGAAAAGGAGATTCATATGAGTACAGACAGATATGTAAGTCCGCTTTCGGAACGTTACGCCAGCAGGGAGATGCAGTATATTTTTTCACCGGATATGAAATTCCGCACATGGAGGAAGCTCTGGATCGCGCTTGCCGAGACAGAGAAAGAGCTGGGGCTCGATATCACAGATGAGCAGATCGAAGAGCTGAAAGCTTTTCAGGACGATATCAATTATGATGTGGCAAAAGAGCGCGAAAAAGCAGTACGCCATGATGTCATGTCCCACGTCTATGCATATGGAGTACAGTGCCCAAAGGCAAAACCGATCATCCATCTGGGGGCAACGTCCTGTTACGTAGGAGATAATACCGATATCATTGTGATGACGGAAGCACTCCGTCTGGTAAAGAAAAAACTGGTAAATGTGATCGCACAGCTTGCCGATTTTGCACAGAAGTATAAAGATCTGCCGACGCTGGCATTCACACACTTCCAGCCGGCGCAGCCCACTACGGTCGGAAAACGCGCGACACTGTGGACACAGGAATTTCTGATGGATTTAGAGGATCTCGATTACGTCCTGTCTACGATGAAGCTGCTTGGCTCCAAGGGGACGACGGGAACGCAGGCAAGCTTTCTGGAGCTATTCGACGGCGATCAGGAGATCATTGACCGGATCGACCCGATGATCGCAGAAAAGATGGGATTCGAAGCGTGCGTGCCGGTTTCCGGACAGACGTATTCCAGAAAGACGGATACGAGGGTTCTGAATGTGCTGGCCGGCATTGCGGCGAGCGCACACAAAATGTCAAACGATATCCGTCTGCTGCAGCACTTGAAGGAGATTGAAGAACCGTTCGAAAAGACGCAGATCGGCTCTTCTGCGATGGCATACAAGCGCAATCCGATGAGGAGCGAGCGGATCGCATCGCTGGCGCGCTACGTTCTGTGCGATGCGCTGAACCCGGCAGTCACTTCCTCGTGCCAGTGGTTTGAGCGTACACTGGATGATTCCGCAAACAAGCGCCTGTCCATACCG
>DVHT01000106.1 GCA_018711885.1 Candidatus Choladousia intestinipullorum | reverse complement strand
TCTGTAGTTCCCGTTGCTGAAACAGTCACTTCCCGAGTCGACTGATCGGAATACGTAATCTGCAGCTTTGTATTATGGTTGATTACATTTTCCAGCCCATTGATAAATGTGGTTTTTCCGGATATGATCTCCGCACTTTCAATATCTACCGCTTCTTTTACAGACAGAGTAAAGTCATAAACATAACTGCCGGTCAAGCTGTCATATAAACCGCCATAGAACCGCAGGTAGTATGTAACTCCGCTTTCCAGCGTATCAGAAAGCGATGCACTGACAACACCCGTACTGTCCATCTTTACGATTTCGCAGGGTGGAAGTCCTGACATACCGTTCGCTACGTTAAAGGAATACCGCCCTGTCTTCTGCGGAGTGAACGTATACCATATCCGATCGGACATGTCCGTTCCGCTTGTGACCGCCGTTTCTCCCTGCGGCGAAATCTGCGGCAGAACTGCCTCTTCCGGATTTACGACAGTGATATCGTAGCGTTCTGATACCGGCTGGCCGTTATACAGTAGTTCAACCTGATACGTTCCGGTGTTGGCCAGCGAAAACGGCTGATTCAAAGCGCACGTGCCAGCCTGCACCTCTCCCGAATAAAATACAACGTACAACAGGTTTCCGTACCGGTCTTCCGTCGTGTTTTTATCTATCTCGAATGTGCTGCCGTCCGCATACGTCAGCGTGACATCTCCGATCCAGAGTGAATCCAGATAATTGATAAGTTCTGTTTTTTCCGGTTCCACAGAAGCTGATGTCACCGACTGCGGACGCTCCACCAGAACTGTGTACGCATCCATATTGTTCATTACACTATAAAAATACGTCACACCCCCGGTAAGGCTGTACTTCAGCCGGCTGGTCCATCCTGACAGCAGAGACCCGTCCGCATCATACATACTGATGCTATGAACCGTGGCGGTGCTGCCAACGGCTGAAAAAACGTATTCTCCCGCCTCATCCGGCGTAAAGGAATACCACTGCAGATCAGAAGGCGACGTACCTGCGGCGACTTCTACAGGACTGTCCATCGTCACCGGCGTCACCTTCGCCCCGTCCCAGGGCAGCGTGCCTGCCGCCAGCTCCGCGCTTTCACCGAGAACCGTCACCTCTTCGATAATGAGCCCGCCGTCTTCCACGATCTGCGGCTCTTCTGTCTGAGTCTGGGAATCCGTCTCCTGAGTCACCTCAGCGATATCCGTGCTGCCCTCCGTCTGTGTTTCCGGCAGGAGCACTTCCTCCGGCTCGGATGCCGGTCCCGTCTGAGCCTCCGTGCCTGTCTCCGGCATGGTTTCTCCTGACGCCTCTGCCGTCTCCGTGCTGCTCTCCGGCGTTTCGCCCGCTGCGCCAGACGTGCCGTTCCCGGCGTCTGTATCCGTTTCCATAATTGTTTCCGCAGTTGTCTCTGTCGTCAGGTTCTCCGTCTTTTCCGACTGCAGAACCGTACCTGTTTCCGGCGTCTGCCCTCCGGATGAACCCTGACCTGCATCCTGCTGGTTTGCACCTTCCTGCTGCAAAACCTGCCCTTCGTCCTCCACTAAGAGCACCTCTTCCGCGCCCGCCATCAGCGAGACGCTGTCAATGCTCGTGAAGGCCAGCGCAGCCGCAAGCAAAAACGCCATCCTTCTCTTTCCAATACCCATTTTCCCTGTTCCTCCCTGTGATTGTTGTTCAATCTTACTTGATTATAGTAAAATCTCACTTGACTCTACTATAGTATCCCTCAAAACGGATGGCTGTCAATGCCCTGTTAGTAGATTTATTCAATCTCTCTAATAATTTCCTGTATTTTTAGTCAAAATGCACTGAATGTTTTAAAAACCAGCAAAAACTCTTCTGGCATTCAAAGGGATTTTTCTTTATAATAGGAGGGATTCTTCAAAAGATATTTTCTGCTTACTGAGGTGAAACGTATGAGAAAAAATTGCCGGCGAAACTATGCTTCTGGAAGAAGGAAAAAAACGCGCTCACGGATCCGCCTCCGGACCCGCATCAAAAACCGCGTTCTGCATTCGCTCCGCCGCCTGACAACCCTTTTTTTCCTGATTTGTATATTCATATATCTGTTTCCGGATCAGACAAGGAACGTTATTGGGCGGCTGGAAGCAGAATTCCCGGAGATCAGGCAGCTTTCCGCACTGCTTGAACCGAAAGCGGAGATGCCGGCAGTTTCCGGCAATACAGAGGTGCATTTTCTGGATGTGGGAGAAGGTCTGTCTATCCTCGTCAAGTCTGACGGCCACGCCATGCTGTATGACGGGGGAGACCGGAATACTTCTTCGTTTGTCGTATCGTATCTGCGCCGCCAGGGCATTGAAACGCTGGACTACGTGATCGCCTCACACTACGACGCCGATCACTTAAGCGGACTGATCGGCGCCCTGTACGCCTTTGATGTCGGGCAGGTGCTTGGTCCGGATTACGTGCATGATTCCGATACGTATCAATCCTTTCTGACGGCCGTGAACGCACAGGGTCTGACCGTTACGCATCCGTCTGTCGGCGACGTCTACCAGCTGGGAAACGCCAGCTTCACTGTGCTGGCTCCGGTGCAGGCTGCAGCCGAACCAAACAATAATTCCATCGTCATCCGGCTGGTAAACGGCAGCACAAGCTTCCTGTTCCCCGGCGACGCAGAACAGGCCAGCGAAAATGAAATGTGCCGTTCCGGCTATTTGCTGAAAAGCGACGTTCTCTGTCCCGGTCATCACGGGTCCGCCAGCTCGACTGGGTATGAGTTCCTGATGCGTGTGCGGCCGGAATATGCCGTCATCAGCGCCGGGGCCGGAAACGAATACGGCCACCCGCACAGGGAGACGCTGGATCTTCTGGCAGCGGCAGGCGTGACCGTCTACCGCACAGACCAATCGGGAACGGTCGTCATGTATTCGGATGGTTCCCGTATTGTTCCTTCGCCAGAGCTTTCAGTTCCTCAGCAGTCATAGTCTTTGTCTGCCCGCCCGTGCAGAGCGCTTCAAAATTATGATAAATATGTTTGCTGATGATTTCCTGCGCCGGCTTTGCGATCAGGACGCTCAGGGCTTTCGCCAGGAAATGAACGCCCGTGTTGATCTCTACCTCGATATCCAGCTTAACCTTATCCTCGCCAGTCTCTGAAAGTGTGAGATAAATAAAATCATGGTCGTGTTTTTTGTTGCTGACGCCCTCTATCACTACCCTTTTCTCCGCTTCATCAAAAGAAGCGGTGTACTTCGTCACAGAGCCTGTATCAGCGTTGTGTGCCTCCCACTGGGTGTCAGAAATCTCTTTTACGGTACTCCCCGGTTCTACATCCAGCCTCGCCGGCTGATGCAGCGCGTTCCATGCAGTTTCCATGGAAAATGAAAATTCTTTAGAACTGTTCAGCTTCATCCTTTTTCTCCTTTGTTTTGTGATTATTTTTATTAAACCAAAAGACCGCTGATCACTCAGCGGTTTCAAAATAGCGGAAGGGAGATTCGAACTCTCGACACTACGGGTATGAACCGTATGCTCTAGCCAACTGAGCTATTCCGCCATAATTATGAAATTTTATGGGGCCTATAGGGCTCGAACCTATGACCCTCTGCTTGTAAGGCAGATGCTCTCCCAGCTGAGCTAAGACCCCATATGAAGCGGGCTGTTTCACAACTCGCTCCGCTATTATAATACTATAAGAGCTTAAAAGTCAAGCACTTTTTTAAGAAATTTTTCTGATTTCTGCATTTGCTTTCCGGCGCGCCAGTTCTTCCTTCCATTCTACCTTATAGACCAATCCATGGATGACAAAGCTCATCATGATTCCGCAGATCACATCGATCACAGAATGCTGATCCAGCATAACTGTAGACGCACAGATCAGAACCATGATCACGAAGTGAACAGCGATTGTCAGTCTCCTGTGCTTTAAATGGTCGAGGCTGCAGACAGCCTCAAATATCATCACCGTATTCATAACATGAATCGACGGACAGACATTGGTCGGCGTATCGATCGCCCTCAGCATCCTTACCATATTGTAAAGC
>DVHT01000105.1 GCA_018711885.1 Candidatus Choladousia intestinipullorum | reverse complement strand
GATGCGGCAGGCAAATGATTTTCTTTTGGAGATACAGGAACTGCCGCTTTACAGAGAGGAGCCTTCATGAATGTATTTCAGGAGCAGAATACCTTTGTTCTTCCCGAAGAACTGGCATGTAAATACGAAATAAAATCCTGTGTCGAATATACGGAACAGACCGGCGCCTATCTGCTCCGGGAACGAAGCAGCAAGCGTCTCTTTCTGCTGAAGACTGCATGCGGTTCTGTCTATGCAGAAATGCTCGCTAATGAAAAAAGCATTCTGGAATATATCCACAAAACTGAACACGCTCCGCTTGCTGCCGCTTTTCCCATACCTGTCCATCTAAACGTTCACAATCAGCATCCCTCCTATAAAAACGGCTTTCCTGATCCATCTGGTAGTTCTGGACGGCCTTTTTTGTGCGGTAAAAAAGGCGGGATCACTTTTTATATACGCACTTATATAGAAGGAAAAACACTGGAAGAGCTTTGTGAAACAAACTACAGCCGCCCGGGCCTCTCCTTTGTGGAAACACTGGATTACGGTATCAATCTGGCCGGACTGCTGCGCTTTATGCACCAGATGAATCCCCCGCTCATCCACCGCGACATCAAGCCGCAGAATGTCATCGTCAGCACAGACGGAACATGCCATTTCATTGATTTCGGCATCTCCCGGCTTCATCAGGCCCCGTTCCACAGCAGCATCTCCAGAATGGGAACGAAGCTGACCGCTCCTCCGGAGCAATTCTACCGGCAGACCGATGTGCGCAGCGACCTGTACTCGTTCGGTATACTGCTTTTTTACTGTATGACAGGGGAATACCAGATAACGGAACACTGCCTTGGCGAACTGCCGGTATTTTTTCAGCATATCATAGAGAAACTGACCATGCCGGATCCTGATATGCGCTATCAGAATGCAGACGCACTGATCGAAGACCTGCTCGCAGCGCGCAGTTCTGTTCTTTGAGCCTCCGCTCACATTGAGCTGGCAAAATCCCCGAAAGAATGATATGATATTATTATTTATTTTATCATTCGGGAGTGAGATACCTATGAACTTACTGACAGCAGAACACCTGACCAAAGTATTCACACAGCGCAAGCTGCTCGATAACGCCGACTTTTCCATCAATGAAGGAGAAAAGATCGGAGTTATCGGTATCAATGGAACTGGCAAATCTACGCTTCTCCGCATTATCGCAGGCCTTGAAATGCCGGACGAAGGCCAGGTCGTCCGCGGGCGGAATCTCACCATCCGCTATCTCCCCCAGTCCCCTGTCTTTCAGAAAAATGATACGGTACTGGATGCCATTCTGCACGACAATGTCAACAGCTTAAATGAGTGGAGCATCGAAAGCGAAGCGCTGGCCGCGATCAACCGGTTAGGCCTTCCCGGGGCGTCCGAAAAAGTGGAGCATCTCTCCGGCGGCCAGAGAAAAAGGATCGCGCTGGCAAATGCAGTCCTTGCCCCTGTGGATATTCTGGTCCTGGATGAGCCGACAAACCATCTGGACAGCGAAATGGCACAGTGGCTGGAAGACTATTTAAACGATTTCCGCGGCGCTATCGTCATGGTAACCCACGACCGCTATTTCCTCGACAGCATTGCCACACGGATCATCGAAATAGACAAAGGAAACATCTACAGTTATCCGGGCAGTTACGCCGAATATCTGGCCCTGAAATCAGAACGGCAGAACATGGAGGTGGCTTCTGAGCGCAAACGCCAGAGTCTCCTCCGCACAGAGCTGGCATGGCTGGCAAGAGGAGCCCGCGCCCGCTCCACCAAACAGAAAGCGCACATTGACCGGATCCGCGCGATGCAGGTGGTACAGGCTCCCTGCGAAGATGCAAAAATACAGATCAGCTCAGTCAGCAGCCGCATGGGACGCACTACGATCGAGCTGAGTGATATCTGTAAAGCATACGGGAATCGCTGCCTGATCGACCACTACACTTATATTTTCCTGCGCGATGACCGCATCGGGATCACCGGGCCGAACGGCTGCGGAAAAAGTACGCTTCTGAAAATCATAAACGGCATTGTACCTCCTGACAGCGGCACTGTAACCATCGGCCAGACCATCCGGATCGGCTATTTTTCGCAGGAAAGCGAAGAATTGGACGGTTCCCTTACAGCAATCGAATACATCAGAGAAAGCGGCGAATACATCAGAACCTCTGACGGCCGGATCAGCGCCTCTCAGATGATGGAACGCTTCTTATTCGATAAAACGCTGCAGTGGTCCAAAATCGAAAAACTTTCGGGAGGAGAAAAGAGAAGGCTCCATCTGCTCCGCGTGCTGATGACAGAGCCGAACGTACTGATCTTCGACGAGCCGACCAACGACCTCGACATACAGACGCTGGAAATCCTGGAAGAATATCTGGATCACTTTGACGGGATTGTCATCACGGTATCACACGACCGTTACTTTCTCGACCGCATCGCACGGCGGATCTTTGCGTTTGAAGGAGACGGAACGATCCGTCAGTACGAAGGGGGATACTCCGATTACCTGAACGCACGGCCGGCTCTGTCCGTTTCCGATCCTTCCAGCGCCAGTTCCGCCGCCATCCGCGATCCGGAGGCAGCGGCTCCTGCAAATGACAGCCGTCAGACATGGGGAGGCGTCAAAAAGCTGAAGTTCACCTATAAAGAACAAAAAGAATTCGAAACGATCGACAGTGAGATCGCATCTCTGGAAGACCGGCTTCTTGAGCTGGAACAAGAGATCAATGCCGCCTCCTCCGATTATGGAAAACTGAACCGGCTCATGCAGGAAAAAGAAACGGTATCCGCCCAGCTGGATGAAAAAATGGAGAGATGGGTCTATCTCAATGAATTAAACGACAAAATTCTTGCAGATTCTAATTGAGGCTTCCCGTATTTTAAGATATAATAAAATTAAATCTGTTCTATGGCAGAGGGAGGGAAGTTATGGATTGGAAAAAGAGTTGTTTTTCGGCGCTTGATAAAGCGAAACTGTTTGAAAATTCCGGACACCGGACCAGATTCAAAGAGCTGGTCGACTGCTTTTCCGGCTATCCGTTCTTCACAAAGGGTTTGTGTAAGTGCATCTATTTATCTGCATGGGATGAAAAGCATTTCTGTATCATGCTGGAAACGCTGACGGAACTAAGTCTGGGCAGAGAAACAAACACAAAAGAAATGAGTGTCAAAGGAGAAGATCTTGCAGACGAACAGACGGACGGAGAATATTATATCTATCAGCTTTCCATTGCTTTGCTGAATGATCTGCCGTACGAGTTTCCATCCGCAGACCTCGATCCGGACACAGAATATATTATCCGCCGCGCACTTCGCGCTTCGGATATCATCGAACAGCTTTCTTAGTGTATTGTCTTTGCAAAACGGCAGGAGAGCCGGAATATCTTCCGCTCTCCTGCCGTATCTTTTGTGCCGGGATAGCACCGGCCTATCTTTTACTCTTCTGTAAATTCGTCTTTTCCGACTCCGCAGATCGGGCATACCCAGTCTTCCGGAAGATCTTCAAATGCAGTTCCCGGTGCAATCCCGTTATCCGGATCACCAACGGCCGGATCATATTCATATCCGCAAGGTCCACATACATATTTTTTCATAGCCATTTACCTTACCTTTCCTGATTGATAGATTAATAACAGCTTTATTATAATCACTTTCCTGATAATTAGCAACCACTTATTCCCCTATCTTTTATTGTAAACTGCCCCGTTTTGTGATAATATACTCAGGAACATATCACAATTACTGTAGCGAAATACCAGCGCATAGAAAGGATATTTCAATGACACACTCAGAAATTTTAGGAAAAGTAGACCACACGCTGCTTTCCCAGACAGCGACCTGGAAAGAGATCCAGACGCTCTGCGACGATGCGGTCGCTTACGGCGCTGCGTCCGTCTGTATTCCTCCGTCCTACGTGAGACGTGCAAAAGCTTACGTTGATGGCCGGATACCGGTCTGTACCGTCATCGGGTTTCCGAACGGCTACAGCACAACGGCAGTAAAGGCATTTGAGACACAGACCGCGCTCGATGACGGAGCCGACGAGATTGACATGGTCATTAATCTCGGAGACGTCAAGGACAGAAATTTTGACGCCATCGAAAACGAGATCAAAACCCTGAAGAAAATCTGCGGAGACAAAATTTTAAAGGTTATTATTGAGACCTGTCTTCTGACAGACGGAGAAAAAATTAAATTATGCCAGATCGTGACTTCTGCCGAAGCTGATTTCATCAAAACTTCCACCGGGTTTTCTACATCCGGCGCTACATTTGACGATGTCGCTCTGTTCACTGAACACGTGCACTGCGGCGTCAGGATCAAAGCAGCCGGCGGTATCCGCTCATTCGAGGATGCTGAGAAATTCATCTCGCTCGGAGCCGACAGGCTTGGGACCAGCCGCCTGGTCAATCTGGAAAAAGAAGCACTGCAGCCGGAGTAAAACCGGCTGCTTTTCAAACCTCCTACTCCGTGAACAGCGGAGTAGAAAAATAACGGTCTCCGCCGTCCGGCAGAAGGGCAACGATCGTCTTCCCTTTATTTTCCGGGCGCTTTGCAAGACGGATCGCAGCGTACAGCGCAGCTCCTGAAGAGATTCCTGCCAGGATGCCTTCGCTGCGCGCAAGCATTCTGCCCGTCTCAAACGCATCTGCGCTCTCAATTTTTATGATCTCATCATAAATTTCCTGGTTCAGCAGCTCCGGGATAAAATTCGCGCCGATCCCCTGGATTGCATGAGGGCCGCTTTTTCCTTCTGAAAGAAGCGGCGAATCAGCGGGCTCTACCGCTACGACTTTAATCTTCTGGTTTTTCGACTTCAGGTATTCTCCTACTCCAGTCAAAGTACCGCCTGTCCCCACTCCGGCCACAAAAATATCTACGGTCCCGTCCGTATCGTTCCATATCTCCGGTCCTGTTGTTTTCCGGTGTGCTTCTGCATTCGCAGGATTCTCAAACTGCCCGGCAATAAAGCTTCCCGGCATTTCCTGCGCAAGCTCCTGCGCTTTCCGGACCGCTCCGTTCATTCCAGCCTTTCCGTCTGTCAGGACAATCTCTGCACCGTATGCTTTTAATATATTCCTGCGCTCCACGCTCATTGTCTCCGGCATCGTCAGAATGACGCGATACCCTTTGACAGCGGCAATCGCAGCAAGACCAATGCCTGTATTTCCGGAGGTCGGCTCGATTATGACAGAGCCCGGTTTCAGGAGTCCTTTCTTCTCTGCGTCTTCGATCATTGCCATAGCCGCTCTGTCCTTTACGCTTCCGGCCGGATTAAAGCATTCCAGTTTGACGAGGATCCTTGCCTCAAGACCCAGTTTTTTTTCTATGTTCGCCGCTTCCACAAGAGGGGTATTTCCAATCAGTCCAAGCGTTCCTTTATAAATATTAGCCATCGTACTTCCTCCTTTTCCCTACTCACTTACTATGATATCCAGTTTCTGCTATTATATGCACATTTTTTTCCGCTGTCAATCTTTTTACAGCAGTTCATCTGTTCTCCTCTTGTTTGACATTCTTACTCTTTTCATGTAAAATATATATAATCAAGCACTTATTGTCGGAGGGTTTCTATGAGGGCATTACTTATCATTTACATCATCGTGATAAACCTGACAGGCTTTTTCATCATGGGAATTGACAAACGAAGAGCCCGGCGCGGCGGGTGGCGGATCCGCGAAAAGACACTTTTTATCATAGCACTGCTCTTCGGCAGCATCGGCATTCTAGCCGGAATGTACGTATTCCGGCACAAGACAAAGCATCTCTCTTTTTCCATCGGCATACCGACGATCATGGTCCTGCAGTTTCTGCTCATCGGCCTTCTCTTTTCGTGGAGCATCAGACGCATGAAGTCCCCGTCTCAGGCCGTTGAAAATGAGCTGACGCTCATCCACGATCTTGATGACAAGACGATCCAGTCTTTTATTTCCTATGACAACCTGATGAACGAAGACCTCGCTTCCGGCGAGATCGATGACAAGACCGCCGACGCGGTCCGTCTCTTTTTTGAAAATTTCGAATACCATGTACATAATGAAGTGATCAAAGAGAATACCGCTACAGTCAGCGTGAACATTACCAACATTGATATGCATGCGCTCGCACAGGATCTCTGCCGTGAGATTCTCCGGCAGTCCGTCGATATTTATCACGACGAATCCGATCAGCAGACTGATAATTATTATCATCTGCTCTATGAAACGCTGTCGTCCAATACGTATGAGCCGGTTGTGACGACCGCGTATTTTCATCTGCAGAAAGATGATGCCGGGTGGATCATACTTGCGGACGAGACGCTGGAAGATGAATTAGTCAGTGGTTTTATTTCTTACATGAATGACCCAAAAATCCTGCCCGCCTCTGAGGTCCTGTCGATCCATCTGGATGCGCTGAAGGAGCTTTCCACAGAGCAGTGGGCGGACTATCTTGGTGTAAGCGACGTATTTTCTACGTACAATGCCCAGTACTATCCCCTGATCGACGAAGAGTATATTTCGCAGATCGCAGAAGCTTTTGATTATGAGATCCTCAAATGCAAAGAGGACGGCAATACGGCAGACGCTGTCGTCCGCATTAAGAGCATTGATATGACAAATGTTCTGGAAATTTATAAAGAAAAGCTGCTGGCATACGCAGCGACGACACGCTCGATCCGGGATGATGCCGCTGCTTTTTCCGACGAAACGTCCCGCCTGCTTCTCGAATCCCTGCAGGAAAATGACAAGACAACGTCCACCGATATTGACCTGACCTTCTATAACAACGGAACCGTCTGGGACATCTGGCTCGGCAGTGATTTTACCAATGCGCTGATGGGAAATATGCAGGAGGCGATCGATACGTTCAATGAAGTGACACAAGAATCACAGATCATGAATGCTGTCCCATAATAACAATCATAAAAAGTCAGTCAAATACCCCGCTGCCTGGCAATACTGCATCCTGGATGTCTCATTGCCGGCAGCGGGGCTGTTTTTATTCTTCTTCTATTTTTGTGCAGGAAAGACACAGCTCTTCCAGCTGCTTTTCGTCTACAAGTCCCGGCGCCTCTGTCATAAGGTCGGAAGCATCTTTTACTTTCGGGAATGCGATCACTTCACGGATGCTGTCACACCCTGCCATCAGCATGATCAGACGGTCAAGGCCAAATGCCAGCCCTGCGTGAGGCGGCACTCCGTATTTAAATGCATTCAGAAGGAAACCGAACTGCTCCTGTGCCTGCTCTTTCGTAAAGCCGAGCATATCAAACATCTTGCTCTGAATGTCGCTCTGGAAGATACGGACACTTCCTCCGCCGAGCTCCGTTCCGTTCAGAACGATATCATACGCTTTCGCGCGCACAGCTCCCGGATCAGTCTCCAGCTTGTCGAAATCCTCCTCCATCAGCATCGTGAACGGATGATGCATCGCCACATAACGCTTTTCTTCCTCGTCCCACTCAAGCAGAGGGAACTCTGTTACCCAGAGGAATTTAAAATCATCCTTTTTCAGAAGTCCCAGATTTTTTGCAATCTCAATGCGGAGCGCGCCGAGCACGTCCCAGACCACTTTATTCTTGTCAGCCGCAAACAGGAGAAGATCTCCCGATTTTCCGTCCATTGCTTTTACAAGGGCAGAAAGCTCTTCCTCCGTCATAAATTTTGCAAAGGAAGATTTGTAGCTTCCGTCCTGATTGATCACGAGATACGCAAGTCCTTTTGCCCCGTATCCCTTTGCAAATTCTACCAGCGCATCTATTTTCTTACGCGGCATACCGCCCTGTCCTTCTGCATTGATTCCGCGGACACTTCCGCCTGCTGCAAGTGCATTTGTAAATACAGAGAAACCGCAGTCCTTTACGACCTCTGATACATTGTGCAGCTCCATCCCGAAACGCAGATCCGGCTTGTCCGACCCGAACCGGTCCATCGCCTCCTGCCATGTCATCCTCTGGATCGGGAGCGGCACATCGACTCCCAGAATATTTTTAAACAGAGCCGCAAGCAGACGTTCGTTTACATCGATCACATCGTCCACGTCAACGAAAGACAGCTCCATATCGATCTGCGTAAACTCCGGCTGGCGGTCTGCGCGCAGGTCCTCATCGCGGAAACACTTAGCGATCTGGAAATACCGGTCATATCCGGAGCACATCAAAAGCTGCTTAAAGAGCTGCGGCGACTGCGGGAGCGCATAAAAATGTCCCGGATGCACGCGGCTCGGCACCAGATAGTCCCTTGCGCCTTCCGGCGTACTCTTGATCAGGATCGGCGTTTCAATCTCAAGAAAACCTTCCTCTGTCAGG
Organism: Candidatus Choladousia intestinipullorum; assembly: GCA_018711885.1. GTDB lineage: Bacteria > Bacillota > Clostridia > Lachnospirales > Lachnospiraceae > Choladousia > Choladousia intestinipullorum. Next base: position 4,962 of record DVHT01000105.1, on the reverse strand, counting down.
AACTTCCTGACTTCTGTCGTCACCTGGCTCCGAAGCATCAGATTTTTCTGGATATCCGGTCTCCGCAGGTCAAGGAAACGGTATTTCAGACGCAGTTCTTCTTTCGTCTGGCTGTTCTCCTCGATCGGGAAAGGAGGAGTTTCTGATTCAGACAGGATTCTCAGCTCTGTCGCGCGCAGCTCGATCTCGCCCGTCTTCAGGCTTTCATTGACCGCGCCTTCTCTCATCTCAATCCGTCCCACTACCGCGATCACATATTCACTGCGGAGTGTGCCCGCTTTTTTAAATCCTTCTGTTCCGATATCCTTTTCGTCAAAGATCACCTGCAAAAGACCGGAACGGTCCCGCAGGTCAACAAATACAAGGCTTCCAAGATTTCTGCGCTTCTGCACCCATCCCATTACGGTGACGGTGCTGCCACAGTCTGCCTTTGACACCTCTGTACATCGGTGAGTTCTCTTTAAACCTTTCATAGCTTCAGCCATTTTTTCTCCTCCTATTTCCCGAGGATAAACGCTGCGATCTCATCAAGCCGGACTTCGACCTGTTCTCCGGTCTCCATATCCTTCACTTTTGCGCGGTTATCCTCAAGCTCCTGCGTACCGATGATAACGGTTTTTTTTGCGCCGAGCTTATTTGCATATTTCATCTGCGCTTTCACGCTGCGGTCCATATAGTCCGTCTCGACAATGATCCCGCGGCGGCGCAGGCCGTCCACGATCCGGTACGCTTTTGCGCGCGCCTCCTTGCCGAGAATGCCGACGTAGAGCGCTACCGGTTCCTCCGGTTCAAATTCCACGCCCTCTTTTTCCATAAAATAAAGAATGCGTTCGATCCCCATGCCGAATCCCACAGAAGGGATATCCTGTTTTTCGTCGATCTCATGGATCAGTCCGTCATAGCGGCCTCCTCCGCACAGGGTAAATCCGTCGGAATCCACAAACTCAAATACGGTTTTCGTATAGTAATCCAGTCCGCGTACAATGCCCGTATCCACCGTATATTCTATCTCCATCTCGTCCAGCAGCCCGCGCAGCTCGTCAAAGTGCGTGCGGCATTCCTCATCGAGATAGTCGATCGTCCTCGGAGCTCCCGCCACGATCTCCTTGCACGTATCGACCTTACAGTCGATGACGCGCAGCGGATTCTTCTGCATACGCTCCCGGCAGGTCGGACAGAGTCTGTCCTCGTGCTCTTTCAGGTAAGCAAGCAGCGCTTCATTGTAAGTCCTGCGGCAGTTTTTGCAGCCAATGCTGTTGATATGGAGCTTTGCGTCTTTCAGTCCGAGCTTTCCGATCAGCTCCGTGATCAGCATGATAAGCTCCACCTCAGCAAGAGGACTTTTGGATCCTACAAATTCCACGCCGAACTGGTGATGCTGTCTGAGACGGCCGCTCTGCGGCTTCTCATAGCGGAATGCCTGCGTCACGTAATACAGCTTTGTGGGCGCCGGCTGCGCATACATATTATGTTCCAGATAGGCGCGCATCGCACCCGCGGTTCCCTCCGGCTTCAGTGTAATGCTCCTGCCGCCTTTATCCTCAAACGTATACATCTCTTTTTGCACCACGTCCGTCGTCTCTCCGACTCCGCGCTGAAACAGTACCGTATGTTCAAACATCGGCGTGATAATCTCGCTCATATGGTAAGTCTTTGCGATCTCGCGTGCCGTCTTTTCAACGATCGCGCGTTTTCTCATCGCTTCTCCATACCAGTCCTGCACGCCTCTTGGTGCCTGTGTTATCATACTACTTCCTCCTTACTGGTTTCCTCCTGCCGGCCTTCCCCGCGGCCGAAACCGCCGGGAGCCAGACTCTCCAACTGCTGTCTGAGATTCGCAGTATCCAGGATTTTTTTCAGATCATCACTGTGGACAACATTCATAAAGGCCAGGAACACCTGAATATCGTAATCCTTTGATTCCTCGATCATCATCTGCATCGCTGTATCCACATCAAAAGCGCTTCGGTAGGAACGGTCTGATACGAGCGCCGCAAAGACGTCGCACACCCGCAGAATCCTGGCTCCGATCGGGATATCCTCTCTGCTCAGATTCATCGGATATCCGGAACCGTCGCAATTCTCATGGTGCGATTTTACCATATCGACTATTTTCTGAGAATACCCTTTTTGCGCAAGTATGTCCGCGCCGAGCTTTGAATGCAGACGCACGTACCGGAGTTCCTCGATAATGAGTGTCTCGTTCTCTTTCCCGCGTACGTACTGCGCCAGCTCAAGCTTTCCGATATCGTGTACAAACCCCGCCACAGCCAGATCATGGCATTCTTCCTCCGGAAGGTTCATCTTTTTCCCGACGAGGTATGCAAGGTTGCTGACCGTCACCCCGTGTACCAGTTCGTTTACAACACTGGGGCGGATAATACGGTACTTTTTCTTGTATTCATGACCAGTTTCATTCATACAGGGCCGCCCTCTTTCTCTCGATCATCTCATCGATCCGTTCTATATAATTCTTGATATCTTTTACATTTTCCACTCGCTCGATCCGGTCCTTCGCCCACACCAGCTTCGTCGAAGCGCCTGCGCCGAGCGCAAGTATGCTCTGCACTTCCTCCATAATCAGGATATTATAGATGCCGGCCTTCCCTTCTTTTGCGTAACCCACGTTCTCAAAGTTGCCGGCCATATTTTTCTGACGGTACAGATAATACGGATACATCCCGGATTCCTGGGCGTATGCGGCCGTCATATCCATGATCCTCGCATTATTTATCATCGTCATTTCTCTGTGTTCTTCTTTGAACAGGCGCAGTCTGGCCGTACGTTTTACAGCGAGGGAATGCACCGTGACACTGTCGGGATCAAGTTTTGCGAGCTCTTTCATCGTATGCTCTACTTCATTTTTGTCTTCTCCCGGCAGACCAACGATCAGATCCATGTTGATATTGTCAAATCCCAGCTCCCGTGCCAGCTCAAACGCTTTTACCGTTTCTTCGACTGTATGGCGCCTTCCGATCAGATCGAGCGTCTTCTGGTTCATCGTCTGAGGATTAATGGAAATCCTGGAAATTCCGTGTGCCCTAAGTACCTCAAGCTTCTCCCGCGTGATACTGTCCGGCCTGCCGGCCTCCACCGTAAATTCTTTCAGCCTATCAAAGCAGAACCGTTCCTCAAGCCTCGTAAGCAGGCGTTCCATCTGGTACGGTTCCAGAGTCGTCGGCGTGCCGCCGCCGATATAGACCGTATTCAGTTCCTTCTGTGCGAACATTTCTGATGTTTCGTCAATCTCCCTGCACAGCGCATCCAGATACGCGTCGACCTTATCTTTCCACAGATGCAGCGGACTTGAGCTGAACGAGCAGTACAGACAGATACTCGGGCAAAATGGAATGCCTACGTACAGGCTGTATCCGTTTTTAAAATTGATGTCCTTCAGAATATGGCGTTCGCGGTTTGCGATCATCACTGCAAGCGCCGTCTTTTCCTTACTCGTATAATACGTATCGCGCATATATGCGGCGATCTCAGAATTTTTCCATCCCTTCTCCAAAAGCGCCATTGGTATTTTGGTCGGACGGATCCCGGTCAGATTCCCCCACGGAAGCTCCTTTCCCGTGTAAGCGGAAAGCATCCGGTATAAAAACCGCTTCAGGATGTTCTTCACTTCTTTGCGGCCGGTGCCCGAAGGTACTTCCGCCGTCTGCCGCAGTTCGTCCTCTTTGCCGGAGAAAATCCGGATCATGATCTCGCCGTCTTTGCCGCTGTCTTTCTGCAATACGAAAGAAATCACCAGCGTCGGCGACTCTCTCGTCCCCTCCTCCGGTGTCTCCTCATAAGTATCAGCGATATGCACATCCTGTTCCGGGTAGAACGCCTTCACCAGAGAATGGACGTCATATTCAAAACTCTTTTCGTTTAATCCTACTGTAATCATATCTTTTGTTCTTTGTCTAGTATGGATTGTTCTGTTTCTCGTATCCTATATCGGTCTGTTCATTATGTCCCGGAAGCACAATGGTATCTTCCGGAAGCACAAACAGTTTTGCGTGAATGGAATCATGGATCTGGCTCATGCTTCCCGTCGGAAAATCTGTCCTTCCGACGCTGCACCGGAAAAGAGTGTCTCCCGAAAAAAGCACCGATTCATCCGGAAAATAATAGCATGCGCTTCCGATCGTATGTCCCGGCGTGTAAAGCACTTTGCACACCATCCCTCCGAACGCCACCCGCTCGCCGTCGCAGAACGTCCGGTCTGGTTTTACTGTAAAGCCCTTTCCGACCATTGCGGAAAGATTTTTGTAATCATCTTCAAAAATTTCCTTCTCTTTATCGAGGCCGCATACCGGAATATCATATTTTTCGCGCAGCTCATCCACCGCGCCGATATGGTCGAAATGTCCATGCGTCAAAAGCACAGCCTCCGGCTTTGCTCCCATCGCCTCGATCCGCGCGATGATCCGTTCCGTTTCCGCCGCCGGATCAATAATCAGGAGTTTTTTGCTGTTTTTGTGCATGACCAGATAGCAGTTCGTCGCCATACCGCCGAGCACAAGTGTCTCTATCTGAAGATTTTTCATAGCTGTTCCTCCATCATCCGTTATCCTGCTGTACGCTCTACGTCGATCACACTTTCCACCTGACGGATCTTTTCGATCATATAATTGAGCGTATTTTTGTCGGACACCTCAAATGACATGGCAATCGTGGCGATGCCCTGTCTGCTCGTTCTGGAATTCACAGAAATAACGTCGATCTTCCGCTCCGTAAATATTTTCGTGATATCGACGAGAAGCCCCGTGCGGTTGTTGCAGTATATCATGATTTCTGCGAGGTACAGTCCTTTGTCGCCGACTGCGGCCTCCTTCTGCCATTCCGCGTCAATGATCCGCTCCCTGTCTTCTTCCGGAAGATTAATGATATTGATGCAGTCTGTCCTGTGTACCGTTACTCCCCGTCCTCTGGTTACAAAACCTACGATCTCGTCGCCCGGGATAGGACTGC
>DVHT01000104.1 GCA_018711885.1 Candidatus Choladousia intestinipullorum | reverse complement strand
ATTTTGAAAGTGTGAAATCGCAGGTGACAGACCGGACCTGCGCGGTCATTCTGGAGACGGTTCAGGGAGAGGGAGGCATTTTTCCTGCTGATCCGGAGTTTTTAAGGGAGGTGCGCGCGCTGTGCGATGAACGGGACATTCTGCTGATTCTCGACGAGATCCAGTGCGGCATGGGACGGACCGGCAGCTACTTTGCATGGCAGCAGTACGGAGTAAAGCCGGACATCATGACCTGCGCCAAGGCGCTCGGCTGCGGCGTCCCGGCCGGCGCATTCGTATTAAATAAAAAGACGGCCGAATCATCTTTAGTTCCTGGCGACCACGGCACGACTTACGGAGGGAATCCGCTGGCCTGCGCGGCGATTTCAAAGGTATTTGACTTGTTTGAGAAGCTGCAGATCCCTGAGCATGTGCGGGAACTGACCCCGTATCTGGAACAGAAGCTGGACGCCCTTGTGGAAAAATACGATTTTCTGGAGGAAAGGCGCGGCATGGGATTCATGCAGGGGCTTCAGGTAAAAGGGCGTCCGGCCGGCGCGATCATCAGCGCGGCTCTGGAACACGGTCTGGTCGTGCTTGGCGCAGGAAACAATGTGATCCGTCTGGTGCCGCCGCTTATCATCGAAAAAGATGACATTGACGGGATGGCAGTTCGGTTGGAACAGTCATTTGCTTAGGTATATTTTTCATGAAACTGCATATACTCACGCCAGAACAGATCCGGTACCGGGATTGGGAAATGGAGTGGATACTATGTGGGGAATCATGATCGCACTGCTCTCTGGAGCGCTGATGAGTGTACAGGGAGTATTTAATACGGAAGTGACAAAGCAGACGAGCCTCTGGGTGTCGTCTGCTTTTGTGCAGTTTACGGCGCTGCTTGTCTGTCTCGGCGCATGGCTTATCACGGACCGTTCCAGCATGGGGGCGCTGACGCAGGTAGAACCGAAATATATGCTTCTGGGAGGAGCAATCGGAGCGTTTATTACCGTTACGGTCGTGAAGAGCATGGACAGCCTGGGGCCGGCGCGCTCCGCCATGCTGATTGTCATTTCACAGCTTGCAGTGGCATACGTGATTGAACTTTTGGGCCTGTTCGGCGTGGAAAAGCAGCCGCTTGAGTGGAGAAAAGTGATCGGAATGCTCGTATCGATCGCCGGGATCATTATCTTTAAATGGTAAGAACTATTTGACGAAGCGGAGGAATGTCCGTATAATTGGTTACAGTGACAAAAAATCCGGCGTTTCGGCTTTTTTCGCCGGCGCCGGTCTTTTGGAGGGAGCAATTTGATCTTTTACAGGCATAAATCAACAATGGATATTGCCACGTCGGTCAATCCGATGGGCGAGATACACGGATTTCCGGTGCGGCCGGGAATGTTTGATATTAACGGAGCCACGGCGCTGCCGGCCGGAGTCAATTTTACGGTTCACACGCATTACGGGACGTCCTGTGAGCTTCTGCTGTTTCATAAGGGAGAAGAGGAACCCTATGCAGTTCTTCCGTTTCCGGAAGCGTATAAGATCGGCGACGTATATTCGATGATCGTGTACGGGCTGAATATTGAGGATTTCGAATATGCGTACCGGATAAACGGGCCGTATGATCCGAAAAACGGCCATATTTTTGATCAGTCGAAGGTGCTGCTCGATCCGTATGCAAGGGCTGTGACCGGGCAGAGGATATGGGGTGTGCACGGCGAACGCCAGTACCATGCGAGAGTCGTCCGCGACTCGTTTGACTGGGGCGATATGCCGCAGTCGGACAGGGAGATGAGCGATCTGGTCATTTATGAACTCCATGTGCGCGGTTTTACGCAGCACAGCTCTTCAGGAGTGGAACATCCGGGGACATTTGCGGGCCTGATGGAAAAGATCCCGTATCTGAAAGAGCTTGGGATCAATGCGGTGGAGCTGATGCCGATCTTTGAGTTTGACGAAATGATGAATGCCCGTGAGGTAGACGGGAAGCATCTGCTGGAATACTGGGGTTATAATACGGTCGGATTCTTTGCGCCGAATACGAGCTATACGGCGGCGGAAGAGTACAATGCAGAAGGCACGGAGCTGAAAATGCTGATCAAAGCTCTGCATGAGAACGGAATAGAAGTGATCCTCGACGTCGTGTTTAACCATACGGCAGAGGGAAATGACAAGGGAAGAACATTCAGTTTCAAAGGGTTTGACAATAAAATTTATTATATGCTGACTCCGGACGGGAATTATTACAATTTCAGCGGGTGCGGAAACACGCTGAACTGCAATCATCCCGTGGTACAGCAGATGATCCTGGAATGTCTCCGCTACTGGACGGTCTATTACCGTGTAGACGGGTTCCGGTTTGACCTGGCGAGCATTCTGGGAAGAAATACAGACGGTTCGCCGATGAAAAATCCGCCGCTTTTGAAAAGCCTGGCATATGATCCGGTACTGTCAAACGTAAAATTGATCGCTGAAGCATGGGATGCAGGCGGATTGTACCAGGTCGGAAGCTTTCCGGCCAGCAGGCGCTGGGCAGAGTGGAACGGACGGTACCGTGACGCGGTGCGCGGATTTTTAAAAGGAGACTGCTGGGAATCCTGGAATGCTGCTCAGAGTATCTGCGGTTCCGGAGATCTGTACGGCGGACATTACTCCGATTATGACGGAAGCTATGCGGGCTACAATTCCTGCGTCAATTTTCTGACGTGTCATGACGGTTTTTCCCTGTACGATCTTTATTCGTATAATGAGAAGCATAATTGGGGCAATGGATGGAACAATACAGACGGAAGCAATGACAACCGCAGCTGGAACTGCGGCGCAGAAGGCGAGACGGGCGATCCGGAGGTGCTCGCGCTGCGCTACCGGATGATCAGAAATGCCTGTGCCGTTCTGATGTGCAGCCGCGGGACTCCGATGTTTCTGGCCGGAGACGAATTCGGAAATACGCAGTACGGGAATAACAACTGTTACTGTCAGGATAATGAGATTTCCTGGCTTGACTGGACGCTGCTTGAAAAAAACAGGAGCCTGTTTGAGTTTTTCCGTTTTATGATCGAGTATCGCCAGAAGCATGCGATCATACGGAAAAAGCTTCCGGATGCGCTGTGCGGAATGGCGGGAATGTACATCCACGATGTAAATGCAGAGCGGATGTCGCTGCCGCCGGACGCCAGGACATTCTGCGTCAGCTTTATCGGGTATGATGCGGAAATGGGACATGATGATTTCGTATATGTAGCAGTTAACACATACTGGGAAGATGTCACGATCACACTTCCCCGCCTGAAGGCGGCGGGAGCCTGGTATCTGAGCGTCAATACGTACGGCGATGAGAACGGAAAATACTTTTACCGCGAAGGGGAAGAGGCCATGATCACAGGCGAGTTTGTCATGCGTCCCCGTTCTGTTGCAGTATTTACCGGAAGAGTGTTCCGGTAAAGGAAAAAATAAAAAAATATTGCAAAGATGTTACTTTTTCGTTAAAATAACAAGTGCATAAGGGGAACCGGAAGCAGCAGGCTGAAGGGATGATATGCAGTTTATTTGGCGTGGGCTGGCAACGGCCCTGTTCGTTGTGTTTTTATTAACTACCGGAGGATGCAGAAACCGGCCGGAGACTTATACGGCCGGGGTGGAGACCGGGCAGGACACAGCACAGTCAGGTGATACGGAAAAGGAAAGCGGACGTCCGGATATACCGGAAGAGACTGCGGCCCCGGCCGGGGAAAACGGGACCGGGACAAAGACGCAGGAGTCTGCCGGATACGTATACGTCTGCGGTTTTGTTGCAAACCCCGGAGTCTATGAGATATACGAGGGGATGCGCCTGTTTGAAGCGATTGAGCAGGCAGGCGGTTTTCTGCCCGGAGCAGACCGTGAATGGCTGAATCTTGCACAGAAGGTCAGTGACGGACAGAGGATTTACGTATGCTCAGCGGAAGAAACAAAGGAGCTGGCTGCCGCGCAGCGTATCGGGGATATGACTGGTGCAGGAGGCGGTTCTGATGCGGGTGCGCAGGCAACCGGAACAGAAAAGGTGAATTTGAATACGGCCGATAAAGAGACTCTGATGACTCTTCCGGGGATCGGGGAAGTAAAGGCTGATGCAATCATACAGTACCGTACGGAGCATGGCGCTTTTGCGTCGGCGGAAGAGATACAGAATATTTCGGGCATCAAAGATGCCGTATATGCGAAAATCCGGGACCGGATCACGGTATAGGGAATAAAGGAGTGGAAATATGGCAAAGAAGGTTCTTGTAGTAGACGATGAAAAACTGATTGTGAAAGGAATCCGTTTCAGTCTGGAGCAGGATGATATGGAAGTGGACTGCGCTTATGACGGAGAAGAAGCTGTGCGTATGGCCAGAGAAAAAGCGTACGATATTATTCTTCTTGACCTGATGCTGCCTAAAATGGACGGTCTGGAAGTATGCCGGGAGGTCAGAGAGTTCTCTGACGTGCCTATCATCATGCTGACGGCAAAGGGCGACGATATGGATAAGATCCTCGGGCTGGAATACGGCGCGGACGATTATATCACGAAGCCGTTTAATATCCTTGAGGTAAAGGCAAGGCTGAAAGCGATCATCCGCAGGACCTCTCAGAAGTCTGCCGCAGAGCCGAAAGGAAAGATCGTCGAGGTCGGCGACCTTGCGATCGACTGTGAGGGAAGAAGAGTCAGCATTGCCGGGAAAGAGGTAAACCTGACGGCGAAGGAATTTGATGTACTGGAGCTTTTAGTATTTAATCCGAACAAAGTGTACAGCAGGGAGAATCTTCTGAATATCGTATGGGGATATGAATATCCCGGAGATGTACGCACGGTAGACGTTCATATCAGACGGCTGCGTGAAAAGATCGAGGCAAATCCGAGCGAACCTAAGTACGTACATACGAAGTGGGGAGTTGGTTATTATTTCCAGCATTAAAGACAAGGCACTGAAATACCTGAAAAGCCTGCGCGCACGTATTTTTATCATCATGCTTTTTATCGGACTTTTTCCGGTTTTTCTGATGAAGACAATCTTTCTTGAAAATTATGTGACGCAGGCGGTGAATCAGAAGACGGCTCTGATTCAGAATCAGTGTCAGCAGATCGTGTCTCAGGCAGGAAGTACCGGCTATATCCGTGACGTTTCGTCCGCACCCCAGGTCGATGAGCAGGTGACGCAGTTTGCCAGTATTTACAGCGGAAGAGTTATTATTGTTAACAGCAATTTCTGGATTGTCCGGGATACGTATGAGATCGATGAAGGGAAGGCAATCATTTCAGAGGAAGTGCTTCAGTGTTTTCAGACCGCCACGCCTGCGACGAGCTATAACGAACAGGAACAGTTTATGGAACTGACCCTGCCGATCAAGAATTCCGGTACGGGAGATACGGAAGGGATTATGATTGTCAGCGTGTCTACGGAGGATGTAAACGCAGGAAAGGACGCACTGGAGGGCACTGTCCTGATTCTGCAGATTGTGCTGACGGTGTTTATCCTTGTGGTGGCATACTATATGGCCCGGATTCTGACCAAGCCGTTCGGACGCATCACACAGTCTCTGGAGGAAGTAAGGGACGGTGTCTTTGAACAGGAGATTTCCATACCGGACTACACGGAGACGAAGCTTCTGGCTGAGGCGTATAACAGGATGCTGAGCCGTATGAAGATCCAGGAGGACACGAGACAGGAATTTGTCTCAAACGTCTCGCATGAGCTGAAGACGCCGATCACATCGATGAAGGTACTGGCCGATTCTCTGTTGGCGCAGGATGATGTTCCGGTGGAGCTGTATAAAGAATTTATGGCTGATATTGCAGAGGAGATCGACCGTGAGAATAAGATCATCTCTGATCTTTTGTCTTTGGTCAAGATGGATAAAAGGTCTTCCGACATTCATATACAGGAGACAAATATCAATCAGCTGATCGAGCTGATCTTGAAGAGACTGCGTCCGATCGCAGCAAAGCGGGATATTGATCTCGTTTTGGAGAGCTTTAAGCCAATCATGGCAGAAGTCGATGAGACCAAACTGACGCTTGCACTTTCCAATCTGGTCGAAAACGGCATCAAATACAACCATGAGAGCGGATGGGTGCATGTGTCGCTTAATATTGACAGCAAGTATTTTTACGTAAAAGTAGAAGACTCAGGAATCGGAATACCGCTGGAAGACCAGGAGCATATTTTTGAGCGATTCTACCGCGTCGACAAATCGCATTCGAGAGAAATCGGAGGAACGGGGCTTGGACTTGCAATTACGCGAAGCGCTGTGCTGATGCACCACGGTGCGATTAAAGTCTACAGCAAAGAGGGAGAGGGGACGACGTTTAATGTCCGCATTCCGCTGAAATACGTTCCGTAAGACACAGGGGGAATCAGGTGAAAAACAGGAAAAGACTTCTTTTCCTCGTCCTGCTTCTGGTACTGGCTGTTGCAGGCTGTTCCAGAGAGCAGGAGCAGGAAAACGGGTATAAAGTGTATTATGTAAATACAGAAGGGACTCACCTCGTGGATGTATCGTATACCCCGCAGGCGGAGACCTTTGAAGAGATGATGGAAGAGCTGCTCGGAGCACTCGCGCAGGCGCCGGCCGGATATTTGAGCGCACTTCCGGAAAACGTGACGATCAACGGGTATGAGCGCGGAATTGACGCGCTGCGCATTGATTTTTCTGAAGAGTATTATGAGCTGAGCAATACAGACGAGGTGCTGCTGCGCGCGGCTGTCGTAAAGACGGTATCGCAGATCCCGGGTGTGGTCAAGATCATGATCACAGTCGGCGGAGAACAGCTTCAGGGAGCTGATGGACAGCCCGTGCCCGCTATGGATGCAGATACGTTTATTGATACGAAGGAAGGCGGGATCAATTCCTATCTGTATGCGAAGCTGACGCTGTATTTTGCAAATGAGGATGGAGAACGGCTTATCAGGGAAGAGCGGAATCTCCATTATTCGAGCAATATGGTGCTGGAGCGCGTCGTTCTGGAGGAATTGATCAGGGGACCTGAACATTCAGGGGAAAAAGCGCTTTTTACGGATGATGTGAAGATTGAGAGCGTCAATATCCAAAACGGGATCTGCACGATCGGTTTTGACGGCGAGGCGAACCGTGCCCCTTCAGACAATCCGCCGGATGCTGAGACGGTCCTGTATGCGGTGGTAAATTCTATCTGTGAGACATGCGATGATATTACCGGCGTCAAATTTGAGATCGACGGAGAGTCCGACGGAACATTCAGAGATACCGTTGAGCTTGACCAGGTATTTATGGCAGATACCTCATATATTGAGACGAATCAGCTTGAGACAGGTGCGTAAGGCACAAAAAGGAGTGAGCGATTGAGAAGACCATTGGCGTGGCTCTGCCTGCTTTCGGTCATTAGTATGACGGTGGTCCATTCGGCGGAGGAGCGAAAGAGCGTCCCTCCGCCGCTTTTGACCGGAGAAAAGATACAGAGCACACTTGGCGAAAAGGAGACTGTTGCCGTAACCGGGACAGTGACAGAAGCTTTGGCAACATCTGCAGGCGAATGCCTGTCTGTAAATCAAATTTCAATTCAGAGCAAAAACAGATCAGATATCATTCTATCACCAGAAATGAAACTCACAATTACAATCGAAGGAAGAGCGGTTCTGCCGGATGACCGGATCACCGTAAAGGGAACCTTTGCCGCTTATGACGGAGCAACAAACCCGGGACAGTTTGACGCAGCACGGTATTACGCGTCGCTGGATACCGTCGGAACGCTCAGAAACGCCGAAATCCGGGCAGTCGAACCGGGTGGACCAGGTCTCGTCCGCCTGCTGGCGTCCCTGCGGTTTTCTCTGCTTGGCTGCTACGAACGCATCATGGATGAAAAAACGGCAGGTACAGTTGCGGCGATCTGTCTCGGGGAAAAGAAAATGATGGAGCGTGAATGGAAGCAGGTATACCAGGACGGCGGCATTGCACATATCCTGGCGGTATCGGGGCTTCACATCTCAATGGCAGGGATGGGATTGTTCCGTCTTCTGCGGCGTCTCAGGATGGGCTACCGGACTTCTTCCCTTGTGTCCGGTCTGACGGCAGTTTTGTATACGATGCTGACGGGAGCGGCTATTTCGGCCGTGCGCGCCTGCCTGATGTTTCTGCTCTGGCTGGGGGCACAGTCGTTTGGCAGGAAGAGCGATATGCTGACCGGCATTTCTGCCGTGGCAGTGCTCTTGACCGGAGCAGACCGGAGAAATCTGCCGCAGTCGTCCTTTCTCCTGTCTTTTTCTGCCGTTCTGTCCCTCTGCATCCTGCCCCGTCTGGCAGAGGAAGCGTGCGCCATCCGCAGCAGGGCCGCAAAAGCAGTGACGGCGGGCGCTTCTGTCTGGATCGGGACACTGCCCTGTACGCTCTGGTTCTTTTATCAGGCGGCACCCTGGAGCATTCTCGTGAATCTTGCTGTCGTACCGCTGATGAGCGCAGTCATGGCCTCCGGTTTGGCAGCTTCGGCGGGACTTTTGTGGGAACCTGCCGGAATCTTTTTTGCAGCGCCGGCTGGATATCTTCTGAATGGATTTGAATGGCTCTGCCGGCTGGAACAGAATTTTCCGGTGCCGCTGTGGGTAGCCGGACGCCCGAGTCTGTTTTCCATCCTGCTCTATTATTCCGTACTTGCGGCCCTTTGCCTCATCGGGAATGCGGTCCGGCGAAAAGGCAAACGAGACCGGGAAAAGAAGAGCCGGACAAAAGGAATGCGGGCCCTGTGGATTTCAGGCTGCTTTGTATGCATTGCATGTATGAGCAGATGGAAAAGCGGGGAACTGACGGTCACATGTCTTGATGTCGGCCAGGGAGACTGTACGCTTCTTCAGTTTCCGGAAGGAATCAACTGCCTTGTGGATGGAGGCAGCAGCTCCAACCGGAAGGTATGGGAATACGTCATAAGCCAGAGCGTGAAATATTATGGGATCCGGAAGATTGATTACTGGTTCCTGTCACATGCAGACGAAGACCATATAAGCGGACTACGGGAGTTTCTGACGGAGTATCAAACCGGGAGATGGAAAGAGAATGTATCCGGGATCACGCTGGAGCGCCTTGTATTGCCGCCGTCTGCCGACGATGCGGATTTTGACGAACTTACGGCACTGGCCGGGAAAAACGGCATAGAGATCCTTCAAATGGACAGGGGAGATACCGTCGGCAGGACAAAGCCGGATCGGACAGGGGATGCCGGAACGTCCTGGAGCATGACGTGTCTTGCTCCGCAGAAGGGCGGTCTTGCAGGTGACCGGAATGAAGATTCTATGGTGCTGCTTTTGGAGTACGGAAACTTCCGGATGCTGTTTACCGGCGATCTGGAAGGAGCGGCAGAAAAGAAGCTGGCCGCATCGGGGGCGGACCTGCATGCAGATGTCCTGAAAGTGGGACACCACGGATCATCAAATGGATCTTCGGAAGAATTTCTGGAAGCAGTATCTCCGCGGTTCGCAGTGATTTCCTGCGGGAAGAACAACCGGTACGGCCATCCTTCCGATGAGACACTCGGCAGGCTTGACCAGGCAGACGCCGCAGTGTTTCGGACGGATGAATG
>DVHT01000103.1 GCA_018711885.1 Candidatus Choladousia intestinipullorum | reverse complement strand
TAAAATTTCTTCGGCCCGTTTTCTGAGAATCATTCCTTCTTCCGTCAAAGTGACTTTTCGGGAACCGGGAGTCCCGCGGATCAGGAGCTGTTTTCCCAATTCTTTTTCAAGTGCTTTTATCTGAGTCGAAAGTGTGGGCTGCGACAGGTGAAGGGCCTGGGCAGCGCCAGAAATACTCTGCTCCCTTGCAACGGCAAGAAAATATTGAAGGACACGCAATTCCATAGTACACCTCCGTCTGGCATTTTTTTGATCCCAATATCAGTTAGATAGAGTATAGCAGGAAGCTGCATAGGTTTCAACTATGCATCTTTATTTGCGTAAAATATTTGTTATACAAGAAAGTGACAAAGAAGACATATAGGTTTTAACTATAAAAAAGTATAGAGATTAAGTATTTGCTATAAAAAAACCGGGGAGATATAATCTGATCAGATGAAGAAAAAATTCACGATAAATGAAAGCGAGAATGTTATGACAGAGAATACCGCAGCTGAGGCGATGGAACAGAATCTGAAGGATGCCGGATGTGATGTGAAGACCAGGCAAAAATTTTTTGCTCTGGCAGATGAAGGAAAAACAGCAGAACAGCTTCTGCTGCTCTCAGAGCAGCGGGAGCGGCTGTTGAACAGAGTCCACAAAGATGAGAGGCGGATAACCTGTCTGGACTATCTGGTTTACCAGATGAGAAAACAGAATGGCATGAAGTGATATTTTATTTAGCAGGAGGTTATTATTATGAAAAGAATTCAAAATCAGACATTTGATGAGGAGCGGGCTCTTTATGGAAGCAAAAATCTTGCGGTGGAGCAGTGTTCTTTTGACGGGCCGGCAGACGGGGAGAGCGCATTTAAAGAGTGTGAAAATATTCAGGTCACAGACAGTTTTTTTAACCTGCGTTATCCGTTCTGGCATGACCACGGTCTGAAAATTTCCGGGTCTGAGATGACGGAACTGTGCCGGGCCGCACTTTGGTATTCTGACCAAATCGAAATCACAGATACAAAACTCCACGGAATCAAAGCCCTAAGAGAGTGCCGGGATGCGAAGCTGGAAGGGTGTGATATCGTTTCGCCGGAGTTCGGATGGTCTGTGCAGGGAGTGGATATGGAGAACTGCACGGCAGAGAGTGAATATTTTATGATGCGCTCCAGCCGTCTGCATTTTAAAAATGTAGAGATGAAGGGGAAATATTCCTTCCAGTATATCGAGGACTCAGTGTTTGAAAACTGCCGATTTGATACGAAGGACGCTTTCTGGCACGCAAAAAATGTAGTTGTAAGAAACAGCGTGGTAAAAGGCGAATATCTGGCATGGTACTGCGAAAACGTTACCTTTGAAAACTGCAGGATCATCGGGACACAGCCTCTGTGCTACTGCAAAAATCTGAAACTGATCAACTGCGAAATGATCGATACAGACCTTGCTTTTGAGCGGTCCGAAGTAGAGGCAGTCGTTACGACTCCGGTGGACAGCATCAAAAATCCTCTGATCGGGAAAATCTCAGTTCCTTATGTGGGAGAGATCATTCTGGATATCCCGGAAGCAAAGGGAGAAGTCATCGTGGATGAACAGCTCTCCGTACAGCACAAAAAGCAGGCCTGCGCCTGTGCGTAAGCAATCAGGGGACTTGAAGATCTGACAGGAGTAAGTCTGGAAAATCTGAAACAAGAATCAACAAAAGGAGGGCGCAGGATGTCAGCAGAGAAACTGAAAATCCGGGCAGGTGATAAAGTACTGACCGCATCACTGGAAAAAAATTCATCCGCAGAGGCATTGGCCGAAATGCTTCGGGAAGGCCCGTTAACGATTTCTATGAGTGATTACGCAGGCATGGAGAAAGTAGGACCGATTGGAAGACGGCTGCCGACAAACGACAGGCCGACCCACGCAAAACCGTGTGATCTGATCCTGTATCTGGGAAATTCTTTTGTAATCTATTATGAGCCGAATTCCTGGAACTTTACAAAACTCGGAAGAATTGAAAGCGTGACGCAGAAAGAATTAAAAGCGATTTTAGGGCGCGGCAATACTACCGTTACTCTGGAGCTTGGCTGAAAGGAGGAAGTCAGATTGAAGAAAATACTCGGATTGGTCCTGGGACTTACGATGCTGTCTGCAGGAACCGTTTTTGCACAGGAAGATCAGGCGTTGGAGGAAACACAGGTTTCTGAAACCGGGCTGGAATTATCGGATATGGCGGTCAGGATTACGTCTCAGGGGCATACAGCCGCATTTCAGCTGTATGATACGGAAGCGGCGGAGGAATTGTATGAACAGCTTCCGCTAGAACTGGAGCTTTCGAATTTCGCGGACGCACAGTGGATGTTTTATCCGCCGGAGGAGCTTGATGTGACCGATGCAGAAATCTATAAAGCTGGCAAGAAGGGCGAATTGAGTTACTATGAGCCCTGGGGAGATGTCTTCATGCTGTATGAAGATTTTCAGTCGGGCGATGATATGCACCGGTTAGGCGTCTGCCTTGAGGGGATGGATGAAATCGCCGAAATGTCCGGAGATGTGCTCATCGAACAGGATCCTTCCGCCCTGGAGGATGCTGCAGAAGAAACGATGCAGATCCGGGTGGAAGCAGAGGCCGGCGAGATCGTATTTGAATTAAACGACAGCCAGGCAGCAAGGGATCTCTATGAACAGCTTCCGCTGACCATAGAGGTGGAAGATTACAGTACGAATGAAAAGATTTTTTATCCGCCCGAAGAACTGGACACGGAAGATGCGCCTCAGGCGGAGGCAGGTGCAGGGACTCTGGCATACTATGCGCCCTGGGGAGATGTAGTCATGTTCTACGGCGATTTTGGGTCGGCAAGCGGCCTGTATGAGCTTGGGCAGGTCGTTTCCGGGAGCGAATCGATTTCCGGGCTGTCAGGAACGATCCAGGTAGAACCCGTGGCTGGCGAAAATGAATAAACAGTCATAGAACAGTCAGCAGAAATTTGCAGCTGCCGCCGTTTGTCAGAGAGGACATCTTTGCAGGGGGCGGCTTCTGTTATTGAAATCATGCTTTTTTTGCATGAAAAACCAGAGAAAACAGGTATTAGACAAGAGAGAATGCCTCCTTTTATAATTTTTTATAACAGCAAAAACGATACATTATAAATGAAAGGAATGAGATCATATGAGAAAGTTACTTGGAATTTTACTTGCCAGTACACTGGTGTTTTCCTTAACCGCATGCGGCGGCAGCAGCCGTGACAGTGAAGCGGTGACAGAAGCGGTGACGGAAGCGGTTGCCACGGAAGCACTGACAGAAGCGGTTGCCACGGAAGCGGTGACAGAGACTTCAGTCACGGAAGCAGTAACAGAGGCGGTTCCGGAAGCAATGACAGAGGCGGAAACCACGGGAGAAATGCCAGAAGCAGCCGCGGAAGCGGCAGCTGAGTCTGCGGATACGGAAAACAGCACAGATATTTTGATTGCGTATTTTTCCTGGTCCGGCAATACGGAAGCTCTGGCTGAAATGATCCAGGCTGAGACGGGCGGCGACCTGTTCCGAATTGAGACGGTGGAACCTTACACAGATGATTATGATACGCTTCTGGAGATTGCCCAGACGGAGCAGCAGGAAGGCGCCCGGCCGCAGATTGCGGGACAGGTGGAGGACTGGGACAGCTACAATGTGATCTTTGTGGGATACCCGAACTGGCTTGCGTACCATAAATTGATACAATGCACCCAAATTGCGTGAATGGGTGCATTTCAAATTTACCTATAAAGTTCTTGTTTTCGCTCCTGCGGTTGGCAGGGGCCTTTTTTAATGGCAAAAGAAAAGCACATCTTTCCCGTTGTGGGAGCGATGTGCTTCAAATGGCATCCATCAGTTCAAGAAGGATTTGCTTTTGTCGATCTGTCAGGGTACTCCATTTTGAAAAGAGTTTCTGTTGCTCTTCGGTCAATTGCGCTTCTTCACCCTCGGCAAAGAACTGAGCCAGAGTGATACCAAATGCCCTGCAAACTGCCTCCAGAGTT
>DVHT01000102.1 GCA_018711885.1 Candidatus Choladousia intestinipullorum | reverse complement strand
CGCTGACAAGCTGACCGGTATGTGCAAGACAGACCGCGAGAGCTATGAAAAATACTGGGATGATATCAGCCCGTTTATCAAATTCGGCTGCATCAAGGATACGAAGTTCGGCGAAAAAATGATGGATTCCGTCCTGTACAAGAACCTCGACGGAAAATATCTGACGATCAAAGATCTCGTAAAAGAAGAGAAAGAAGCGAAGCCATCCAAAGACGCTGAAGCCGCAGATGAAAAAGCCGGAGAAACCTCATCAGAAGAGACACCGGCAGGCGAAGAAAAAGAACCGGAAAAACAGACCATCTACTATGTGACCGATGAGGTACAGCAGAGCCAGTACATTAATATGTTCCGCGAGGCCGGCATGGACGCCGTGATCCTCCGCCACAACATTGACACTGCTTTTATCTCCCATATGGAACAGATCAACGATAAGATCAAGTTCCAGAGAATTGACGCTGATGTCACCGATTCCGCAAAAGAAGAATCCGATGCAGAAAATCTGAAAGAAACAGCAGATACGCTGACGGAAGTATTCCGCAAAGCGCTCGGCAAAGACAAGCTGGAAGTAAAAGTAGAAAAGCTGAAGAATGAAAACATTTCCTCTATGATCACTCTCTCCGAAGAGAGCCGCCGTATGCAGGAAATGATGAAAATGTACAATATGTACGGCATGGATCCGTCCATGTTCGGCGGTACAGAGACGCTTGTACTGAACGCCAACAACAGCCTCGTACAGTACATTGCCGCAAATAAGAATTCTGACAACGTTCCGATGATCTGCGAACAGCTCTACGATCTCGCAATGATCGCACACAAGCCGCTCGCACCGGAAGAGATGACAAAATTCATTACCAGAAGCAATGAGATCTTAAAACTTCTTGCGAAGTAATCTGCGCCGCCAGGCGCTGGCTGTCTCAAAAAGGGGCTGCTGCAGAAATTTTGCAGCAGCTCCTTTTCGATTGCCGGGCAGCGGATACTCTGCAGTCCTGTCACAGCACCTTCGTCAGCTTCAGCACCAGATAGATTGCCCCCAGCAACCAGCTTGTAAAGATACCGTAGAGGATCACCGGTCCTGCGATCGTAAATATTTTACAGCCGATCCCGAAGACCTGCCCCTCCTTCTTATACTCAATCGCAGGGGAGGCAACAGAATTTGCAAATCCGGTAATCGGCACGAGAGTTCCCGCCCCGCCGAATTTCGCGAGCTTCTGGTACAGATTCAGTCCCGTCAGCACGACGCTTATCAAAACGAGCCAGAGCGCGCACCAGTTTCCTGCCGTTTCTTCTTTCATCCCGATCCGCTCACACCAGTTCAGAATAAACTGGCCGAGTGTGCAGATCGCTCCGCCTGTCACAAAAGCCTTGCACATATTCAGGAACAGATTGTGCGTCGGAGTCACCTGCTTTACGTATTTCTGATACTCTTCCTGTTTCTTCTGTTTTGCTATATCCGCCATAGGAACCTCCTTGTCTTATCGCCTGTTTCTTCTGGAAGTATACCCTTTTTCTCCCAAAAACATGTGAAGTATTCCTTGCCATTTTTTTCTTTGTAGTGTAAATTGTATCTATTCAAAGAAACGGAGTGAAATGATATGACAGACCAGTATAAACCATTCGGCGGCATTTCAGGCAGTACCCTGAAACTGATCGCCATCATCACGATGTTGATCGATCATACCGGAGCGACGGTGCTCCGCGCCGTGCTGAGGCTTCCAGCTGTTTCCTCCATACCGGAGCAGCGCCAGATGTGGGCGTCCATTTATAATCTGTCGCGTGATATCGGCCGTCTGGCCTTTCCCATTTTCTGCTTTCTGATCGTAGAAGGTTTTCTGCACACAAGAAACGTAAAAAAATACGCGGGCCGTCTTTTTCTGTTTGCCCTGATATCGGAAATCCCGTTTGATCTTGCACTGAAAGGGAACTGGTTCTTTCCGGATAAACAGAATGTCTATTTTACGCTCCTGCTCGGGCTTCTCGTTATGGCAGGGATTGCATGGATTACAGAAAATGGTACGAAAAATATGTTTCTTTCCATCCTTCCGATCGCGGCCGGCATGTATCTTGCACTTTTGATCGACTGTGATTATAATTACAAAGGCGTATTCCTGATCGCAGTGCTTTATCTGCTGCGCCATACGAGACTCTACCAGTGTATCGGCGGGGCGGCTGCCGTATCCTGGGAGCTTCCGGCGCCGATCGCTTTCATCCCCGTATATCTGTATAATGGGAAACGCGGGCTTCGGATGAAGTATTTCTTTTACTGGTTCTATCCGGTACATCTGCTCATCCTTCACGTCATAGCGACCTATATCATTGTATAAGGAGACGGTACACATGAACAAAAAAGAAGTAGCTGAAATCAAACGACTCTTCCATCCTGACCGCAGCCCGGTCACGCGCATCTGCGGCTGTTACGTGGACGGAGACAAGAATAAGAAGACAAAAATGAAAGAAGCATTTCTTTCTCTCCCGGAAGAAGAAATGTTCAAATATTTTGAAATCCTGAAAAAAACACTGTCCGGCACGATCGGAAAAAATCTTCTTGACATGGAATTTCCTCTTGAGCAGGAGACTGCCGGGGGAGCCTCTGAATACCTGCTGAGACTGAAAAACAGTCAGCTGAAAGACGATGTTCTGCTCGACGAATTTTACGATAAAGTAATTGAAACGTTCCTGTATCCGGAAAACTATTACATCGTACTGATCCATGCGGCGTACGATATTCCCAAAAAAGCATCCGACGGTATTGAAATGTTCGACGCGTCTGATGACGTATATGAATTCCTGTTATGTTCGATCTGTCCGGTCAAACTGACCAAACCAGGTCTCTGCTACAATGAGGACACCAATATGATCGAGCAGCGCACCCGTGACTGGTTCGTGGAAGCTCCTGTGACCGGTTTCCTGTTTCCTGCCTTTACAGACCGGAACACCGACATACACAGCATTTTATACTATTCCAGGAATCCGGACGAGCTGAACGCAGAGTTTGCCAGACTGCTGCTCGGCTGTGAGCTTCCTCTCTCCGCCTCTTCCCAGAAAGAGACGTTCAATATGCTCGTTGCCGAGACGCTGCAGAATGAATGTACATACGAGACAGTCAAGACCATCCACCAGTCGTTGAACGGCCTTCTGGAGGAGCGCAAGGACGATCCGCAGCCGCCTGCGCTCGATAAAAACGATGTCAAACGCCTGCTGCTGGAGAACGGGGCGACTCAGGAGACACTGGAGCACTTTGACGAAGAATTTGAACAGGCCGGCGGAAACAGCCAGACGGAACTTTACGTCTCAAATGTCGTAAATACAAGAAAATTTGAGATTAAGACTCCGAATATCGTCATTCAGGTCAAACCGGAATGCGCCGATCTCATCGAAACGCGGATCATCGATGGCCGTCCCTGCTTTGTCATCCCTGCAGGCGATGATGTGGAAGTCAACGGAATTTCCGTGCGGGCGCCCCGTGCAGATTCCGGCGATTCCCAGGCGGAATAATGCAGAACGCGGTTTTTTACAGTACCTTGTTTCCGTTTACTGTAAACTTGAATTTCAGTCCGAGGATCTCTGCGGCCCTCCTGCTCATCAGCATCCGGTCCGTAAAAATCTCAAAATAATCCAAAACGGAGCATATCTGCTCATCAAGCTTTATATTCAGGTGGATCACCTTTTTCTTTGCGTCTGTCGTCAGCTTTGTCTTTATTGCTGCGTAATTAACACGGTCATGCTTGTCAAAAAACGCAATGTCCGTATTTCTTACCCGGTTTGCCCTGACGTCCGTTTTGTCCGCTATGATGACTGCTGCGGACACCGGCGTGACCGCCGTCCCTGTCGCTTCATCGTGATTGCCGATCGCAGACACGATAATAGCAATGTCTTCCGGCTGAAACTTCATGTCGCGCAGGATCTGAAATGCCATAACTGCGCCGCTGTGGGCATGGTCATGCCGGTTCACACAGTTTCCGATGTCGTGCAGATACCCTGTGATCCTGGCCAGTTCGATCTCGCGTTTGCTGTAATCCAGGGTGCGCAGGATCTCCGCCGCCCGGTCCGCCACGACAGCGGCATGTTTCCGGGAGTGTTCTGTATATCCAAGTCTTCCCAGCACTTCATCCCCCATGCTGATGTACTGGTTGATCTCCTCATTTTTTATAATATCCTGATAACTGATACTCAATCTTTTTCTCCTTTATTGCCATCTACATTCTCGCGAGCGCATCTACGGCAAGTTCCGAGCGCTCACACTCTTCTGCTGTCATCGTGATCTGACAGCACAGCGGGCTTCCTTTCATGCGTTCTGCTGCATAGGACAGTCCATTCGTCCGCTCATCCAGATACGGGTTGTCAATCTGCGTCGGATCGCCCAGCAGGATTACCTTTGTGCCTTTTCCTGCCCTGGTGATAATTCCCGTCACCTGCTTCGGCGTCATATTCTGCGCCTCATCAATGATCAGATACGTTTCTGCAAAAGAACGTCCTCTCACAAAATTCATTGCCTCAGCCGCAATGACTCCCCGCTCAAATAATTCCTGTATTTTTCCGTGCAGCTCTTCCTCGTCTTTATAGCGTTCCTGTTCATCCGAATCTACAAGCTGTTCCAGATTGTCAATAACAGGCCGCATCAGCGGAGCGATTTTTTCCTGTTCCGTACCGGGAAGATATCCGATATCCTCATCAAACTGCGCATTCGGGCGCGTGACCAGAATCTTTCTGTACTCCTTCTTTTCGCCATTGTATACTTTTTCCAGCCCCACTGCCACGGAATAAAATGTCTTGGCCGTTCCCGCCATCCCGTTTACTATGACGAGAGGGATATCATCCGGCGGCATCATCAGCGCTTCCTGCAGAAAATACTGTCCGACATTTCTCGGCGTTGCACCGAATGGTCTGCATTTTTTGTAAACAAGCGGCACGATCTTTTCTCCTGTATACCTTCCGAGCTGTGTTTTCCGGTTTGACTGATCCGCCTTTAAGATCACAAATTCATTTACTTCCAGCTGCACACAGCATCTCTCTCCATTTTCATTTACATGGTAGACATGCTCTTTCGCAATTCCTTTTTTCTTAAAATCTTTAAAATATGCCTCTTCTGCAAATACCTCTGTCCTCCCCGTGTACTGCTCTTTTCTTCCGGGAGCCTGATCCGTCGTGTAGTCCTGTGCGGTTAGTCCAAGTATCTGCGCTTTGATCCGCAGCAGGATATCTTTTGTGACCAGCACCGTCTCTGTATCTGTATGCTGCCCTGCAATTCCCATACATATTTTCAATATCCTGTTGTCACTCTTGTTTTCCGGCATATCTTCGGGCAGTTCCACGTCCACAAAATTTTTCTCTATCCGGAGGATTCCCCCGCCCGGCAGCTCCACGCCTTCCAATAAGTTTCCGTTCTGGCGGAATTGCTCCAGCGTCCGGATCGCACTGCGCGCATTACTGCCTTTTTCCCCTTCGGCTGTTTTCAGGGAATCCAGCTCCTCGATCACAACCATCGGGATAAACACATCATTATCCTCAAAATTTAAAATAGATTCCGGAGAATGGATCAGAATGTTCGTATCAAGAATATAGTTTTTTTTCATAGGCCGCGTCTCCTGCTTCATTTTCGTTTCATACGATTAAAATAACAGGCAGAAAAGCTGCCGTACAATCAGTTTCACGTAAAAAAATGTAAAAAATGGGAGTGCCGCATTTTGCGGCACCCCTGTTTACAAACCAGGTTCTTCACCCTTCCACGATCAGATACTTTCCATCCGGCATCTGAAAAACCTCTGCCTGTGACAAAAGCTCTTCCCGGCTCATCTCGCACGTATCCGCCCCGTTTTCCTCAAAATATTCTTTCACTTCTTTGTAATTGGCAGCAACGTAAGCCATACAGTCGTCCAGGAAGTCCCTGGCTTCCTCTATTGTCTCTGCGACCGGTTCATCAAATAATTGTCCCTGATTCTTCAGAAACGTTTCCAGATATTCTTTTTTATACGTCATATCATCCTGTCCTCTCCTGCTTTACTGATTCAGAACCTGCTCCCGGATTGTCTTTAATACGCCGCCTTCTTCCTGCGGCGGGGCAATATACCGCGCAGCTTCTTTCAGTCTGGGATGCGCGTTTGCCACAGCGTAGCTTTTCTGTGCGCGGCCCAGCATTCCAATATCATTGCAGTTATCTCCAAAAGCCATCGTTTCATCTACGCCTATTTTCATGATCCTCTGTATTTCAGCCAGCGCAGAACCTTTGTCCGCAGTGTCATTCATCATATCCACCCAGATCGCACCGGCTATAACAATATTCAGCCTGTCCTGGAATCTGTCTTTCAGCTTTTCACAGACGGTCTCTATGTTCTGCGCACTGTAAGCTGTGATCTTATTTGTCCGGCCGCAGCAGGGAAGCAGATCATCCACGATCTCCACCTCATTGTGATATCCTGCTTCCAGAAGGGCGAGCACCTGCGTGCTTCCAGTCTCCAGATACAGCCGCTCAGGGGTGGACAGCACGATCTCCACGCCGTCCAGTTCCCGCATATACGTCACCATCTCTCTTGCCAGGTCCGGATCAATGTAGCTGCAGGACATTGTCTTTCCGCGGCACATCACGTTTGTTCCGTTCTCCGCTATGAAAATGATATCATCCGCCACCGGCTGGAAGACGTATCTCATACTGGAATACTGCCGTCCGCTCGCCGCTGCAAAAATAATCCCTTTTTCCTTCAGTTCGCGGATGATCGTAAACAGCTCCGGATCCAGCCTGTCCGTCCCTTCTTCAAGCAGTGTCCCGTCAATATCTGATGCGATCAATTTAATCATATTTTTCCTCCTCGTATCACGCCCTGTCCGGTACACAGGTCCTCATTATTGTTTATGTGTTCTCATAATCTCATGAAACTGCCCGCCGCAGCGCTCCAATTCACCGAGTACCGTATCAATCCCTTCATCGGTCCGGTGCCAGTTGTCTCTGCTGATATTTCTCGTCACGACGGGACATACCAGAAATTCTGTCCGGGGGAACTGTTCCTGATAATACATCAGACAACGCCTTGCATGGAATGCCTGGCAGGACAGAATAGCCCGCTTTACGGAAATTCCGGTCTCCTGCACTTTTTTTCTGGAATAAATCGCGTTTTCATACGTGTAAGTCGCCTGATCCTCACGGATCACCGCTTCGCGCGGCACTCCTTCGCGATACAGGATATCGCAGAGATAGTCGCATTCCGTCTGATAACGCCTGCCGGCTCCGTCTTTCGGTATGTATTCAAATTTCCCCTTCAGAATACTGTATTTTCCGGAGGGCATCACATACGGCGCATATCCCATTCTGTAAAGCTTCGCGGCATTTCTTGCCGCATCGGGATAATTGCCGCCCGGCACAAAAATCATATCAGCCTTTTCCGGTACGTCCTCTGCAAAAATAAAGTCCGTAATACACTGGTAAAACTCCATACTTCTCCTTCCCGGAGCCGCCCGCCTTCAGCCCTACAGCCAGGCCCGCGCAAGAAGCCGCGCCGCGTTCCGTATCTCCTCCTCTGACAGATTTGCGTAGCCAAGGAGGATCGTACTGCTTTCCGCCTGCTTTCCGCTTCCGACATAATACCGGGAAAGCCCATAGACAGCCACCCCTTCTCTCGCCGCAGTCTGCACCGCCTCCATCTCCGTCATACCGTTCGTAAAAGTAAACAGGATATGCACGCCGGCATTCTCGCCGCTGATATGGCCGATCTGCCGGAACGCTTTCATTTCCTCGAGCAGCGCGTCATGCCTGCCTTTATACACTGCCCTCATCCGGTTCAGATGGCGTTCATAATATCCTTCATTCAAAAAACCGGCTATGATCATCTGGTCCACCCGCGATACCGTACTGGAAATTTTCCTGCCTCTTTCCCGGTACAGCTGCATCAGGCTTTTGGGCAGGACCATATAGCTGACACGGATCGCCGGAGCGATCGAGCGTGAAAATGTACCGATATAGATCACCCTCTCCCCCCGGTCGTAGCCCTGGAGCGAAGGGATCGGCTTCCCTTTGTAGCGGAACTCACTGTCATAATCATCTTCTATGATATAGCGCTCCGGTGCAGCCTCCGCCCATGAAAGAAGCTGCATCCGTCTGCCGACCGGCATGACTGTCCCGAGCGGGAACTGGTGCGACGGCATCACGTAGGCCAGACACGCCCCGCTTTTTTCCAGCTCATCGATCCTCATACCTGCCTCATCCATCCCGACAATACACACTTCATTAGAAAGATTCGCAAACAGGTCGTACGCTTTCCGGTAAGTCGGGCTTTCCATCGCGATCTTCTGCCCCGTTCCAAGCATACTGCACAGAAACAGAAGGAGAAAGTCATTTCCGGCTCCTATGACGATCTGCTCCGGCTTTGCACTGACGCCCCTCGCCTGATGCAGATACGCCGCGATCGTCCCGCGCAGTTCCGATTCACCCTGCGGATCTCCCAGACCAAACAGCTGGCGGTTTTCCTCCATCAGGACCGCCTTGGACAGCTTTCTCCATGCGTTGTGCGGAAAACTGCTCAGATCGACTCCGTTCGGAGAAAAATCATACGCATAGGACACCTGCTCCGGCCGTTTGGCACTCACGCCGGATGGCTGGCCCGGCCGGATCCGGTACAGCCCTTCCAGCTCGCAGACATAATAACCTTTATACGGCACCGCCTCGATGTAGCCTTCTGAAACCAGCTGTTCATACGCCATATCTACCGTCGTCCTGCTGATCTGAAGAAATTTTGCCAGTTTTCTCGTAGAGGGCAGCCTTTTCCCAAAAGGCAGCCCTCCATCCTGAATGTCATTCTTTATATATTTGTAAATCTGCTCATACAGCGGTACGGATGACTGCGCATCCAGACTGATCGTCAGTTCATTCATCCGGGCCGCCTCTATTCCGCTTTGGGAAGACGGAAAGAGCTCTTCAGCGACACGATACGGTTAAATACGAGCGCATCCAGTCTGGAATCTTTTGCATCCGCGCAGAAAAATCCCTGGCGCACAAACTGGAAACTGTCGTACGGCTGTGCTTTTGCCAGCTCCGGTTCCAGCATGCAGTCTTTTAAGACAGTCAGTGAATTCGGATTCAGATTCAAAGATCCGTCTTCATTGTACACGCCTTTTTCTTCATCAATGATATTCTCATATAACCGCACCTCAGCTTTGACGGCTGTCTTTGCCGCCACCCAGTGGATCGTCCCTTTGACTTTGCGTCCCGTAAATCCGCTTCCGCATTTTGTTTCCGGGTCATACGTACAGTGGATCTCTGTCACGTTCCCGTCTGCATCCTTCTCAAATCCGACGCATTTTACAAAGTAGGCTCCCATCAGCCGCACTTCATTGCCCGGGAAGAGACGGAAGTATTTTTTCGGCGGATTTTCCATAAAATCTTCCCGGTCGATATAGAGTTCCCTTCCGAACGGCACTTTTCTCATGCCGAGCTCCGGATTTTCCAGATTCATTTCGACATCCAGATATTCCATCTCACCTTCCGGATAATTGTCAATGATGAGCTTCACGGGATCAAGGACCGCCATCAGGCGCGGACGTTTCAGCTTCAAGTCTTCACGGATGCAGTATTCCAGCATCGCATAATCCACGGAGCTGTTTCCCTTGCTGACGCCGCACAGTTCCACGAATTTCTGGATTGATTCAGGCGTAAATCCGCGGCGGCGCAGCGCTGCGATCGATACGAGGCGCGGATCGTCCCAGCCGTCTACAATGCCGTCTTCCACGAGCCGTTTGATGTAACGTTTTCCTGTCACAACATTTGTCAGATACAGCTTTGCAAACTCGATCTGCTTTGGCGGCATCTCATACTCCAGTTCTCTTACCACCCAGTCATACAGCGGCCGGTGGTCTTCAAATTCAAGCGTGCAGATCGAATGGGTGATCCCTTCGATCGCGTCTTCGATCGGGTGTGCGAAATCGTACATCGGATAGATGCACCATTTATCTCCTGTATTGTGGTGGCTCATTCTGGCCACACGGTAAATGATCGGATCGCGCATATTCATATTCGGCGAAGCCATATCGATCTTTGCCCTTAACACTTTTGCGCCGTCTTCATACATACCGTTCTTCATGTTTTCAAACAGCTCAAGATTCTCCTCGATGCTGCGGTTCCGGTACGGGCTCTCTTTTCCAGGCTCCGTTAACGTTCCGCGGTATTCTCTGATCTCATCCGGAGACAGGTCGCAGACGTACGCCTTTCCTTTCTTGATCAGCTTCACGGCAGCCTCATACATCTGTTCAAAATAGTCCGACGCAAAGAACAGGCGGTCCTCCCAGTCAGCCCCCAGCCATTTTACGTCGGCAATGATCGATTCCACAAATTCCGTTCTCTCTTTTGTGGGATTCGTATCATCAAAACGCAGGTTGAACTTTCCATTATATTTTTTTGCCAGTCCGTAATTCAACAGAATCGACTTGGCATGTCCGATATGCAGATAACCGTTCGGCTCCGGCGGAAAACGTGTGTGCACTGTCATGCAGTGTCCCTCCGCAAGATCTTTGTCAATGATCTGCTCAATAAAATTTTTTGATACTACTTCTTTTTCCAATTCCATCTTCTCCTCCTGTACGACACAGCATACTAACTTTTCCAATCATATCACAGGTGGCCCGAAAAAACAACTGAACAAATTACGGTTGCTTTTCTTTCTCCGGAATATTATGATAAGAGAAAAATCAGTGAAAATCTGACGAGGAAATGAGATGTATTATTTTATTGTAAATCCCGCCTCCGGTTCAAACCGCGGGCGTTCTGTGTGGAAATCCGTCAAAAAGAAGCTTGACCAGGCCGGCGCCGCATACCGCAGCTTTCGGTTGTCCGGACAGGGAGAAGCACGCGCGCTTGCCGCTTCACTGGCTGCATCCGGTCAGCCTGCCGTCATCGTTGTCGTCGGCGGCGACGGTACGATCAATGAAGTCATAAACGGACTGTACAGCGGAGGCTTGGATCTTGGACATATTACATTCGGCTGTATCCCAACCGGATCCGGCAACGATTTCGTCCGCGGTCTCGGGCTGTCCCGGACACCCGGAGACGCGCTTTCATCTATTCTGCATCCGAGAGAAATCCGCAGGATCAATATCGGAAAAACCGTATGCAGTTCCCGGAATTCTTACTCCTTTGCCGTCAGTTCCGGGACTGGTTTTGATGCAGCGGTGTGCAACAGTGTCCTGCACTCAAAGCTGAAAACGATGCTGAACCTGTTCCATTCCGGCAAGCTCATCTATATGACGACCGCACTGTGGCAGATTTTTACCATGAAACGCAGGGCATTTACCGTAACGATCGACGGAAATGAGACTTCCATGTACGAAAAAGCCTATTTTGCTGCAGCGATGAACCTGCCGTATGAAGGCGGAGGATTTTGTTTCTGTCCGGATGCCAGACCCGACGACGGGTATCTCGACCTGATCATCGTCAACCGGATTTCCCGGCTGCGCGCTCTCACGATCCTGCCGCTGGCCTTTGTGGGAAAACACATCGGCAAACCGGGCATTCATATCCTCCGGTGCGAAAAGGCGAGGATCACCGTTTCCGACCCGCTCTGTGTACACACAGACGGAGAAATCCCCGGATTCTATCAGGAAACCGAATTTTCTCTCCACGAAAACAAACTGGCCGTCATCCTGCGATGACGGCCTGACCCCTCTGTTCCTCCTGATCCTCTCTATTCATGATGTTCCCCCTGATGATGGCTGCCGCTGTTTTCTCCCTGCCCTGTACGTTCTCTGTGGCCCTGTCCATGCCCCTGTTCATGCTCTCTGGTAAGCCCGTGTATCTCAGATATGCTCATGTGCCTGCACTGGTCGAGTGTCATGGAGCTGTCATATTCAGCAAGCTGCTGCCATGCGTAATATTTTCCTACAGAAACATCATTTTCATGCGCCTGTTCGGCAATCTCCATTCCGACAGAAACACTTTGGCTGTTATTCCCGATTTGTCCGCAGCATCCTTCTACTCCGGACTGAAGTTCCGTTTCTCTGTCTGTATCGGACGCTACCGTCAAAACAACTTCTGCTTCTTCTGTCAGATAAGCTTCCATCCCCTGACTTTCCACTACCGCATCGATTGCATCCGTATATTTTTTCCCTTTCAAAAATAAGTCTTCGAGAATCTCCTCGCCTTCAGAATTGTATGCTTTTACAGAAATCACTCTGTCAAACCAGTTCAGCGCCAGTTCAATGGAAGGATTTACATCAATACTGACATAAGAGACCGGAGTCTGAAGCCACAAATATCCTCCGGCGCCCGCAGTCAGGAACAATGCGGCACAAGCAGCTGCAAGTATTCTTTGAAACGCCGGATGATATATGAAGATTGTTTTCTTTTTTCTTTTTTGGGAAAAAATACTTTCGTTGTTTCTTTCAGCTGGCGGTCAGCGCTGAGAGCATCGAATGCTTTGCGTATTTTATTCTCCAATTTCCGCACCTCCCAGCCTTTTTTTTAACAACTCCCTCCCTCTGGACAAAAGAGAATATACGGTATTATCCTTTTTCCCGAGTATTTTTCCGATTTCAGCCGCCGTGTAGCCTTCATAATAATGCAGATAAAGGACGTCTTTATATTTTACCGGAAGAGCCAGAAGCGCTTCCAGCACTTCTCTGTGTTCCTCCGGAAGTTCTGCCCGTATTTCTCTGAGTGTATCAATGGAAACTACGTTGCGCCTGAAAAAATTTTTCAGGTAATCTTTACAGGCATTGATGGAAACTCGCAGAAGCCAGGACTTTTCATGCTCTTCATTCTGAAACGGTTTTTCATTCAGCATATACTTTAGAAAAACATTCTGAAATACGTCTTCCGTATCTGCCCGGTTTTTCAGGTGATAAAAGCATACGCGCCAAACCATATCCGCATATTTTTCTACTGCATGATTGACGTCTTTCTCGCTTTGCATATGCTTCTTCCCCCTTGTGCTTTGTAAAATAAACGAGAGAGCAGAAACGCTCTGCGATCAGATCTTTCTATCGGTGATGAGTGAGACCGTTTGCCGCAAAATGCCGGCAGCCTGCATTTTTACGCGTCAATGTGCCGCAGCTGTTATGGTGTCCGCTATTGCAGGAATGCTTATGTCTGCCGCTGCTGCCGCAATTGTCACAGATCCCGTCCTGATCCTCGTCCAGAAACGGACAGACAACAGCCGCTGAATTTGCTGCCAGCGTCTCCTCTGTTTCCGTCTTTTGAGTTTCCGCTCCATTTCCCTGATTTCCCTTTGAAAAATCTGCGGCAAATGCTGCCGCTCCCATTGCCAGAGACAAAATCCCTGCTGCTGCTGTTATTGCGATTTTCTTCATTTTCTTTTCCTCCTGAATAATAAATAAACAGCTTACACTGTTTTATATTTAAGATACGACTGTCGAAGAGAAAACCTTGCAGCCATCTTACAATTTTTATAATATTTTCAGCGGGATCAGAAATAAAATGTAAAAAAATGCCCTTGCTCCAGATAACAAGCCAGCAGCAAGGGGTGCTCAAATTTTCTATTTATACCGTTTCAGTTCAACCATATTTTT
>DVHT01000101.1 GCA_018711885.1 Candidatus Choladousia intestinipullorum | reverse complement strand
GGTAAAGTTCGGAATCTCTCCGGCGCGTGCCTTCCTGTAAAGGCCTTTGACATCGCGCCGTTCACATTCTTCCAGCGGTGTGCTGATATATACCTCAAAGAAGCTGTCGCTGCCGATGATGTCGCGTGCAGATTTTCTGTCTCTCGTATACGGAGAGATAAAGGAAGTGATCACGATCAGTCCGGCGTCGTTCATCAGCTTCGAAACTTCCGAAATACGACGGATATTTTCAATACGGTCAGATTCCTTAAAGCCGAGGTTCCTGTTAAGCCCCATGCGCACATTATCCCCGTCGAGAAGCATTGTGTGTCTGCCGAGCGCGACCAGGCGTTTTTCCAGTTCATTTGCCACGGTAGACTTTCCGGAACCGGATAATCCCGTCATCCAGATCGTTACCGGAGTCTGGCCTTTCTGGTTTGCACGGAACTCGCGTGTCACGTCAAGCTTCTGCCATGTCAGATTGTCGGAACGTCTCAGGCTATGAAGGACAACGCCGCACGCAGATGTCATGTTTGTGACCCTGTCGATCAGGATCAGAGAACCGAGTGCCTGATTGTTTTTGAATTTTTCGTATACGATCTTGTCCGAAACGGAGATATCGCATTCTACGATCTCATTTTTGTAGGTCGTATCCGCCGGGATTTCATTTCCTGTATTTACGTCGATCTTGTGGCTGATGTTCATTACAACGGCCGGGATGAGCTTTGTACCGAGCTTTAAATAATAGTTCTTGCCGGCTACGAGCGGCGTATCATCCATCCACAGAAGTTTGGCCGTAAACAGAGTGCCGACATACGGAGCCGTATCTTTTACGAGGACACAGCCTCTCGATACGTCTACTTCGCGGTCGAGAGAGATTGTGACGGCATGACCTCTGTCTGCCTCATCGACATCCTTTCCGGCATCAATGATCCTGCTCACGAGTGCCTTCTCATTGGAAGGAAGCGTCGTAATCTCATCGCCGATCCGGATGCTGCCTGTCTCGATCTGTCCCTGGAATCCGCGGAAGGTGCGGTCCGGGCGGCACACTCTCTGAACCGGCATCGTGAATGCGTAATCGTCCTCATCTGTGCTGACATCGATATTTTCAAGATAGGTCAAAAGGGAAGTGCCCTTATACCATGGCATCCGTTTGGATTTCAGCGTGATATTGTCGCCTTCTGTCGCGGAGACAGGGAGGATCTTCATAGAAGCAAAATCATATTCTGACATCATCTGGCGGATATCACGGGCAATCTTGTCGAAGCGGTTTTCGTCAAAGTCGATCAGATCCATTTTATTGACTGCGAAAACGAAATGCTGGATGCCCATCATAGAGCAGATACGTGTATGGCGTCTCGTCTGGACGAGCACGCCGTGCGTCGCGTCGACGAGAATAATCGCGAGATCGGCGAAAGAAGCGCCGACTGCCATATTACGTGTATATTCTTCATGTCCTGGAGTATCTGCTACGATAAAGGAACGTTTCTCTGTCGTAAAATAGCGGTATGCAACGTCGATTGTGATGCCCTGTTCCCGTTCTGCGATCAGTCCGTCGAGCAGAAGGGAATAGTCGATCGCGCCTCCGCGGGACCCCATCTGGCTGTCCAGCATAAGCGCCTGCTCCTGGTCTGCAAAAAGAAGCTTTGCGTCATAAAGCATATGTCCGATCAGCGTGGATTTTCCGTCATCCACACTGCCGCAGGTAATAAATTTCAGAAGACTATTCATAATTAAAAATAACCCTCCCTCTTTCTTTTTTCCATGCTGGATGCGCCTCCGTCGCTGTCGATGACACGGCTTGTCCGCTCAGAAGATACTGCACTCAGGGTTTCATCGATGATCGCGTCGAGCGTGTCAGCCGTACTCTCTACACCGCCGGTCAGAGGGTAGCAGCCGAGCGTACGGAAACGGATCATGCCGTGCTCGATTGTTTCGCCTTCTTTTAACTTCATCCGGTCGTCGTCTACCATGATGATATTGCCGTTTCGGCGCACAAAAGGCCGCTCCTTTGCGAAATAAAGAGGAACGATCTCAATATTTTCCTGTTTGATGTACTGCCAGATATCAGCCTCTGTCCAGTTGGAAATCGGGAAGACACGGATCTCTTCTCCCTGATTGATCCTTGTATTATAGAGCTTCCACATCTCCGGGCGCTGATTTTTCGGATCCCATGCGTGACTGGAATTCCGGAAGGAGAAAATACGCTCCTTTGCGCGGGATTTTTCTTCGTCGCGGCGGCCGCCGCCGAAAGCTGCGGTAAATCCGTATTTGTCAAGCGCCTGCTTCAGTGCCTGTGTCTTCATGATGTCGGTATACGCAGAACCGTGGTCGAATGGATTGATGCCCTGAGCCACACCCTCTTCATTGATATATTCCAGCATTTCGATGCCGTATTTTTTGGCCGTACGGTCCCTGAATTCGATCATTTCATGGAATTTCCACGTTGTATTTACGTGAAGAAACGGAAATGGCGGTTTTTCAGGATAAAAAGCTTTGAGAGCCAGATGCAGCATGACGGAAGAGTCTTTGCCAATGGAATAAAGCATGACCGGCTTTTCACATTCCGCAACGACCTCGCGCATGATATATATGGCTTCCGCTTCGAGTTCATCAAGATGGGTCATATTACTCATAGAAAATGCTCCTTGTTTTGAAAAAAGTTGTAATTTCTTCTCTGATAGGCTATCGTAGAAGAGAATTGTGATAGAAATATGTCGAGATTACAAAAAAGTAAATAATATTACGGAAACATTACCGGGCACATAATTCCATCACATTATTTTTATATGATATCTTAAGTTTACTGCCCTATTATACTAATATATGCAGGCATTTACAAGGTTT